>JAGANL010000008.1 GCA_017624235.1 Lachnospiraceae bacterium | reverse complement strand
TTACGAAGTATAGTAGAATAATACTATACGTTAGAAAGAAAGTGTGTGATATACATGGCACTAAATAAAGACGTTCTGGTAGAACCTAAATTCCCTGAAATTCTGCCTACAGGAACGGAATCACGATTAAACAGGTCAAAAATCTCTGAAAATGTGAGTATTTCAGAACTTTTTGACTTGATTTTTCTTGCGAAGTATAGTAGAATAATACTATACGTTAGAAAGAAAGTGTGTGATATACATGGCACTAAATAAAGACGTTCTGGTAGAAATGCCTGCACATTGTGTACGGGCGAAGAAGAACGGTGTGGTATATGTACAGTATACAATTCGGGCATACCGGAATGAAAAAGGAAAGCCTACCAGCGAGCGGGTTTCAATCGGAAAAGAAGATCCTGAAACCGGTATGCTGATCCCGAACCGGAATTATTACGAGTATGTAGAAAAGAGAAAGCAAATGGAACTTCCTGCGTTTGTTCGCAGCTGTGGGACATATGCGGCATTTTCAGGAATCAGCGAGCTTTTGGGGCTGCGGAAGCTGCTGGAAGACCATTTCGGAGAGGACCGGGCAAAGGAGATACTGACGGTATCCCATTACATGATGCTGCGTGGTAATGTAATGTATTATTTACCGGACTGGGCAGAGGAAACGATAACCTTTGGAGGAAGGCATTTGACCAGTGCAGGGATAAGCAGACTGTTTAGCGGGATCACGGAAAATGAACGCATCTGCTTTTTTAACGACTGGATGAAACGGAAAAAGAATACAGAGTATTTGGCTTATGATGTGACATCCATTTCCTCCTATGGAAAGAATATGGAAAACCTGGAATGGGGATACAACCGGGATAAAGAAAAGCTGCCTCAGATCAATATGGGAATGTATTTTGGCGAAGAAAGCAGACTGCCCTTGTATTACCGGGTATATCCCGGAAGCATTCCGGATAAAGCGCATTTGAAATATATGACTGAGGACAATGAGGTGATCTCCAGCCGAAAAACACGGTTTGTTATGGACCGTGGATTTTATTCCTCAGAAAATATGCAGTATCTGGTGCAGAAAGGATGCCGGTTTATTATTGCAATACCAGGGCATATGAAGTTTTGCATGGAATTGATCGATAAGCACCGTGGGGAAGTGGTAAACCAGGCAGAGTGTTATCTTGGTAAAGGAAAGCCCTATGGAAAAGCGTATGAAGTAACAGAAAACGGATACCGGATGCGTGTACACTTGTACTATGATCCCTATAAGGCAACCGCGGAAAGCGAACGGCTGTATGAAGAAATAGAGCGGCAGGAGAAGGAACTGTCCCAGATGGAAGTGCCTCCGGACCGGAAATTACATTATGACCGGTATTTCTATATTAACCGGACAAAAAACGGGGGACTGGGATACCGACGTAACATGGAAGCGATAAACAAGGCATTATCCAGGTGCGGCTTCTTCCTGATAGGGGAAACGGACTTTAAGAAAACGACGGCGCAGATCCTGGAGATTTACCGCCGCCGTGATGTAGTTGAAAAAAGTTTTGACAATCTGAAGAATGACATTGATATGAGAAGACTGTATGTGCAGAGCGACGAAGTGGCCGAAGGAAAAATGTTTACAGCATTCATTGCGCTGATCGTCCGAACCTATATGCAAAACCAGCTAAGCGAGTATATGAGCGAACACAAATTCACGTTTCAAAAGATACTGCTGGAGCTGGATAAGGTGAAGCTGATCCATTCGGTGCATCATGAAAACAACTGCCGACTGCTGAATCCGCCTACCAAAACGCAAAGAGAGATTATGGAGCGTTTGACCCTCGATCCCTCGACCTTTGGATGCGTATAGTAGAAATTTATGGGAAATTAGGGGAGAATCCATCGTTTTGGGATCGTGGTGGATCAGACCGTAACCCCGGAGGTTGGACCCTGCAGTAGGTATGTGTATTGGCGGATAACATCCGCTGCTGCAGCAAAGCATCCGGACAAAAAAGCCCTCAGCCGGTTGAGGCTGAGGGCTTGCATTTTTGCTGCTGCTTACAGGGCAGCCTCGAAGTACTGGTACAGGACGTCTGCCAGCTCCACTTCGGAGGGGCCTTCGGTGGTGACCACAACAACGTCATCCTTGCGGATGCCCAGGGTGGCAACCTTCATGGGCTGGGACAGGTTGGCACTGCGGGTGCCCATCTTCAGGATAGCGGTGGTGTCGGGGTACTGCTTGGCCAGGTTAGCCAGACGGCCGGCGGGGCCAAAGTGGATAGCAAAATCCTTTTCGATTCTGTAGCTGAATTTCTGCATATAATAAACCTCATTCTTTCTTCCCCGGTGGGGAGATGGTAATTGTTCTCTTCATGGATAAGATACAATATTTCCCATAAAAATGCAAGTGATTTTCGATGCCTGCCATTGATTTCTGCATATTTCATAATTCCCGCAGCCCACAATGCTTCCTTTTTCACAGCATCCCCAGCAGCCGGAGGATCCTTGCGCTCTGCTCCCCGGCCCGGTCTGCCAGAATCCCATATGCCTGGGCGAATTCTCCGGCGGCAGAGCGGGCCAGGTACTCCCGGCGCAGATGCAGGCATTTGTAATAGCTCTTTTCCAATATCCTCCCCTCCGGCTCCCTGAGAGCCGTGGGAAAGCGCAGTGATACCGGCTGGCCCTGGAGACGGCAAATTCCCCTCAGGGTGTGCAGGATCCCCTGTTCCTCCCGGTACAGCTCCTTCAGCAGAGCCTTCCGGTCCTCCCGGGAATTCTTCGCCAGCATCCCGAACCCGGAAGCCAACGCCTGGGACTCCGGGATCAGGGTCTTCGCCTCCGAAAGCACATTCTCCGCCGGATTCATCACCCGCTGCCAGACCCGCTGCTCCATTTCTTCCATATCCATCACCTCTTACTATGCTATGCGGCAAGCGTATAATATGACTGCCTCATATTTCGATTTATCGGCCGGTATGGACCGGCGGCCAATTCGTTACGCACCCTGGTGCCTGACGTACGCATCCTGATTGTGCTCGACTGTGACTGCTTCAAATTGCGATTTGTCGGGGTGTTGCATCGCACTTACGGTGGCGCAAACAAAGGCTTCCCCCGGGGGGAAGCTGTCACAGGAAATGGCTCTTCGGAACCATTTCCTGTGACTGATGAGGGATGCCGGGCGGTAATTTTAAAGTATCCTCCCTGTCTAAGGCCT
>JAGANL010000049.1 GCA_017624235.1 Lachnospiraceae bacterium | reverse complement strand
GTTGTTTTCAAAATATTTGCGCAAAAATCGAATCATGGAATTCGATTTCTTTACAATTTATTTTACCATACATGGCGGAAGAATGCAGTAAAAGCAATGGTTTTAGGCTGTATTTTTGTTAATCAGCAGACACTAATTATACTCGAAATACTTCAGAAATCAATAGCCCTAACGATAATTTCTTTTTCTTCTTACCAATTGAATACCGATGTACAAAATGATCAGAAGCCATGCAATTCCCAGCGTCGAGAGCAAAATGACCGACGTTTTCGGCAATTTCCCCAAGTCCATTTTCTCCGAAGCAACTCCGGTTGAATGACCGATCTGATCCAGACGGTACAGGGAAATCATATCGCTGTAAAGCTTTCCGATATACGCATCATCCACTGTCTGCCCTCTTCGAACAGATTTCACCGTATTTTCCACAAGCTGTCCAGCCGCATCACGGAGAGATGCGGAACCGTTGAATACCGGTGTGATAAAGGTACTGTCCGCATGCTCTAACAGCAGCCGGGTCGCCTGAATCTTAATGTCATAATGGGTTGAAGCATCCTCTCCACCTCTGGAAAGGTAATCCTGATACTCTTCCGATTCCTGAGCCTTTGTGGTTACAGGCACATAGCCCTCCGTTTCCGCATATGCAATCTGGACATCGTTTGTCAAGAGGTACTGGGCAAAAAGCCAGGATGCCAAAACCTCCTGAGGATCCGGCTGATTAAAAAGGCAGACGGATGGCCCCTGAGAAATCATTCGCAGATTTGCCGGATCAAACTGCGGAATCGGCATGACCGCCATCTCAAAATCCACTATTTTATCCTCACTGATATCGGATAGCGGTGCATTCGTTCCCATCCACGTTGCACCGGCTGTGGAATCTATCGCAAAAATGCACTGTCCTGCATTCAGGAAATTCGCAGGATAGCCGGAAATCCTGAAGGTAGAAAACGCACCGCTCTCCCCATGTTCTGCAATCGTATACAGCAATTCTCTCGTGGCATCATTAAAAAGCAGCACCTCACCGCTGTCCGTGGAATACTCCGCGCCCTGCTGCTTTAGCATCTGAATCATCATATTGTCCGTTGACTTATCCACAAATGGTATCATCACTTTCTGACCGTTGACCAGAAAATTCCCTTCTCCATCCTGCACCATCGCCGCCTCGCAAACCTCCCAGATAAAATCCCATGTGAGCACATCCGGCAGCGTATAACCCAACGCCTCCACATAGGTTTTGTTGATATAGCAGGCCTCCGTAGAACGCATATACGGAATGGCATAATAATGCCCGCCAAATTCACATTCCTCCAAAAACTGAGGGATGATTTCATCCACCGTGGGGGAATCGAACCGAACCTTGCTGCCACCAAGGCCATAGGCCTCATCCACAAAAAGCTTCTCCAGTGGAACCACCAGGTTATTGCCCGTCAGATATGTCGCAATGTGGTCCGGATAAGTAATGCAGACGTTAGGGGGCGTTTGGGTGGCAATATTGGTTATGACATCATTATAAATTTTGCCATAATCCGTATACAGGCGCAGATTTACGGTAATATTGGGGTAGATTGCTTCAAAATCAGCAATCGCCTGCTCGTAAATCGCAGTCTGCGTCTTATTGGTATCGTTCTTTGCCCAGAATGTAATCTCATATTCTCTTGAGGTATCAAACTCCTCCGGGATTTCAAAGCTCTTCAGACCCTTTGTGCCGTGACAGCCGGTAAGACCAAGCATGCAGCCGGCCAGCAGAAGGAGCAGGAGGCAAAACGATACTGCTTTTTTCCCTATTCTCATCATCCCTTGGTTCCCCCTCTCGACATGCCTTCCATGACCTTATTGCGGAATATCAGAAACAGGACAATCAGCGGAACCGAAATAACCACAACTGCCGCCATCATAGCCGGAATATTTTCACGGCCAAATCCATTCTCCCGAATCTCCTGAATTCCGTTCGACACAAGATAATAATTCTCATCATCCGTAATCAGCCGAGGCCAGACATAAGAATTCCAGCATTCAATCACCTTCAGTATCGTAATGGTAATCAGCGTAGGCTTTGAAATGGGAATCAGGACCTTGAACAGATATTTCAGATCGCTTGTGCCGTCAACCTTTGCTGCATAATACAACGAGTCCGGTACCTGCTCAAAATTTTCCTTCAGCAGGTAAATGTAAAAGACAGACGTAACCGACGGCAGGATAAGTCCCGGAAACGAATTGCGCAGATTTAAATTGGTGATTGTCACAAAATTAGTAATGATGACCAGTTCGCTCGGAATCATCATGAGGGAAAGGAAAATGACAAACGCAATATTTTTCCCCTTAAAATCCAATCTGGCGAAGGCAAAGGCCGCAAGCGTAATCACCACCAGCATAATGGCCGTCGTTACAATCGTAAAGATTACCGTATTCAGAAAATATCTGCCAAGGGGTACCGAAGCAAACGCATCCACGTAATTCTGCAGGGTTGGAGATGCCGTGAAGAACTTGGGAATATATTCCGAATTGTATTCGCTGAAGCTTTTTACGGAGGTCAGAACCATCCAGTAAAACGGAAACAGTACGACAACCGCCCAGAAAACCAAAAGGCTGTAAGTTATTGTATGAATCACGTTTTTGCGGGCTCTGGCGTTCTTTTCCACTTTTGTATAGTCAGTCTTTTTTTCCATAGCTTATGTCCTCTTAATAATGAACCTTCTTTTTGCTGATCAGCAAATTGATGCACGTAATGGTGAGTACGATGGCAAACAGCAGGATTGCTGCCGCTGATGCGTAGGACGGATAACCTCCACTGTCACCATACAGCATATCGTAAACATAACCGACAATCGTATTCATCCCTGCCACATTCAGGTCAGTGCCAAACAAAGCCACTGCATCGCTGTACGTCTTAAAGGCTCCGATAAATCCCGTAATGATCAGGTAAAAAATCATAGGGGAAATCATGGGCAGCGTGATACGCAGGAAGGTTCTGAATTTCGATGTTCCGTCCACCTTTGCCGCATTGTAATAATCCTGATTGACCGAGGAAAGTGCGCTGGTCAATATCAAAATTTTAAAGGGCATGACCACCCATATGGTATAAAAGCACAGCACGAACATTTTGGCCCAATAGGGGCCGTCTATAAAATCCACCGACTCTCCACCAAGCCAGCGTATGAGCAGGTTGACCAGACCGTCGGAATATGGGGTCTTTTTGAACAGGATCATAAAGACGAGACCGACCGCCAGCGTATTGGTCACATACGGCAGAAAATAAATGGTCTGCAGCCAGCTTCTCAGCCGCGTGATGGAATTTAAGCCTACCGAAATGAGCAGTGCAATCCCCGTAGACAGCGGTACGGTAATCATGACCAGAATAAAGGTGTTTTTGACAGCCTGTACGAAATACGGGTCATGCAAAACATAGGAATAATTGTACCAACCGATACCAAAGTATGTCTGAGACGCAGAATTATACCCCTCCTCAAAGGAATACACAAACACATCCATCAGTGGATATACCATAAAGAATCCCAGAAACAGGATTGCTGGCAAAAGATACAGCCAGCCTTTCAGGCTGCTATCGCTCCATTTTTTCTTCATGATGCCCGCGCTCCTATCTCAAAATGGATTCTTTCCTCTGTTCCTTTGTGAAACAGGAACACCTTATGAGGTATGAGGGAAAATCTTACCGACATACCGCTGATATCCATCCTGCTTTCCGTACTGAGGACGGAACGGATTGTCGGATTTAAGGAAGCGCTATTGGTGGACACCACACTGATATCGCGTCCCATTACCTCTACACCGCACAAATCGCAGCAAAACGGGCCATCCTCCTGAAGGATAAATCCCTCCGGACGGATACCCGCATAAACCTCCTGATCCGGAACACCTTTCACCTCCAAGACCGCATCCTCGCCAATATACAGCTTTTGCTCCCTGACCTGTCCTTCAAAAATATTCATCTGCGGCGTTCCGAGAAACTTTGCCACAAACAGGTTGTTTGGGCTGTCATAGACATCCTGCGGCCTGCCGACCTGCTGAACCACGCCGCCCTTCATCACGACAATCATGTCAGAAATGCTCATAGCCTCCTCCTGATCATGAGTTACAAAAATTGTGGTGATTTTTGTTTCCTGCTGGATTCTTCTGATTTCCTCTCTCGTCTGAAGCCTTAAGCGCGCATCCAGATTGGAAAGCGGCTCGTCGAGCAGAAGCACCTTCGGCCTCTTTACCAGAGCACGGGCAATCGCTACGCGCTGCTGCTGCCCGCCGGACAGTTCACCTGGTTTTCGCTCCAGCAATTCATCTATTTGAACAAGCCTTGCAGCTTCCAATGCTTTTTCCAGCATCTGCTTTCTGGTCAGCTTGTCCTTACCCTTAAGATTCTGTAACGGAAACATAATGTTCTGCCTGACTGTAAGATGCGGGTATAGTGCATAGTTCTGAAATACCAGACCGATTCCCCTTTTTTCCGGCGGCAGGTTCGTCACATCATCCTCTCCGAAAAAGATTTTGCCGCTGGTCGGTTTCTGCAGCCCGCTGATCAGGTGCAGCGTTGTGCTTTTACCGCAGCCGGAAGGCCCGAGCAATCCGATCAGTTTTCCATCCGGTATCTCAAAATGAAAATCATTGACCGCAATCACGTCATCATGATTTTTTCTGTCTCGACTTGGAAATTTTTTCGTAAGGTGCTCTAATACAACTTTCATGCTATTTCTCCCTTTCCCAAATATCTTTTCTCCAACTGCTTCAATCATGGTCATTACGAGTTTCTCCAGTTCATCAAGCGCTGCATCATATTTCCTCTTTACCTCAGCAACAGCACCCTCTGCCCTTTTTATTTTTTCATCTATTGTGACTGTCCTTCGGGTATTGGATTCTACGTGCTATTGCAACATGTAAACAAACCTTGTACAGTCCTATACTCATAGGTTGTAACCACCCCTAAATAATGCATTCCTGCTCCAGCTTTATGTTTTCCTCCAGCATAAATCCAATTACCTCGCAAAATTCTTTTTCTTTTCCCATTTTCTCCAATCGCTTTCGATCCGACTGAATCAACCCCTTTGCATATTGCCTATATTTCTTCAGCGTATCCAGATCCATATGATAACTCATAAATGGAATACCCGTCTTTTTCCGCAGATCCAACAGAATGGAAAATCCTCCCGCATCAATATCTCCAAAATGATAATACTCAGCATCCGGGATTGCCTCATAGACCATTTTTAACAAGGTTCTTCGAATCCTGTTATGATATCCACCAAGGTATATGAAAAGACTATCCTCCTCCCAACATCTGAAAAATGAAGTGAGATTTTCTATAGTGATTACTTTCTTTATCCTGCTCAGATCAGAAAACCGAATACTCAAAATATCCTCTCCGGAAATTCCTATCCCCTGATTTAACAGGGATAAATCTACTATTTCCTCACCGATTGATATCCCGGCATCCCCCTTAAAGTATACATAATTTGGAGTTCTATAAATTCCATATTCCGCTAACAATTCCAGGTTGTCCATTTCCAAATATTCATCCGAAAATTGCCGGAAGACTTTTGCAATACGACTTTCTATCTGCTCAAAATACTTAGAATCCCGGAAATGAATGATAGAAAATTCTCTAATATAACATGGCTTCCTGTTTTGCTCTACAAGTACACATGCCCGGAGGAATTTCTCTGTTTCCTTCATATTCTCCAACGAAATATACTCTTTGACTGACTGATGGTTTTGTAACCGTTCCAGAAGATACCTGATAAAAATCACTGTAATGGGTGCTTCCACGTCCAGATATTTCTGAAGCAAAGTGATATTTTCTTCTTCCAATCCTCGCTTTGGCTTACGTCCAACATATTGATAAGCCTCTTCTATGTGATCTGTCATCAGTCTGACTTTCTGAATCAGATAATCCTGCTTGTTATCCTTCCAAATGATACGGATTAGCTTTTTGCGTTCCAGTAACTTCATCAAAACATGAATGCTTTCATATTCATCAGAGCTTTCATCAAAATAGGATGGTATTGATGTTTTCGTAAAACGGAAATCTATCTGTATCGTCCGCTTATTCTCCCCTGTGGACAACAAACTATTCTCATATGTATCCAACAGGTGATTTAATACCTTCCGATCATACTGCACCATTGATATACCTCTCTACAAAGCTTACCTTTTCGTCCGTCATTACCAATAACGTTTCTTCAACGAACGGACTGATATACTGTATTTTATCAGGGGGAGCTGCAATCAGAATCTGTAATGGCAGTCTTCTTAGAAATTCCAAAACGCCACCTATCCTTTCGTCATCCATGTTGTTAAAGGCCTCATCAAAAAGCACAAGACCTATTGCCTCTCCACCGATATTATTTTTATAAAGCTGAACAAAAGATGCTGCCACCGTCACATAAAATGGTGTCTGCGTCTCACCACCGCTCTTTTCCTCACATACTTTGGAATACAGAGAATAGTTTCCATCACTATGAATGATGCGGATATCATAATCCATATAGGTTCGATAATCCGTAAATTCATCCAAAGCCTTAGTATTATTCTCATTATCCAGCGCCAACCGTTCAAACAATTCTTCAATGACTGCCTTGTGATTTTCATGAAACAATCCACTGAAAATGGATTCGCCCTGCATGGCATTAAAATCGTCCATGATCATCTCATAATATTGTCTGTATCTTTTACTTGGCATATATAGGAACTCATACTTTTCATTGCTAAACACAATATCATCAAGTGCCTTATTCAGCTCTTTGAACTCAGCCTGCGCCATCTTCATGTTTTCCTGCAATTTGGACAGGAACTGTTCTCTAAACTCTTCTTCTGCTGCCTGTCTGGCAGCATCTACTTTCCCTTCATACTGCAGAAGTTCTGAATTCTTAAGCTTCAAATATTCTGTTTCAAAATCCGGATAACCTTCCATCGTGGCTGGTGCTCCGAAATCATGGGCTGTTTTATATTCACCCATTAATTCCTTCATGGAATCTACAGCCTTGTCCACAAGCGTCTGATTCGCTTTTCTCCGTCTCAGATAATTATCCCGAAACCGCGAGAAAGACTTATCCTCCGTCTGTTTCTCATATTCCTGCTTCCAAAGTGACAGAGCATTTCCGGCTTTCGTTCCCAGTTCCTCGTAAATAACTGATTTTTCAGCATGCTTTACCTGCCCATTTGCTACCTGCTCTTTTGTCAGGCTGATTCTTTCTTCCGTTTTGCCTGCTGCTCTGTTTAAAGAATCCAGTTTGACGGTCAACTCTCCCAGTATTTTCTCTAATTTTGACAGCTGTATCTGTTTCATAATCATATTGGAGTTCTTCTCCAAGGTAGCAATATTTTCTTTGCATTTATTGATTTCCAGATCAACATGACGCAAATCACCAATGACATCTAATCT
>JAGANL010000007.1 GCA_017624235.1 Lachnospiraceae bacterium | reverse complement strand
GTGGCAGCAGCCAGTGAAACGATGAGCGCTGCTGTAAATCTCGCCATGCCTTTATATTCTACAAT
Organism: Lachnospiraceae bacterium; assembly: GCA_017624235.1. Lineage (GTDB taxonomy): Bacteria > Bacillota > Clostridia > Lachnospirales > Lachnospiraceae > JAAYNV01. Next base: position 7,531 of record JAGANL010000007.1, on the reverse strand, counting down.
AATTTCATGGGAACTTCCATCACTATTTGCTAAAGGAACTGTTATCATCTGTTCTTCGTTTTCTATTAAGGGAAGCTCATTTCCGTTTTCATCTACGGCCTGATAGCCTGCATAGGCGGTCAGTGGAAAAGAGACACTGTTATCAGTTCCGGTATTTCGATAGGTCAGCGTCGTTGTAGTTCCGGTTCTGGTATAGGAGACATCTGAAACAGAATTGGGATCGGAAAAGGCCGGTTCTGTGGATGGATTCGTAGCAGGGAAACCATCCGGGCACCATTCATACGGATAGACGATGGTGTTCTTTCCCTTTGGAATACCGTTTAATTTGCTGGCATGCCCTATGGAATTGGTAGAGTCATAGGAAGCATATGCAAAATCCTCCGGCTGGTAGCGTACTGCGGACAGCAGACAAACGGCGGTCAGAGCAATAAAGATGCTCTGGCGGTATGGAGCCAGAAGCTTGCTCCGATAGAGCAGGATACAGCCGGCCATGACCAAGGTGATGCTGGCCGGACTGAGCATACGCCAGGCAAACTGGATATTCTTTAAAAATTTGGAGTAAAGTTCTATGCTTAAAAATTCCCATCCCGGGAACTGGTTTACGACCATAAAGGTACAGATACCGCCCATAACGAGCAGAAAGCCTGTAAAAGTATGCAGCGCTTCTGCTGATTCAGCGGAACTGTCATCATTTTGCACAGAGGCATGGCTCTCGAATAGGAAGTAAAATACAGCGGCTGTAGCACAGAAGGCAATGGGAAGACCAAGAGACAGTGTGCGGTAGCCCTCGGTATTGATGGTGCCGAGAAGCCCGGAAAAATTCAGGGAATATTCGGAAAAGCTGCACCAGTCTAAAGCTGAGGTATTCAGATTGCCCTTTGTGTAGAAATAGAGGAAGGGAACCAGAAACCATGCGTTCAGAAGAAGAGTTAACAGGGCTGACTTGAGTACGGTAAGCCATCTTTTGTCAGTCAGAATATTCCGAATGCAGAGCAGGCCAAACAGCACACAGAAGATTGTGCCTAACAGTGCACTGAGCACATGGGTCTGGATCAGGCCGCTGAAACCAAGTACAAGCATCCAGTATTTTTTCGGATTATCCAATAATACATGATACAGACCTGCAAAAAGCAGAGGAAAGAAGGTCATAGCCAAGGCTTCACCGACTGCACCGCGCGCATAAAAATTGGTCAGACGGTATGGACAGAGCGTATAAAGTAGTGAAGCTAATAGCGCAGCCCTGCGGTCTTTGCAGATGGATTTTACAGAAGCATAGGTAATGACTGCTGTCAGGAAATGGAACAGGATAGCCAAAAACTTATAGGAGGCTGCCATAGAAACATTGCAAAGCCGAAGCAGCGCCGGAATGTACAGGAAAAGATTCGGGTACATGCAGTTGAGATAGCCGTTGCCGAACATACCTTCCGGATAGATTACGACAGGAAGCTGGCCGTCAGCCAGACCATCCTTGATGCCTTCAATGCGGATTAAGTGATAACAGATATCATCCCCCCAGTTTAAGTAGGAATTGAAGTAAGGGAGGCTGGCAAGCAAAGCAATACCAAGCAGTGCAAAGGCAATGGATTTGGAGGAAACAGTAAGCTTTTGAAACCATGCCGTGCGTGGCAGAAACCAGAGCAAAATGCTGAAAAACAATATGAGTACAGCATAAAAATATGCGTCAGTATAAAAGCGTGACTCCGGAATCAGAGTAATCGAATCAACGGCAAGGGCACCCTGACCATCGTAGCGAATGGTAAATACAATATCCTGAGAGTCTCTGTCCAGTATAAGCGGATATTCCTCATAGGTTGTAGCAGGAGCCAGAGAAGCGAGGGTATATTCCTGCCCGTTATCATATATGGACAGAGTATTTCCGGCAGTATCGGTACGATATTCGACTCCGATGCGATAAGAGCCTTTATTCAGCATAAAGTTGCCGGTATAGACAAAAGAACCGGTATAACCGGAGTCGGCGCCGATATAGACACAGGTTCCATCCAAAGTGCCGGCATTGCGGTCCAGAGCATCTCCTTTCAGTGTGAGGGGAGTGCGGCTTTCATCTGCGGAAAACAGAAACAGAATCAAGATGATGGTAAAGAAAATATGAACAAAAGCCTTTTTCATCAAAGCTGTATCATTGAAAAGTTTATTTTGCATCAGTGTTTGCTCCTTTCCAGGATTTTAATAAAAGTATGGCGAGTGCAAGCAAGGTAATTTCATAGGGAAGAGACTGCTTGAAGGAGGCACTTCCGTGATATACAGACCGCATGATAAGTGCATTGCCGGGAAGCTCCTGTCCGCTGTAATAGACCGAAGCCTGTCCGGCACAGGCGGTTTTGGGTGAACCGAGCCAGAAGAAAGGTGCATCTTCTCCGGCACCGGTGGTGGTAATCTGATAAATATAAGCCTGTCCGGCAGAGAGCTTTTGCGGAATATCAAAATAGTAGTATTTATTGTTCTGCATTTTATTGAGGGATACTGTTTCCGTACAAATGACAGCGCCATCTGCATCGCTTAACTGGAAAGTCAGTGTTCCGGGGTTCTCTCTGCGGTTGGGAATGGTAAAACGAATGCCGATGCTGTCCAGTCTGTCGGTAACCGGTTGGAAAATACCGGATAATGCTGCAGTCTCTGTAATGGGGCCGGACTGGGTCATGCCAAATTCCAGGGATTTGTATTCCTGCCTGACCGTCAGAAGTCCTGCGGGCCATATGAGCAGAGCTGCCAGTAAAAGCAGGATCAGCAGAATGCAGTAAACAGAATCGGTTAAGTTTTTCTTTGTCATAGATATAAACTGCCTTTCTATAATCGTTATTACATAGGATTATTTTAACAAAATTTGCTAAAGCTATTATCATATGAAAGCGGAGGATTGTCAATGTCGTAGGCACGGTCAATGGAAAGAGAATTTTTTGATTTTCTGGTAAAAACATGGTATCATTAGCAAAGCTGATAAAAGCACTCTAAGGACAAGGAAGAGAATGTTGAAAGAAAAGAAAAGTGATTATAAATGGATCCTAATCTGGGTATCGGGGATTCTTTGTTTGATGATAACGTCCTGGAATCCTTATATCCAATATGATGAAGCCTATACACTGGCTTTGATACAGCATAAATGGAGTGATGTGGTGCGTATTACTGCACTGGATGTCCATCCGCCATTCTATTATTTGCTGGTAAAGCTTTTTACCCTGCCGTTTCAGGGGAATATGTGGGCAGTACGGGCTTTTAATCTGTTGCCTCTGATGGGAATGTTTTTCAATGGTTATTGGATAGTAAGGAGACTGTGGGGAGAGCAAACCGGTCTTTGGTTCAGTTTCTTGAGTGTATTTCTTCCTGCGAATATGACTTATCTTTTGCCGGAAATGAGAATGTATGGACTGGCTTCTCATCTGGTTGTCTCCACCTATCTGATGGGATGTATTTTGACGAAGGAACGGTGGGACATCCTTTCGGAGAAAAAGACGTGGTGCCTTTTCTGGATATTTGGAATATTGGCCGCTTATACACAGTATTATGCGTTAATTGCGGTAGCACTCGTTTATATATGGATGGCGGCCGCCATGCTGTTTCGCGCGAGGGCGCTGCGGGAGAGCTTTTTATGGGGAGCCAGGTGCAGGGCATGGTGCATTAGCGTGGTCTGTTCGATATTGGTCTATTTCCCGTGGCTGCTGGTGCTGCTGCGGCAGTTTGGAGAGGTAAAGGAGGACTATTGGATACCGCCTATTACCATAGCGAATGGTCTGTCTTATGTCCTGTTTCCAATTTATTCATTTATGCCGGTTGTGGCAGGGCTTCTGTTGGCAGGCATTGTATTTCTGCTTGTGGTGTTAGAACTCATAAATGTTCGTAAGAAGGAAGCGGCAGAACGGAAGGACTGGAAGACGATAGGAAGCGGATTGTTTGTATATATAGGCATGATTGCAGTCGGTGTCGTGGTATCCGTCACGATCAGGCCGGTTTTCAGTGTCCGTTATGTAAAATGCGGACTTGGGATTTTGGTATTGTGCCTGTCCTGTTTTTTTGCGAATATGGCAAGGAAAAAGCAGCTCGTATTGTTGGTGGTTTTGGGATTATTTGCGTTGGTAAATTTAACAGTCAGTGTCGGCAAAAGTGTAAAAAACTTTAAGGCATATGAGGCGATGCAGGCATATGCGGAGGAGCATTTTGATCAGAATACCGTGCTGGCTTTTGAAGAAGATGGTCATTATATGGGAATCTTTTCTCATTGGTTCCGAAAGTATCCATGTGTGATTCCGGATGAACACTGGAAGGATGAATATCAGGCATTCTCACCGGCGCTTATGATGAGGTCGGATTATGAAAGGGAATATGGCAGTCTGAGAGAAAAAGAGTTTTGGACAGTGGATATAGGAAATGTCTGCCTGTATCATGAATGGAATCGGGAAACGTGGCAATATCTTGAGCATTCTGAGCCTTTTGTCTTTTGTGACCAAACGGAACAATTACAGTGTGTGTTCACGCATTTAAGCGGAGCATCCCAGTAAAGGAATGGAGAACTAAAATCTATGGAAACAGCAGCAAAACGTACTCATTATAAACAGGTAGATTATCTGCGAGGCATTGCAATGTGTCTGGTTATACTGTGCCATTCGGTTATCGTGTATCCAATCAATCTCTGTGAGGATTATACGTGGTATCTTCTGCATGAGTTTACACGATATATGTGTATGCCGATGTTTTTTGTCGTATCGGGCTTCTGCTTTGGCTATAAGGGGCATTACGGCAATTATATCTGGAAAAAGATACAGCGCGTGGCAATCCCGCATTTTGTATTCGGAGCCATAGACTTGATTCCGAGAATCATACCGAATCCGCTGGTGCATCAGCAGGCGGATTGGAGGTCTGCCCTGGCAGATTTTTTCCTGACGGGCGGCAGTGACTGGTTTTTGCCTACGTTGTTTAATATTTTTCTGATTTTCCCGCTGATCCATGTCGTGTATCAAAAAGGGAAAGGTGGAAAGCTTGTGGCATATCTGGCGGTAGCAGCCATTTATTTATGCCAGTCAGAGCTGACGGAGAACTTTATGATTCGAATGTCCGCCCTGAATCTGCTTTATTTCATGGCTGGCTATGTGACGAGGCAGGCTTTTACAAAAGAGAAGGTGCAGGAAGCGCTGAAATCCATACCGGCTATGTGTCTGGGAGCTGCCATTATGTTGGGCATGCTGTTCTGGATGGAGCATGGTTCCAAGTGGGTTGGTATAGAATCCTTTGGAGCACTGGGCGGAACAGTATTTTTCTATGGTATTGCCTGCAGAGTCAAGGGAGTTTTGGCAAAATGTCTGGATGAGATCAGTAAATATTCGCTGCAGATTTTCCTGATGGGCGGTTATGCGCTGGTATTTACCAGGACACTTATGGTCATGGTACTGGGGGTACAGATACCGATTGTGATTATTTTATTTAATTTCTTTGTGGATTTGCTGATTACCTGGCTGATGAGCCGTTTTATTCTGGATCGTTTCAAGCTGTTTCGTATGGTCAGCGGACTGTAATGAAGTAGAACAGATGGCAGCCGGATAGGTGAGAGTATATGGAAAAGTATAGGAAAGAAGATAGGGAGCTGCGCCAGCAGACGAAAACACCCGTCCGCATCCTCCACGTCCTCGGCCGTTTGGACAGAGGCGGTGCAGAGGCAATGGTCATGAACCTGTATCGTGCTGTGGACCGGGAAAAGCTGCAGTTTGATTTTGTACTGCATACAGAAGAAGAGTGTGCCTACAGTGCAGAGGTGCGGAAGCTGGGAGGACGTATATTTACGGTTCCGGCTTTTTCGGCGCAAACGGCATCACGCTATCAGAAGGCATGGCGGGAGCTGCTTTGGACACACCCGGAATGGCATATCCTGCACAGTCATGTCAGGAGCACGGCTTCTCTGTATCTGCCGATTGCACGAAAATATGGGATGAAAACGATTATCCACAGCCATAATACGGACTCCGGCAAGGGCTTGGGAGCTATGGTCAAGTCTTTGCTGCAGTATCCGCTTCGTTTTCAGGCGGATTATCTGTTTGCCTGTTCCCAGGCAGCGGGAGAGTGGCTGTATGGAAAAAAGGCATGTCGCGGTAAGCGTTTCTATTTGTTAAAAAATGCGATTGATACCGGTCGCTTTGCCTTTTCAGAGGATAGCAGAACTAAAAAGCGAAGAGAACTGGGAATCCCGGAGCAGGCATTGGTAGTGGGGCATATCGGACGGTTCGAGGAGCAGAAAAACCATAGATTTCTGATGAAGATATGGGAAGCTGTCAATGCCGGTTTTGCTGAGTGGGAGATAAAACAGGAAAGCCTGGGAGTGTCAGAAGTACAAGGAAAGCTGGAAGGTCCGGCAAGAGAATGTGTCCTGCTGTGCATCGGAGAGGGCGTTCTGGAGCCGGAAATCCGAAAGCTGGCAGCAGAAAAAGGGTTTACCAATGTACGTTTCCTCGGAAGCAGAAGCGATGTAAATGAACTGTTATCGGCGATGGATGTCTTTTTGTTTCCGTCGCTGTTTGAAGGACTTCCGGTTACGCTGATCGAGGCGCAGGCAGCAGGCCTTCCAATCGTAGCTTCCGATACGATTACCGGAGAGGTGATGGTGACACCGCTTGTGCAGATGTGTTCTCTGCAGGAGAGTGCGAAAGCTTGGGCCGGAAAGATATTTCAGGCTGTAGGAGAGAGAAAAAAAGAATTGCAGATGTCAGGAGAAATGTCGGGGCAGGAGATAGCCGTGTCAGCGGAGGATTGGATTCAGGAGCGGAAGTATGGGAGTCAGTCTGCTATCCGCCGGATACAGGCTGCAGGCTATGATATCACCCAGACCGCCGCATGGCTGAGCGATTTTTATCTTTTTTTGGAAGCGGATGCGGCAGTGCGGGTGTGAAATACAATGTCGGGAAAGGCATAGGATACACAGTATGATAGATTATGCAAAGATTAAATTAGTGATATGGGATTTGGATGAGACCTTCTGGAAGGGGACGCTGAGTGAAGGAGAGATTGAGGCGATACCGGAGCATATCGAGCTGATTCATCGGTTGACGGATTGCGGTATTATCAATACGGTCTGCTCCAAAAATGATGAAGCGCCTGCCATGGATCAGCTCTCTGAGCTTGGGGTGGCGGATGAGCTTGTCTTTTCGTCCATTAACTGGGAGGCTAAGGGAGAGCGCATCCGGCAGCTGATTGCGGATATGAAGCTTCGCAGTGTGAATGTCCTGTTTCTGGATGACAATGCCGGAAACCGGAAGGAAGCGGAATATTATAACGAAGGGCTCATGACAGGAGGCCCGGAGGACATTGCAGGGCTGATGGCTTATGTAAAGGAGCTTCCGGCAAAGGACAAAGAGCATAAAAGGTTAAAATCCTATCAGGTACTGGAAGAGAAACGTGAGGCGAGGAAGAAAAGCAGCTCGAATGAAGCCTTCCTGATGGAGAGCAATATTAAGGTGCGGATTCAGAAGGATTGTATGCCGGAGCTGGTTCGTGTGGCAGAGCTGATACAGAGAACCAATCAGCTGAACTATAC
>JAGANL010000048.1 GCA_017624235.1 Lachnospiraceae bacterium | reverse complement strand
GATACTTACGGTATCAGGAAAGAAAGTGTCGGCAGAAGCAGTACAATTGTATGTATCAGTTAAGGATACCGGTATCGGAATTAAGGAAGAAGATATCGGACGGTTGTTTGATTCTTTTCAGCGTGTAGATGAAAGCAGAAATAGAAATATTGAAGGTACCGGTCTTGGACTTTCTATTACCATGTGCCTGCTGAATTTGATGGGCAGTCGTTTGGAAGTGGAAAGTACCTATGGGGAGGGTTCTGACTTCTATTTTTATCTGGAGCAAAAGCAACTGGATGATAACGTTATTGGAGAAGATATACAGAAATATTATGAGAATGAAAAAGGTAAGATTAGTATTTCTACTGAGCAGTTTTATGCTCCTGATGCCAAAATCCTTGTTGTAGATGACAATGAGATGAATCTTAAAGTCTTTTTAGGATTACTTAAGAATCATGGTATGCAGATTGACACTGCAATGAGTGGAAAAGAATGCCTTGCACGAATGGAGAAAAATGCATATCACATTATTTTTATGGATCATCTGATGCCGGAAATGGATGGTGTGGAGACATTAAGGCGGAGCAGAGAACTGAAAACGAATCGAAGTAAGGATGCAGTCATCATTATTTTGACCGCTAACGCGGTTTCCGGGGCAAGGGAAATGTTTTTGGAAGAGGGATTTGCTGATTATCTTTCAAAGCCTATTATTGCGGAAAAACTTGAAAAAATGATTCAGAAATATCTTCCAGCAGAGTTATTATTGAGGAACGATTTGGGACAGAAGGAAGAAATCCCTGTTGAATCCGGTGAGCATGTGAAAGGCGCACAGTCAGAAAATAGTCTTGTGGATTGGAAAAAGGGAAAAGCACTTTGTATGGAGGATGAGGAATTTTACAGGGAAATGCTTCAGACCTTTTTAGATTCTCCTTCTGCTATGGAGCTGAGGCGGTATTATGAGGAATCTGATTTTGAAAATTATCGCATTAAGATCCATGCGATGAAGTCGAATCTGGCTCATATTGGAGCAGTGATTGTATCAGATATGGCAAAGCAGTTAGAACTTGCATTAAAAAATGAAAAAAATGTGTCCTATGTGAAGGCGAACCATGATGAATTTATGGCAGTATATGAGAGAGTGGTGTCCGAAGTGAAGACATATATTGAAGGTTCTTCCGCATGATTACGTATAATACTGGTATGGAAATTTATGAGTCTACCATGAAACAACATCAAATGGGAATTGCAAAAGAGCTTTTACATAGAGTTGTTGAAGAAGCAAGGCAGTATGGGTGTGGCACAATACAGATTACAGCTTCTGATATGGGCGTAAAACTGTATACAGCTTATGGCTTTGTTCATAATGGTAATTTTATGCAATACAAACTATAAAGAAAACAACATTTTGGGGAGGAGGAATGACGTGGCTAATCTTATAACCGGATGCAGAATATTATGCAGTATCGTAATTCCATTTATCCCTGCACTTTCTCAGAAGTTTTATGTCCTCTATCTGATTGCGGGTTTTACGGATATGATTGATGGAACTGTGGCAAGAAAAACCGGTACCGTGAGTGAGCTTGGGTCTAAGCTGGATACTGTCGCAGATTTCGTCTTTGTGGCAGTATGTCTTATTAAGTTGATTCCGATATTGGAAGCTCCCATGTGGCTTTGGATATGGACAGGAGTTATTGCGCTCATAAAAATGATCAATGTAATATCGGGATTTATTGTAGAGAAGAGATTTGTGGCTGAGCATACAATCATGAATAAAATTACCGGATTCCTGCTTTTTGTTCTTCCGATGACATTAACGTTTATTGATTTGAAATATAGCGCTATTGTTGTTTGTACTGTTGGAACATTTGCTGCAATTCAGGAAGGACACTATATCAGAACGAAGAGGTTTGAATAACAAATCTATACTGTGACCCTTTTGTGACCTTTCCTGTAGTAAAATGACCATAACGCTCAGTATGGAGCAGGAACACGAAACGGTAATAGGGAAAGGGAGAGGTGTTATGGCAAAAAGAAAGCAGCAATATTGTTTTTGGAAAAGAAAAGCAGCATGGCTTGCCGGGTTGCTTGTATTGACAGAATATACATCTGCAGTGATGCCTGTGATGGCAGCAGAGCCGCAGATAGCAGACAGTACTGTGAAAGAGGCAGCCGGTTACGATACGACAGTTCAGGCAACAGGCGTGATTCCGGATCGCGTGGCAGCTATTTTTGATGCGGAATTTTATAAAGCCAAATATCCGGATGTTGCAGCAGTAATTGGAGATGATCCGCAGGCATTGCTGTTACATTTTTGGACGTATGGTCTGAAAGAAGGCAGAGTAGGCAGTCCACTGTTGGATATAGCGAAATACCGAATGACTTATCCGGATCTTGCTGCAGCGTTTGGGGATAACTGGGATCTTTATGTAGAGCATTATTTCAGACATGGTATTGCCGAGGGACGTTCCAATGGAATTCCTGCGCAGGAGCAAAAGAAGGTCTATGTAAAAAAGAATGGTACGGCCTATGATTCTGACGGCAATGTGCTGGTTCCGTGGGATGTTTTCGTAGAAGATTATCTTTCGTTGGAGGAATTGAAGCAACGTTGTGGCAGCACACTGATTCTGCTGCAGGATGAGGAAGGAAATGTGACCTTTGTAGGTGGTAATTTTTCCGATGTGGCAGTAACCGATGCGGATTCTGCTATGGAATCCCTTCACTGTATGATGAAGCTGTTAAATTTTCCGGAGGATACAGCGACCCTGTTTCTGACCCATGTGAATGTGGCCTCTGATGGTCAGGATATTTATTATCGTTTTTCTGCACAAGAGAAGGATGAAATTGCTATCTGGTCGGATTCTGATATCGTGGTAGGTGTGGATTCGGAAGGAAAGGTAATCTGCTTAAGCAGCTCCTCCGGCACCCGTTATTATCATGGAGAGCTTTCCGGATTAGAGAATGACTGGACAGAAACGGATGAAAAATATCTGGACGATGGATATCATTTGTTGTCGGAAGAACCGATTTTGAAGTACAACGATAACACGAATCAGTATGCCTGGGTAAAGTATTATGCAAAGGATGGTATGACGCTGGAAGTATATAAACCTGCTGCCGGAGACAGTGATGAAGACGAGATACGGCTTTACAAGGGTCAGGGTATGCCCACGGAGGATTCCTATTCCTTTGATTATTTCTTCAAAAACGATATTGAGCCAGAATGGATGGAATTTACCAACTATTTTGGTGAAACGGTGTCTTTGCCGGTAGCGCAATCCCAGAATGGATATTATATTCTGGATAAAGAACGCAATATCATCGGAATGCAGGGGCTGGATGGAGAGAATGATCCGATGAATTATCAGCCATACTATTTTGATGATCCAGCGGAGCTTCCGTCTCATTTTGTATCTGCCCTTCAGACGTTACAGAGCTCCTATGACCACTACCAAAGTATGGGGCTGTTTGCAAAACCGACGGCTCTGCTGGTGGGAATTGACATGGCTGATACTGAAGATAATGCGTGGTGTTCCTATGATAGTGGCGCACTGTTCATTAATATCAACAATCATATCGGAAATGCAGCATTTGATGGTGTTTCCCATGAATTGGGACATGGAGTGCTGGCGATGATTACCGGCAATTTAAAGTACCGGAATGCGACAGGTGCAATCAATGAATCCTATGCGGATATTCTGGGCAATCTGTTAGAGATGATGAACGATGACGGCACGATAGGGGAAGTCGATCATGATACGTGGTATATTGAGGAAGCACAGCGGGCGGTGGACGCTGACTGGAATGGTATGATTCGGAATATGACAGATCCGAATGAAAAACAGCAGCCGTATTTAGTTGGAGGCAAGTATTATGTCATAAATACAGATGAAGAGAATATCAATGATCATGGTGGTGTACATACCAACAACGGCATCCTGAACCATATTTGCTACAGAATGTATGCAGATGCCCAGATTTCTCTGGAAACGCTTTTCAGCCTCTGGTATGATACGTTACATTTGTTGACGGAAGACTCTGATTATAAAAGTATGCAGGGCTATATGGAATATGTCATGAGAAGACATGGTATAGAGGAACAGAAGATACAGAAGGTTCATCAGTATTTTGAAGAAGCCAATGTGGCTGCCTATGCCGATACCTGGGATGAGCTGGAGGCAGCAGAGGGTGTAAGCAAGGTAAAGCTGGTATTTCGTAATCTGCCGCCTAACGTAAAGCTTGGCGATGTGACCTGTAGCCTTGAGGATGAAAGTGACTATAATTTATACAAAGATTCCCAAGGTGTTCATGCTACAATTTTGGAGGAAGAAGCATCGCTTGCTGGAATTACCTTAGATGAGGTAGATGACCCGGCAATCGGAGAACGGCTGTCCCAATCGGGTTCTACGGAATATGTTGTGCTAGAAGAGGATGGAACGCTCGTAGTGGATTATTATGATTTCCTGGCAGCAGCGATGACAGAAGCAGTGACAGAGCAGGAGACCGTGGAGATTCCGGAGGAATATGCGGGACAGTTTTTTCGGGTAACGATTGGATTGCTGGACTCCAGAACACAGAGTGCAGAAAGCTTTACGATTCTTTTGAACAGAAAGCTGGCAGAGGATGAGGATGTGGATGTAATCTTCCAGATCAAGGCTTCCGGTGAGTGTGATGATGATGTTTTAGACGAAGATCCTGTAAAGCTGGGTTACACCGATGCGATCTTGCGGCAGAATGCCATCTATACCTATACCGTATCGGTAACGGCGGAGGATCAGGTTTGGACAAAAGAGGACGAAGTGAATGTAGCAGAGATGGAAGACGATTGTTTTATCATCACTTTTGACCCGGATGATAACTGGTCATCAGAAATGTCCATTGGTGACAATGAGCCGGAAGTGCTTACATACACTGCTACGAATGATGGTATGCAGGAGGCTGCTGCAAAGCAGGCAAATGTAATGCAGAAAGACGTAGGTCAGAAAAACGCAGTTTCTTCTGAAACAGAGGAGAAGTCGGAAGAAAATACGGAGGAAGAGTCGGAGCAACCGGAAGAGGAAGATGTATCGGATGGGACAGAGGAAGCGGCAGATGCTTCGGATGAGGGTAGTGAGCAGGAAAAATCTGAAGAAAAAACGGCAGACGAGCCTGAGACAGAAAGTGACGACAAGGAAGGATGATGGAATTTTATTTTGCCCCGTTGGAGGGCATTACAGGATATTTATATCGAAATGCGTTTGAACAGAGCTATGGCGGCGTGAAGAAATACTTCACGCCCTTTCTGACGCCGCATACGGATAAGAGCTTTAATACCAGAGAAAAGAATGACGTTCTCCCGGAGCACAATGAAGGACTTTACGTTGTGCCTCAGATTCTGACCAATTGTGCAGAGGATTGCATCCGGGTGGCAAGGGATCTGCAAAAGCTGGGATATGAGGAAATAAACCTGAATCTGGGCTGTCCCTCCGGGACAGTCGTTTCAAGAGGAAGAGGAGCGGGGTTTTTGGCAGAGCCAAAGAAGCTGGATGCTTTTTTGGAGCAGGTCGTTTCAGAGCTTTCGGACATGCGTATTTCCGTGAAGACACGAATCGGAGTGAAAGAGCCGGAGGAATTTGAAACCCTCCTTTCGGTATATAACCGTTATCCGTTGGAGGAGCTGATTATCCATCCTCGTGTGAGGGAGGATTATTATAAGAATAAACCCAACTGGGAGATTTTTGAAAAGGCACTGCAGGAAAGTAAAAATCCGGTCTGTTATAACGGAGATATTTTTACCTTGCAGGATTATCAAAGATTGTGTGAGCAGATGCCGGAGTTAAAAAGGGTCATGCTCGGAAGAGGACTGATCGCGAATCCGGGACTGCTTCTAAGGATACAGGGAGGGGCTGGCAGTAGTCTGGAGGAGTTTCGAGCTTTTCATGACCGGGTGCTGGACTCCTATCTGAGGATGCGGCTTGGCGACCGGAATACTTTATTCAAAATGAAGGAATTGTGGTATTATATGGGATGTATGTTTCCTGGAGCCGAAAAATATAGAAAGAAGATTAAAAAGGCAGAACGAATGGGAGATTACAGGTCTGCTGTTACAGAGCTTTTGGAAAATTGCGCGATGGAAAATGAGGCTGGTTTCGTAGCACCATAGGATAGGAAAGGAAAGAGTCATGAATCAGAAAAGGGAAAAAAGCAGTCGTGAGATTACGCAGGAATGTCTGACGTTTATTCAGAGGAGTCCGAGCTGTTTCCATGCTGTGGCAAATCTGCAGGCAGAGCTTGAAAAAGCAGGATTTGAGCAGCTCAGGGAGACGGAGGAATGGGAACTAAGGCGGGGAGGAAGCTATTATGTGATACGAAACAGCTCTTCTATCCTGGCATTTCGCATACCGGAGGAGGAAGTAAAAGGCTTTCATATGATGGCAGCACACAGCGATTCTCCTTCCTTTAAGGTAAAGCCGGGTGCTGAAATGACAGTGGATGAAAATTATGTCCGTCTGAACACGGAAAAATACGGCGGAATGATTCTTTCTACCTGGCTGGACAGGAGTCTGTCCGTGGCAGGCAGGGTAATGGTGGAACAGGATGGCGGTATTGTGGAAAAGCTGGTGGCAGTGGACAGAGACCTACTGGTGATTCCGAATGTGGCCATTCATATGAACCGGGATATGAACAGGGGAGTGGAATACAATCCACAGACCGACCTATTGCCGTTATTTGGCGGCAGAGAGGCAAAGGGGAGCTTTTTCAAGCTGATAGCTGAGGAGGCCGGAACAGAGGCAGAGCATATTCTGGGAGCTGACCTGTATCTGTATGTGCGTCAGCCAGGGTGTTTTCTGGGCTGTCAGGAGGAATTTATTCTTTCTCCCAGACTGGATGATCTGCAGTGTGCCTTTGTCACGATGCAGGCGTTGAAAGATAGCAGACCCGGACAGTATGTGACCGTAGGTGCGGTTTTTGACAATGAAGAGGTGGGTAGTCAGACGAGGCAGGGTGCCGCTTCGACCTTTTTAAAGGATACTCTGGAAAATATCGCGGATGCCCTTGGGATAGGCGGAAGCGCATACCGCAGGCTGCTGGCGGAGAGCTTTTTGATTTCGGCAGATAATGCGCATGCAAAGCATCCCAATCATCCGGAAAAGGCAGACCCGGTCAATGCGCCATATCTCAATGGCGGTATTGTAATCAAATATCACGGCGGACAGAAGTATATGACAGATGCCGGTTCGGAGGCTTATTTTAAAATGCTTTGCCGGGAGGCTCAGGTGCCGTGGCAGACCTATACGAATCGGTCGGATATTCCGGGAGGCTCCACTTTGGGTAATATTGCTACGTCACAGATTTCGGTATCCGGTGTGGATATCGGTTTGCCGCAGCTTGCCATGCATTCAGCCGTAGAGACGGCAGGATGTGCGGATACGGGATATTTGTACCGGGCAGCAGTCACATATTTTGCACGGTAAGATATGGGAAAGGTGTCTGAAAACAGGTGGTACATCCATTTGCTAATCAAATCGGGACATACAGCCGATATATAAGTAGAATGACAGGAAGATGTTATAGCAGATACCATTTGGCAGATGCAGGAAAAGGGGTGTGTGATGAAGGTAGAACGTAGCGGAGGCGGTGCTTCTTTTTATATTTATGAGAAGCAGCAGAAGGAGACAGACGAGAAGAAGAGCGGCAGCAATATTTTTGCCGGAGATCTGGTGAAAAATCCGTTCCAAAGCGAACTGGAGGTAAAACGGGAGCAGGCCAGAAAGGAAGCCATGCGGGTAGTCAGGACGCAGTTTGAAAACGATGCGAAAATTGATAATGACCTGCGGAAGCGGAGAGAAAAAATTGCTGAGTTAAAAGAGGAGGCATCCGCTTATGATAAATCCCTGCAGGGAATGCGGGAGATGAAGGGCAGCCTGTTAGAGCAGTTTGGCGTGTCGGAGAATAGCGAAGAGCATCAGGATCTTTTGCTGATGGAAAAGGCGAACAAGGCCAAAAAGGAAGGTAGACTGGGAGACCTCTCGGAGGAAGAACTGGACCGCATTGCCAATATGGGGCCGCTTACCGATTATCAGACGGCGGCATTAGCCTATGATGAAGTCATAGAATATTATGAAGGCTTAAAGCAGGAGGCACTGGATGGCATTGCAGAGCAGTCCTCCATTATAGGGCAGACCAAGCTGGCACTTTTAAAGAATCAGGGTATGATTAAGGCGGAAAAGACTGCTGAGGGCATGGAACAGGCGGCTTCGAAGGAAATCATCGGTATGCTGTTAGAAGAAGCCAGGGAGCATGTGGACGAGGAAATGGAAGAACTCAGGGAAGAGGCGAAGAAGGCAGCAGAGAAGAAGCGGGAACAGGAAGAGCTGCTTGAGAAGAAAAAGGAGGATCATGCCACAGAGGATCTCGTTTACAATATGCAGGAGATGGATCAGCAGCAGGAGCAGATTCAGGCAGAACTGCAGGAGATTGTAGACAAGAATAAGCTGCTGAATGAGGATCTGAAAGGCATTACCGTAAATGAAACGGTATAATATCTGAGAAAAGAATAAGGGGGCTGATCATATGAGAGTTACAACATCCATGTTCCGGAATCCCTATACAAGAAATACAAGGACGTCCGGCACCTATGGAAACTATACCGGAATCACATCTGCTCTTTATACGAGAGGGAGAAATACGTCCAGACGTGTGAGTGGTCTGTCAAACTCCGGATTGCGCAGCAGCGCAGGAACTGGACAGATTGGACAGACACTGTATAAAAATACTCAGAAGGCTGCTTCGGGACTCAGGGGGCATACGGAGAAGCTGCTTGCGTCAGGAGAAAATTCCCTGTTCAAAAAAGCGGAGGAGACAGGCTCCACAAGCGCCATTACAAGTGAGGTGAAAGAGTTTGCAGCAGATTATAACCAGATGGTCACCAATATGAAAAAAACAGGCGGTAGCATGAACAATATTTACCTGACCCAGCTTGGCAGCTATGTAGCAGCAGCCCAAACGGAGCTTGCGGCAATTGGCATTACGGCGAATAAGGACGGCACACTGGCCATAGATAAGAAGAAGTTGGAAGCTGCCTCTGCGGAGGATCTGCAGAAGGTGTTTGACGGGTCGACTTCCTTTGCCGGAAAGGTCAGCGTCAAAAGTATTTATGCGGAGGCCAATGCGGTGAGTAGTCTGGCAAGCCAGAGCAATCCTTATTATTCCGGCTATAACAGCTATGGAGGCTACAGCAATGATTACAGCAGTGCATACAGCGCATCCTACAACAGTATGCTGGGAAGCTGGCTTGTCTGACAGCGGTTGGGAAGAACAGGCATGATGAAACCCGGGACTGTCATATAATGAAGGAAAGCATTGAAGAATGGATTTATATATGGAAAACCAGAAACTGGAAAATCTCCTGAACCTTGCATTGTCAGCTACCCCGCAGGAACGGGAAAAGTCGGAGGAGCTGAATGTCGGATATGAAGGAAACGGAAATATGTGGGAACTGATTGTGAAGTACCACGGTGATATTTCAAGGGTGGGCAACGAGGTTGTACAAGTGGAACCACTGCTTGCAGGCTATGCTATCGTTACCATCAGAGAGGATTTGATTGAGGCCTTTGCGGCCCTGGAAGAAGTAGAATATATTGAGAAACCAAAGAGGCTCTTTTTCTCCATTGCGGAGGCAAAAAGAGCCTCTTGTATTCCGGAGGTCACAAAAAGGGAACCGTATCTGACCGGAAGAGGTGTGGTGGTGGGAATTATTGATTCCGGAATAGACTATTATCATCCCGACTTTCGGAATGAAGATGGGAGTACAAGAATAGAGGCTCTCTGGGATCAGACGATTCTGCCGGATGCAGAGAAGGGATGGCTGCCGCCGATGGGGTTTCTGACCGGAGTGGAATTTACGCGAGAGCAGATTGATGCAGCCCTCCGTGCAGAAACCCGGCAGGCGGGGTATGAATTGGTGCCAAGCAGGGATATTTCCGGGCACGGTACTGCGGTAGCCGGCATTGCAGCAGGAAACGGCCGTGCATCGGGTGGAGCATATGAGGGAGTTTCGCCGGAAAGTACTTTAATCATTGTCAAGCTTGGCACCCCCAGACCGGAAGGCTTTCCACGGACTACGGAGTTGATGAGGGCAATGACCTATGTGGTCAATCAGTCAGAAGAACTTGGAATGCCCGTAGCTTTAAATCTGAGCTTTGGCAATACGTATGGTTCTCATCAGGGCAATTCTCTATTAGAGCGATTTATCAACAATTTGTCTGAGGTATGGAAAAATGTCATCTGTGTGGGAAGCGGAAATGAGGGAGCCGGCATGGGACATCTGGCAGGCCGGGTGACAGAGACGCAGAATGTGGAGCTTTCCATTGGAAAGTATGAGCCGGCGCTCAGTGTACAGCTTTGGAAGGAATATGCAGATCAGATGATTGTGGAGCTGGAAGCACCGGGCGGTCAGATCAGGCGGATTGAAACCGGAAGGCAGGAAACGACCCGTGCGGATTTTGGCAGGACACAGGTGCTGATTTATGTCGGTGAACCGAGCCCCTATTCAGTGATGCAGGAAATTTACTTTGATTTTCTGGCGGAAGATACGTATTTGACGGATGGGGTCTGGACATTTCGCCTGATCCCGCAGAAGGTTTCACAGGGACAGTTTCAGATGTATCTTCCGGTGAGCGAGGTACGCAGTGCAGGAACCAGATTTTTTCGTCCTTCACCGGAATTTACCCTGACAATTCCCTCCACTGCAGAGAAGGTCATCACGGTGGCGGCCTATAACAGTATTTATGAAGCCTATGCCGATTTTTCCGGAAGGGGATATATCTATACCATAGCAGGAAGCAGAAAGGAAAATGCCTGGCAGCTAAAGCCGGATATCGCAGCGCCGGGGGTGGATATCATGGCGCCGGTGCCTGGCAGTGAGTTTGACCGCAGCAGGGAAGCCGGAGTCTATGAGCCGGTGACGGGTACCTCTTTTGCAACACCGATTGTGTCCGGGGCGGCGGCGCTTATGATGGAGTGGGGGATTGTCCTGGGGTATGATCCCTATCTGTACGGGGAGAAGGTAAAGGCATTTATGCGGAAGGGAGCCCGGGAGCTTCGGGGAGAATTGAATCTGCCGAATGACAGGGTTGGATATGGTGCGCTATGTCTGGCGGACAGCTTACCGGGGGCATTCGGAAGTATTCTGTAGGAGAACTTGGCAGGTGCAGGAAGGCAAAAATATATTGTTGTTGCGCGCGCATATTGGTATAATGAAACTACAAAGGAAAAAAACAGATGAAGTGAGGGCACGATGGATAAACGAGTAGATTATTTGGACGGATTAAAGGGTTTTATAGCGATATGGGTGGTATTTACCCATTTTATGCTGGCCTTATTCCCGAAGGGGTATGTTGGGTTTGGCAGCGGGGCAGCAGGAAATATGAAGGCTGAAGTAGTGGCAAACCTTCCGTGGAGTTTGCTTTCCAACTCATCGCTCAGTTTATATTTGTTCTTTGCCATGATACCGATGTTCATTGTTCTGGGCTATCGGAGACACGGAAATGACGTAGCGGTATTGCAGCGACAGGCCGCAGGACGTTATTTTCAATTTGTGATACCAGTTTTTGCAGCGACCGTACTGGCCTTTGTATTGTATGAGTGTGGATTTTTGAAGTATGATGCTATGGCAGAACTGACAGGAGCACCGTGGAGTCAGGCCATTATTCCTACGACGCATCATGTGGGATGGATGCTGTTCTATGGATTGCTCGGTATTTATTTTAACAATCAGGTAGAGTTTTTGACGGTACTCTGGTGTATGCATATCATTTTTATCGGCTCTATGCTGACCTATGGGATATGGGCCCTGTTTGGGAATAGCAGATATCGCTGCCTTGCCGGAATCGTGTATGTGATTGTTGGCTGTTTTATGCCGGAATATCTTGTGTTTGCCGGTGGCGGTCTTATGGGTGAAATCCTGTACAGCAGTCAAAAACAGGAGAAAGCAGGGAAGCATACAAACAGAACATGGATTGGATTGCTCTGTATTCTTTTGGGAGCAATGCTGGGGCTGGTTCCTTCGCCACTCCTGCCGGAACATGTTACTTTACATATGACCTATGCATTGGCAAGTATGCTCCTTCTATATGGATGGATACAGTGCAGCTGGGCACAGAAGCTATCCTCCTGGAAGGGAATTGTCGGAGTCGGCCAATATAGTTTCTCGGTTATTTTGAGCCATATATTGGTTCTGTACAGCTTTTCCTATTGGCTTTACAGGCTGCTGAAGCATTTTATTACGGATGCCGGAGTGCTGTTTGGGTTGACCTTCCTGGCAAGCCTTGGTGTGATTCTGGTATGTTCAAAGGTATTTTTTGTATTATTTGAGCGTCCATCAAGATTACTGGCGAAAAGGGTGTCAGGATACCTCTGCGACATGGGAGAAAATAAGGATAAGACAGGAGCAGTGAGATGAAGCAGCTGAAAAGGAGAATGGAAAATCAAAAGCTGACGGTTCAGATTGGCATTATTCTGTTTATATTATTTTTGGGAGCTACCATGGGGAATGCGTGCCTGCTGTATCAGAATAATATGAATATGTATATCAGCGAAGAATGGCAGCAGGCTTTACAGTTGGGAAATTATGCAGGAAACAATCTGGAAGATACGGAAGTGCTGGATTGGCTGCTGGATTATTGGATTGTCCATGCAAAAGAGCTAGACATTACCTATGATGATCCGGAAGCGACCAAAAAGAGGGCGGTGATGTTTCATGAGAACTATCCGCAATATGAATTAACCTGTATCACGCAGGAAGATATTGAGAGCATGCCAGAGATGGCAAAGAAGGCATATGCGGAATATTACTATATGAAAATGACCGATGATTTCAATCGAATTAAGAGAATTTATCATCCAACCTACCTTTTTTGCTTTTATCCGAAGTCAGATACGGAGCTGTTCTATTTTGTGACAGGCGCAGAGGAAGGAGAGGTGCGTGGCGATAATAGTGGCTTCATTTATCAGTTGGGGACGATTTCCAACTATGATATTGCTGATTACCCGGTACTGAAACGGACGTGGGAAACCGGGGAGGTACAGGACGAACTGGAGCAGCCGGTCAAGACAGGTGAGTTAAGCGGCTATTATCATACTTATGTGCCAATTGTGAAAAACGGAAAAACAATCTGTCTAATCGGGGTGACGCTGGAAACCAATACGGTGAAACGGGAGATTCAGCAAAGGGTTTTACGGATTGAGATTGCTGAAGCTTGTGTGTTTTTCCTGATTGGTGTTCTTGTTTTCTGTGTGTTGCATATAGTTTTTGTGAAGCCGGTCAGACAGCTGGAAACAGGCATGCGGCAGTATGAGGAGGAAAAAAATTCCAGGGACATACGGGAAAGGCTGAGTGAAAATGTCTCCAAAAGTGAGATGGGTCAGCTGACGAAACGGTTTATGGAATTGACGGTTGCCATTGACAGGCATGTGGAAGAGATTACAAAGATTACCCAAGAGCAGCAGAAATTGAAAACGGAATTATCCTTTGCAGCAGGTATTCAGTTGGATATGCTGCCGAGCATTTTTCCACCATTCCCTGATAAGAAGGAATTTGATATTTATGCGACAATGACACCGGCCAAGGAGGTTGGCGGAGATTTTTATGATTTCTTCCTCATAGATGAGGATCATCTTGCCCTTGTTATGGCAGATGTATCCGGTAAGGGAGTACCGGCAGCGCTTTTCATGGTCATTGCAAAGACGATGATTAAAAACCGTGCATTGATGGGTGGAAGTCCTGCGGAAATTCTGGGTGATGTGAACGAACAGCTGTGTAAGGAAAATAAAAATAATATGTTTGTCACTGTCTGGCTGGGTATTCTGGAGCTTTCCACCGGAAAAGGAGTGGCGGCAAATGCCGGGCATGAGGATCCTGCAATCCGAAGGCAAGGCCAGAACTATGAGCTGGTCAAGACGAACCATTCTCTGGTAATGGCAGCATTGGAAGGCATCCGATTTAAAGAGTATGAATTTGAACTGCATCCGGGTGACTGTTTATATATTTACACGGACGGTGTACCGGAGGCGACAGACCGGCACAATGAGCTTTTTGGCAATGACAGGATGTTAGCGGCGCTGAACAGAAATCCCGAGGCGTCACCGATGGAGCTTCTGCATAACGTGAAGAAGGAAATGGATCTTTTTGTCGGAGATGCTCCACAGTTCGATGATATTACCATGTTAGTCATAGCATTTTGGGGATAAAGGGTAAGTAATAGACATAAGATAAAAATGAAAACGGAGGTATGTTTTATGGCAGTGTACAAATGCAGCGTATGCGGAGCGATTCATGATGAGGAAAAGAGCGGAAAGCTGATTACAGAGCTTACGGAATGTCCAATCTGTAAGCAACCGGTTTCCAGGTTTGTCCTTGTGGAGGGGGAGAAAAAACAGGAAGAAAACCAGATGCTTCAGGGTGAATTGGACTATGATCCGTCTACGGCGCGGCATGATCCGTCTGCCCGGTATATGGCAGAAATCCATGAGATGGCAGTGACCGGAAAATCCGTTGGGGCAGCTATGAGTACGCAGATGCCGATGCCCAACTGGGATGACATTTTGATTCTCGGTGCACAGCTGAATCCTCCGCCATTGGATGACGGAGAGACTGTGGATACGAAGACAATCATTGGAAAGCATGCGAAAAAACCGATGGTACTGGACAGTCCGATTTACATTTCCCATATGTCGTTCGGTGCATTATCCAAGGAGATAAAGGTGGCGCTTGCCAAGGGCTCTGCGCTTGCAAAAACGGCCATGTGCAGCGGCGAAGGCGGTGTCCTGCCGGAGGAAAAGCAGGCGGCATACAAATACATATTTGAGTACATTCCCAATAAGTACAGTGTGACGACCGACAATCTGAAAAACTCCGATGCCATTGAGATTAAGATCGGTCAGGGAACCAAGCCTGGTATGGGAGGACATCTGCCGGGAGAGAAGGTTACGGAGGAGATTGCAGCCATTCGTGGGAAAAAGCAGGGAGAGGACATTCAAAGTCCAAGCAAATTCCCGGAGCTTCAGACCAAAGAGGATTTGCGCAGGATGGTAGATATGCTCCGTGAATGTTCCGATGGCAGACCAATCGGAATTAAGATTGCAGCCGGAAGAATTGAAAAGGATCTGGAATATTGTGTCTTTGCCCAGCCTGATTTTATTACGATTGACGGAAGGGGAGGAGCGACCGGCTCCAGTCCGCTGTTTCTCAGGGAGGCAACGACGATTCCGACCATATACGCATTGTACCGTGCAAGGAAATATCTGGATTCGGTCAAATCGGATATTTCACTTGTCATAACCGGAGGACTTCGGGTTTCGGCAGATTTTGCGAAAGCTCTGGCAATGGGAGCCGATGCGGTTGCAGTCGCAAGTGCAGGACTCATTGCAGCAGCCTGTCAGCAATACCGTATTTGCGGAAGCGGCAACTGTCCGGTAGGCATTGCCACGCAGGACCCGGAGCTTCGTTCCAGACTGAAGGTAGATGCCGCAGCGATGCGGGTTGCCAACTTTTTAAATGTTTCGAGAAAAGAGCTGGAAACCTTTGCAAGAATTACAGGAAATCATTCGGTACATGATCTGTCCATGGAAAATCTGGTAACGACCAATCATGATATTGCAAAGTATACGACGATCAGGCATATCGGTGAAGCAATGGAGTAAAATAAGCTGTTAATATGAAAAAGCAATATTCGATTCATCAGGTGGCAGAGCTTCTTGGAATCTCGGCAGATGCCATACGGCTCTATGAAAAGGAAGGCATGGTACAGCCGATACGAAGTGAGAAAAACGGCTATCGCTATTATGAGACAGATCAGATTCACCGTATCATGGGAATCGCTCTTTACAGGCAGCTGGATGTGGGGCTTGCCGAGATTCGTCAGCTTTTTGGGGCAGCTTCCTTTGAGGAGGTTGGCGGAGCCTTTGAAAATCTGATACAGAATAGCGAAAAGCAGATAGAGCAGTTACAGCAGAAAATAGAAAAGATGCGTTTTATGAAGAAGCATCTGGAAACGCTTTCCGAAGGAATCGGAACGTATAGTGTCCGTGACCTGCCGGGGCGTTATGTGCTCTATGAAAATGCGGCAGGAGAAATACGGTATGAGGAAATGAAGCAGATTATTTCCCGCCCGCTGTTTTCCTACGGGAATTTCTGCTATCATATTGACTGTGCGCAGGAACGTTTTGCAGGTGATAAATTACAGTTTGTCATACGGGAACCGATGTTTGATATCAGCCCGTTGAAAGAGAAGCGGGATGTGATGCCCTATCAGAAGGAATGCAGATGTCTGTATACCGTATGCAGTGTACCGGAGCTTGCTCCGGTACACTGGCAGTTGGATGGGGCATATGTCTATGCGAAGGAGCATGGAATTTCCTGTAGGAAGGAAGCCTATGCGTTTTATGTGTATAGTTTGATGCAGGAGCAAAATATCATAGATTTTTATGAAATATATATACCGGTAGAATAAAAAACGTGAAAAAATTGTGAAATATTACCAGACGCTCTTGACCTTGGAGCAAGTCCAACCTTTAAGATAGAATCAGAAAACGTACCGGCCTGGCCGGTATGTGGATGATATTTACCGGTTAGGAGGGCTTGTATGATGGGAAGAGAAGAAAAGAAACTTACGATTCAGGAGCGGGCACGCAAACGTGCAAATCTGTGCCTGTGCACGACACTGGTGATTGTGGGAAGCTTTTTGATTCTGTTGTATCTTGGTCAGATTTTACAGAATATCCTTACGGTACGCAGAGCAGTCATCATATCGGTAATGATTGCAGTTCCTCCGATACTTTCCGCACTCATTTATATGAAACAGCCACTGGCAGTTTTCTATCGGCATGTGGCATTAGTATCCTTTTTTGTCGTATTTGAGGTAGCATGCTTATCCTCAAAGGTATTCCTGTATAATCTGTTTGTTTTTCCGGTTATGATTTCTGCGATGATGTATTTTGATCTGAAGCTGGAAATCCGCATTGCAGCTGTTAATATGATACTGACAGTTTTTAACGGCATTTATTCTATGAAGGTGCTGGGCTGCAGCAGTCAGACACAGGCCAATGAAATCTATATGACATGGCTTGTTGCGCTGATTTTGGATATCAGCATATGTCTTGCTGCCAGAGTAGCCAGGGTTCATAACGAGGAAGAAATTGCCGAGTTGGAGGAACATAGGAAAGAGCAGGAAGAAATGATGGCGGCTATTATCTCGGCAGGGCAGGTGATTCATACTTCCACGCAGTCGATCCGTGAGACGGTTGGTGAAGTGACAGAGGCAACCGATGGTGTGACACAGGCAATGGGTGATGTCGCAGTGGGCATGGAAAGTACCGTAAACAGCATTCAGGAACAGTCTCTGATGGCGGGAAAGATTCAGGAGGTGATTTCCGATACCGTGGAGATATCGGGGCACCTGGAACGGATTGCACAGACCTCCGGAGAGAATGTGACAGAGGGATGCAGACTGGTGGGTAATGTGGTAGAGCAGACCGAAAGTATTGAGCGGGAGAATGCTCTGGTTCAGCAAAACATGGAGGAATTGAATGAGCATACCCGGAATATGGAAAAAATCATTTCTATGATTCAGCAGATATCCGGTCAGACGAATCTGTTGGCATTAAATGCTTCGATAGAGGCGGCAAGAGCAGGGGAAGCCGGCAAGGGCTTTGCAGTGGTGGCAGAGGAAATCAGAAGGCTTTCGGAGCAGACAAAACAGTCCACAGAGAGTATACAGGAAATTATCCGCAGCCTGAACGAGAATGCGTCCGATACACTGCAGTCCATGGAACAGGTGATGGAGAAGATTGCAGGCCAGATTACGATGGTACGTGAAATTGAACGGAACTTCGGCAGCATTCAGGAAGGGATGCAGGCATTAAAGGGAGATGCCGCTCAAATGAATGAAAAGACGAAGGAGCTGAAGGAAACGAATCTGGTCATTGTGGATAATAATAATAATCTTTCATCGACCAGTGAGGAGGTCAGTGCGGCATCGGAGGAGACAACTGCTATGTGTGCACAGAATGCAGAGCGGTTTAAGATGGTAAACAATGTAGTAGAGAAGCTGGCACAGGAAGCGGAAAAGATGGGGCGGTATATTCAGGAATACAGCGGTATGCAGGAAATGGCGGAAGAGGAAAAGCAGGAGTATCTGGTATCGGTTATTTAGCCGAACGCAGTGGATAAAAGCTTAAGACAGAAAGCAGATGAAGAAAAGGCAGAAAACGGACATGGCGTGGAGCCGGTACGGTTTTCTGCTTTTTTTAGTATATTTGTATTATATTTTTCCATGAAAATATTGTAGTGCATATAGTTCTTATGATAAAATGAACTGACTTGTAGTTGGATGGAAGATGCAGGGGGATGTCATGCAGTTTAAAAAGAGATTACAGACCGTTCTTTTGACGGCAGGAATAATCATTGTGGTGATGCTGCTTTCTTATATGGATGTCATGGGCCGCTGGGACAGATCTGTTTCGGATCTTCTGAATCAGCGACCGGAGGGGGTAAGCCACAATATTTATATCATTGGTATTGATGATAAAACGCTGGAACGGTATGGAATGATATCGGGATGGGGACGGCAATTATCGGGACAGCTGATTGAAAAACTGAATGAGAATCCAGATGCAAGACCTGCAGTGATTGGAATGGATATCATATACAGTGAGCCGGTAGAAGAAGAGGGAGATTCGTATTTTGCAGAGGTTTGTAGAAAGGCTGGAAATGTGGTGGCTGTTTCTACTTTGATTTTTAAGGAGCAGCCGGAAACGGATGAAAAAGGGGGCATCGTTTATAACCCTTATCACGTACAGAATCTTCTCAGACCCTATGAAAAGCTGAGGGAAAATACAGGGACAGGCTTTGCCAATACGACAGTGGATGGGGATGGCTATGTACGGCAGGCCATGTTATCCGCAGACTATGAAGGAGAGACGATCGACAGCTTTGCCGTTCAGATTTATAAGCGTTATCAGGAAGCAAGAGGCGGGGAAGCGGTGCTTCCAAAGACGTATGGCAGGGGAAATCAGTTTTACTTTTCCTATTCCGGGAAACCGGGGAATTATACTATGATATCGATGGCAGATGTCATGGATGGAACGGTAGATACCAGAATCTTTCAGGATTCCATTGTATTGATTGGAGCCTATGCGGTAGGGATGCAGGACTCCTTTAAGCCGGCTGTCATGCACGGGAGCGAGATGTACGGAGTGGAAATCCATGCGAATGTCATACAGGCTTTGCTGGAGGGCAGGACACAGCTTCCGGTCTCCAAAGCAGCTTATGCGGTTCTGGCAGGTCTGCTGTGCGGGGCATTTTTCCTGTTTGCCGGATGTGGAAGGCTTTTGTGGTCAACAGCAGCATTTGGAGGTCTGCTTGTGGGGAATATCCTGATGGTAAAGGAGGCTTACCGGAATGGATACATATTGCCTGTGCTGTTATTGCCGGTTGTTCTGTCTCTGATCTATGTAGGGCAGCTGATACAGGGATATCTTGCGGAGCGTATGCGTAGGAGACGGGTAGTCGATGTGTTTAAGCAGTATGTAGCTCCGCAGGTCGTAGACAAGATTAGTAAGGACAGGGATTTTGAATTGGTACTGGGTGGAGAAAACCGTCATATAGCGGTTTTGTTTGTCGATATCCGTGGCTTTACGACGATGTCAGAGAGTCTGCAGCCGGAGCAGGTTGTGGAGATTTTGAACGAATACCTGAATCTGACGACTCGGTCTATTTTTGCACATGATGGAACTCTGGATAAATTTGTGGGCGATGCCACGATGGCAGTATTCAATGCGCCCTTCGATCTGGATGATTATATCTTCCGTGCAGTCTGTGCAGCATGGGATATGAAGCAGGGGGCAGCGGCCATTTCTGAAAAATTTGAGAAGCGGTTCGGAAAGAGTGTTTCCTTTGGAATTGGCATCCATTGTGGTAATGCAGTCGTAGGAAACATCGGCTGTGATTTCCGTATGGATTATACGGCGATCGGAGATACCGTCAATACGGCAGCCAGGCTGGAGAGCAATGCAAAGCAGGGACAGATTTTGATTAGTGAGCAGGTATATCAGGCAGTACAGGATAGGATAGAAGCTACTCCAATCGGAGAAATTCCGTTAAAGGGAAAGAGTCAGGGAGTGTTTGTCTATCAGGTGGAGCAAATCAAAGCATAACAGGTGGGAGTATATGGGACAGGTGTATTTGATACCCGACAGCATGGGAGTGGAGCAGTCCGTAAGTCTGCTGAGGGAATATGGCGGAGCCTTCGAGTACAATGATTTCTGGCGTGCGGAGGTGCTGGAGGACAGGCAGAAGCAGGAAAAAATCATAGAGCATTATGCAAAATTCAGAACAGATTTTTCACAGGATACCATGCACGGGGCTTTTTTGGATGTGACGGTACATAGTGAAGATTCGTTGATTCGGGAGATTTCCAGAAGGCGGATCTGCCAGTCTATGGACATTGCCAAGCGGATGGGGCTGCGCGGCGTTGTGTTCCATACCGGGCTTCTGGGTGGTTTTCGGGTAAAGTATTATCTGGAGCATTGGAAGAAGGAAAATGCTGCTTTTTTTGCGGAAATGGCAGAGCGTTATCCCGATCAGGAAATTTTTATGGAAAATATGTTTGACGGGGTGCCGGATGAGCTTGCCTGGCTGGGAGAGAGGCTTCGGGAAGTTGGAAATTTTGGTGTTTGTCTGGACTATGCCCATGGAATGGTGACAGACTGTGAGCCCGAGAGCTGGGTACAAAGATTAGCTCCTTATATCCGCCATATACATATCAATGACAACGATCTGCGGAATGATTTGCATCAGCCGGTGGGAGAAGGAAAGATCGACTGGTTTAAATTTGAACAGCTGATGCAGCAATATGACATAGCTTCCACTGTTTTAGTGGAGGTCAAGGGGTACGAGGCACAGAAGAAATCATTGGAATATCTGAAGAAGCATCATATATTTCCTTTGAATCAATAAAGAGAGGTCCGTTCATGAAGCTGGAGTACAGGGATTTTGAAAGAATACTGAATATCGGAGTAGAGATGTCTACCCAGAAGAACCGGAATAAGCTGCTTGCGTCCATTTTAGATAATGGTATGCTGATTACGCATTGTGACGCAAGTACCTTATATCTGCTTGAGGATAATCGGCTGGTCTTTAAGATTATGAAGACGCTGTCCATGGGCATCAGCCGGGGAGTGGATGGAGAACCGATTGAGGATATACCGCCGGTTCCCATGACGGAGGCCAATGTATGCGCTTATACGGCGATTCACCGGGAGATTGTAAACATACCGGATGTATATCATAGTGAACGGTTCGATTTTTCGGGACCGAAAAAGTACGATGCCCTGACTGGATATCATACCGGGTCTCAGCTTGTGATTCCGATTGAAAATAACGAGGGAGAGCTGCTGGGTGTATTGCAGCTTATCAATGCGCTGGATGAGAATGGAAATGTGATTCCGTTTGATGAGCAGTATCATATCATCATACGTTCCTTAGGGTCTATGGCAGCCATCGAATTGACGAATCTGTCTTATGTGGAGGAACTTAAGGCACAGCTGCATTCCTTTGTGGAAGCCTTTGCAACTGCGGTAGATGAGAGGACTCCCTACAATGGTTCCCATACGCGCAAGGTTGCAAAATATGCGGGAATCCTTGCAGATTATATGAACAGGAAGCATGAGGCAGGAGAATGTGAGGAAGCCTTTGACGAAGAGAGGAAGGAAAAGCTTTGTCTGGCAGCGCTGCTTCATGATATTGGCAAGATGATTATCCCACTTCGGATTATGAACCGTGCCACGAGGCTGGATGAGGATATGGAGCGGGTAGAGAATCGTTTTGAACTGCTTGCAGCCTATTATGATGCGGACCGGCTACGCGGCAGACTTTCCGAAACAGAGTATCAGAAAAAGACGACAGAATTACGGGAAGAACTGGAATTTATTTATAAAATCAATGCTGCAGGGTTTTTGAAGGACGAGGATTATGAACATGTCAAAAGTCTGGCAGGGAAAAGCTATGTGAAGGCGGATGGAAGCGTACTGCCTTATCTGACTGAGCGGGAAGCAGATTGTCTAAGTATCCGTAAGGGAACCCTGACCGAGTCCGACAGAAGACAGATGGAAAATCATGCCTTTATGACCGGCAAGATTTTGGATAAGGTACGGTTTCAGCAGAATTACAGCATGGTGCCAAGGTGGGCGGCGGATCATCACGAATTTTTGGATGGGAGCGGATATCCCAATCATCTGAAGGCAGAGAAAATCGATCTGGAAACACGTATCCTGACCGTCGTAGACATCTACGATGCCATGACTTCCGCAGACAGACCGTATAAGGAGCCGATGCCGAAGGAGAAGGCATTTTCGATTCTGCGCAGTATGGCAGGAGAAGGGAAGATTGAGCTGAGGCTGGTCAATTGGCTGGAAGAAGCTTTGCAGGAGCAGACGGAGGAGTAACCGATATCGTATACGAAGCGGTTTTGGCAGGAAACATATGAGGAGAAAAGTCATGAGAAAAGATGTAAGGAAGGTGCTTGTCTCTCTGGCGGTGTGCGCAGTGATACTGGAGGCAGTGCCTGCGTTGGAAAGGGAGAACGGAACAGTATATGCTGAAGAAGGCATCTCCGGTGATTTGGAACCGGATGCAGAGCCGATCGTGCTGTCTTCTGGTGCTGCCAGAGATTTGATAGAAGATATAGAGCCATATGCTGTAATGAATTATGGGATGTTGAAGGAATATATCGATAAGGCGACAGATAATACACCCATGATGTTCGATCTGGTGCAGGATATTACTGTGACTAAGGAGGACAGTGCTATTTCGCTCAGCGAAGGCAAAAATGTGACGATAAATCTGTGCGGGTATGCAATTGACAGCAGCCAATCCGGGGAGCTCTTTGCGGTCAATGGTGGTTCTCTTACTATCACAGATACCGGAGGTGATGCATCAGGTACCATCAAAAATATCGCTGGCAGCAGTGCTTTGATTTGTGTGAATGACGGAAGTCTTGTCATAGAAGGGGGAGGTTTTCAGACAGGAAATGCGGGTGTGCTTCAGGTCAGTGGCGGAACGGCAGAAATCGGAAAGTGCACGATGACCTGTGAGAGCGGCTTTACTGTGCACAATACAAAAGGGGGAAGTGTAACGATTCGCGGGGCTTCCATCGGCAGTGCATATGGCAATGCAGTGCGTGTATCGCAGGACGGAAATGTGACGATAGAGGACGGTACGATGCAGGGTGAGGGTGAGCCTGCTGTCTTTGCGGAGGGAAATGGAAGTCTTACCATTCGGGGAGGACGTTTTATCGCATCTTCTGAAGAATTTAATTTCGCATGCTATGCTGACGGAACAAACACGCTCAACATCAGTGGTGGAACCTTTACCCTGAAAGCGCCGGCTGGAAAAAGCCTATATATGGCATCGACTGTCAATGCAGCCATTTCCGGAGGCGGCTATCCAAATGCGATTGCGAGGAGTGTAGGGGAAGCAGACATGCCGGATGCACAGGAAGAGTATTATAAGGCCTTTTATGGCGAGACAGGCAGGAAGGGAGGTATTCTTGCCAGTGGGTATGTGCTGACGAAAAATACCTTTACCACGGAGCCGTCCGCTATCATCGATACAGAATCAGATGTTGAAGTAGTTCCCGGTTCGATGATTACCTTAAACACAAACCGTTCTTCTGTGGAAGCCTATGGAACGGATGAGGCAGAGTGTGTGGCACGGGATGCAGCAGATAACGGAGGAATCGTGTTCGTGGGAACGGGTGGAACCCTGTATTCGGATGAAGCCGCAGTACCGAAGCTAGATACGTCGAGGCTGTCGGAGGGCGATGAATATGAATGGGCTGGCTGGCAGACTGCGTCCGGTGCAGTGTACACCTCTGTGTCGGAATACGCGAAAACAGCATCCGTCGGTGATACAGAGCTGACTGGAAAGTGGAACAGGACAGGAGAAGCAGGCGGTGAAACGGATACCGTAAAGGAAGGAGGAACCTTTACCCTGAATGAAGGTACGAGATACAGTCTTGGAAGCGGGCAGTGGAAGATTGCCGGAGACAATACGGTTTATCAGGGTGGTGTCGGTTTTTATGTCCAGAAAAGCGGGATATATGAGTTTACCAGACAGTAAATAGAGGTTTGGTCACGCAATTTATTTTACGGGAAGAGGAAAATTTGGAGAAGATGATGGAAGAAGAAAAAAAGAAGGGAAAATGGGGCATATGGATTGTGGCAGCCGTGGCAGTACTTGCAGCGGGCGTGGTATGTTTGATTTTGTTTTTCAGGAAACAGGAGGAATCCTATCGTTCCATACAGATTTACGAGCTGCAGGGAAGGGCGACGATTGAAAGGGAGAAGATTGGCTCCATGGATGCTGTAGAGAATCTGTATCTGGAGTCCGGGGACAGTATTCTGGTAGCGGATGACAGCTATATGCGTTTGAAACTGGATGATGATAAATATATTCTGGTAGAGGAAAATTCTGTTTTATCGATTGTCGCAGAGGGAACGAAGGAAAACTCCAGAACATCCATTGATTTGAAGCAGGGAGCTATTACCAATGAGATTCAGAATCCATTGAATCAGAATTCGTCCTATGATGTCACAACGCCAAACTCTGTCATGGCAGTGCGTGGAACGGTATTCCGTGTGGAACTGAGTAGGGATGAACAGGGTGAGACTTATACGAAGGTTTCGACCTTTGAAGGCCGTGTGGGTGTTCGCCGTATTCTGCCGGATGGTACGATGAAGGAGGAAAATGTACTGGTAGAGGATGGAACAGAGGTGATTATCTGTATGGATCAGGTGGATACCATCTATCTGGCAGAACCGCAGAAAATAGATTATGAGGTATTTTCCGTTCCGGTTCTGGAATTTTTGCAGGATGTCATCCGGCACGGAACGGATTTGAAGGGTGTGGACAAGGAGAAATTTGAGATTCTTTGCAAAGAGAAGAAGGAAGAGCAGGAGACCGACAAAGTGAAAGAGGCACAGGGAGAGAACGGACAGGAGGGGCAGGATGAAGGACAGAGTGAAGCAGAACAGGCCTTTCAGGAGGAAGAACTGCCGGAGGAGTCGGTAAGGCCGGAAGCTGCACCGTCAGGGCTTCCGAAGCAGCCGTCTTCTCCGGAGCAGGTACCACAGCAGCCTTTTACACCGGAGCTTCTGCCGTCTATGCCACCGGAGCAGCCGGTTCGTTCCGAGCAGGAAACGGAAGCAGCCAATGCCTCCTCGAAAAAGCAGTCCGGCTCATCCAAGTCAGAGGGACAGAGTGGAGGACAAAGTACACAAGCCAAAACCTATACGGTTACCTTTGAATATCAGGGAGCTGTGTTTGGACAGCAGAGTGTGACAGAGGGACAGCAGGCTGTAGTTCCCGTTCTTGTGCCGTCCCAAACAGGAGCGTGGGATTATGATTTTTCCAGGCCGGTCAACAGTGACTTGACGATTTCATGGAAAGATTAAGGGAAACCAAAACGGATTAGAAGCATAAACACCGGTAAAGCAGCTTAGGACAGGGAAGGATAGTGTACACATGAGCGAAGAGAAGGAAAAGAAGGAATTTAGTGTAGACCAGTTTACGAACAGCAGACTGCTGAAATGCTATGGTATCGTCTCGGCGGTGCTGTTTGCGGCATACTTTCTGGAATGGGTAAAGGGAAATCGGACGCTTGGATATACGCTGGTTTTCAGCGTGATTCTGTTAAGCCCATTGATGACAGCATTTCTGGTCTATCAGAGAGATGGGGAAAGCAGGCTGATACGGAGTATTGCGGTATATGGCTATGGTGTATTGTATGCGTTTGTTCTGTGGACTACGGTCTCAGATCTGGCCTTTACTTATTATATTCCGATGTTGGTAGCAATTGCGATGTACGGAGATAAGAAGTTTACCTTGCGGGCGGGTATTGCTGCGATATTTATCAATGTCGTCTATGTGGGACTTCAGTTTATACGGGGCGCGGTGGACAGCGCGCAGCTTGTGAATTTTGAAATAGAGATTGCGGATATGCTTTTGGTAGTGATTTTTTCTTATGTTGCTTCCAATACACTGGGAAAAATTTCGGATTACCGTATGGGAATGGTTGAAGCAGAAAGAGCCCGGGTGGGAGAAATGCTGGATACGATTATTCATGCGACGGACAGCCTGTGTACCAGTATTGTCAGTATCGATCAGGAATCCAAGCAGATGGCAGATAAGGGTGCAAACAGTAAGCAGGCGGTTGCACAGATGGTGAGTGGTACAACGGAGCTGGCGCAAACGATTCAACGGCAGCAGCAGATGACGGAAAATATAAACGGCTTAACCAACTCGGCCGGAGAACTTATTATGCAGATCAAGGACAAGTTTGAGAAGACCATTCAGATTTCGCATGAGGGCAATCGAAATATGCTGGGACTGGAAAAGGCTTCGGAAACGAGCAGAGAGGTAGGCCAAAAGGTCAATGAAACCATGGAGGAACTGCTGGTACAGACGGCAGAGGCTAAGCAGATTTTGAGCATGATTGACGGGATTACACGTCAGACGGCGCTGCTGGCTTTAAATGCCAGCATTGAAGCTGCCCGTGCAGGCGAGGCCGGTGCAGGCTTTGCCGTGGTAGCAGATCAGATCAAACAGCTGGCTGAGGAAACACAAAATGCAACGAGAAACATTTCAGGTATTGTGGGAGCCCTGGAGGAGCAGGCAGATTTGGCAGGAAGCAGCGTGGAAAGTTTGATTTCTACAAACGAAAACCAGATGGGGCTGGTAGAGCAGACCAAGGCATCCTTTGACGAGATATTGTCTGAAATTACACATATTCGGGAAGAGATAGACCGGGAATACAGCTATATGGAAAAAGTTACGGCCAGCAATAATGAGATCAATCAGCATGTGGAGAGCCTCAGTGCGTTTAGTCAGGAACTTCTGGCAAATACGGAAAATACAAAGGAACTGAGCGATCAGACGATTCAGGGAGCGGAAAGCATCAATGGACTGTTGGATCATGTCATGACGGAGGTACAGGGGCTGCAGTCGATGATAGAAACAAAGTAAGGAGAAAACAGTATGCTTCCACAGGCATTTGAAACCCGCATGCAGGATATGCTACGGGAGGAATATCAGGATTTTTTTAAGAGCTATCAAGGGAA
The DNA here is from genome assembly GCA_017624235.1 of Lachnospiraceae bacterium. Classification (GTDB taxonomy): domain Bacteria; phylum Bacillota; class Clostridia; order Lachnospirales; family Lachnospiraceae; genus JAAYNV01. Next base: position 23,798 of record JAGANL010000048.1, on the reverse strand, counting down.
AACGAGTCAGTCCCTTCGGGTCAATCCGTTAAAGACAGTTCCGAAAGAATTAGAAGCAAGGGCACCTTTCCATTTAAGAAAGGTGCCCTGGAGCCGTTATGGGTTTTACTATGAAGCGGAAGACCGGCCGGGAAAGCATCCGTATCACGAGGCCGGAGTGTATTATATTCAGGAAGCGAGTGCTATGGCTCCGGCAGAGTTTTTGCAGGCAAGACCGGGAGAACGCATTCTGGATTTGTGTGCAGCGCCGGGAGGTAAGAGTACACAGATTGCAGCCGATATGCAGGGGCAGGGAATCCTGATCTGCAATGAGATTCATCCGGCGCGGGCCAGGATTCTTTCTGAAAACGTAGAACGGATGGGAATACGAAATGCCGTTGTGACGAATGAAACGCCAAAACGGCTGGAGGAACGTTTTAGCGGGTATTTTGACAGGATTTTAGTCGATGCTCCATGCTCCGGGGAAGGGATGTTCCGAAAAAACGAGGAAGCCGTTACAGAATGGAGTGAGGAAAATGTCAGCCTGTGTGCGGAAAGGCAGGATGGTATACTGGATTGTGCGGCACAGATGTTAAAGCCAGGAGGAAGACTGGTTTATTCCACCTGTACCTTTGCACCGGAGGAAAATGAGGGGAGCATCAGCCGTTTTCTGCAAAGAAATCCGGATTTTACATTGTTAGAGGTTTCGAAAACAGAAGGTATGTCGGATGGCCGGGCAAACTGGATAGAACATCCGGCAGAGCATTTGGAACGGACGGTAAGGCTGTGGCCGCATAAGCTGGAAGGAGACGGACATTTTGCGGCGGTGCTGCAGAAGGCAGGGGGCCTGACCGGAGAAAACGGCGCTGTCGGCAGGAAAGGGTCTGCCGGAAAACCCGGCAGGGGACAACAGGCGGATTTCGCCGAGTATTTGAAGTTTCAAGAAGAGTATATCAGACCGGATAGCAGACTGACCGGACAGGGAGGAACTTTTCTGAACTATGGTGACCAGCTTTATCTTGCACCGGAAGGAATGCCGGCACTGGATCAACTGAAGGTGCTGCGTCCCGGTCTGCATCTGGGTACCTTGAAGAAGGGACGCTTTGAGCCGTCTCATGCGCTTGCCCTGTTTTTAAGACCGGAAGAGGTTAGAAGGATATATGAACTGACTGCCGAAGATGAGCGCGTCCGTGCTTATCTGAATGGCCAGACCTTTCCGGCAGAGGGAGAAAAGGGCTGGTATCTGATGACCGTGGATGGCTACAGCCTTGGCTGGGGCAAGCTGGCGGGAGGAATGATGAAAAACCATTATCCTAAGGGGCTGAGGAAAAATTTCTTTTAATGTAGTCGCAGACGAAAGATTAGTACTGGACAAATGCCCCTGTTTCCTGTATAGTAAGAACGTCGTACCATGACAATTACATAAGGTCTGATCTGGATAGACAATAAAGGACAGAGACTGTTTTCTCATCTAGCGCCATGTACCTGCCAAGGGGCAGGTTGACGAGGAAAAGGGTTATCGAATTTTCGGCGGGTGCCCTTTCGCACCGCTTTCAGTGCGAGATATGCCGGCAAATATGCGGGTGACTGCAAAACAAATACGGCATAATGAAAGCATTAATGGAAAGAATTTACATATTTTATAATAGAAAGAAAGATGAGGAAACAATATGTGTGGTATTATTGGATATACAGGAAAGCAGGAAGTGAAGGAAATACTGCTGGATGCGCTGGAGGCATTGGAATACAGAGGGTACGACAGTGCAGGTATTGCGGTATCGGATTCGGCAAAAAGGGATGTGGAAATCTTTAAGTGTGCGGGACGCGTGAGTGACTTGAGAAAGGTATGCGCACAGGAGGAGATTCATGCAAAATGCGGTATCGGCCATACCAGATGGGCCACCCACGGAGGAGTCAGTGATGCGAATGCACATCCGCATAAGGTCGGAAGAGTGACGGTAGTGCACAATGGCATCATTGAAAATTATAAGGAGCTGGCAGCAGAATATCATCTCTCCGGGCAGCTTCAGTCTGAGACAGACAGTGAGGTAGCAGCCGCTCTTTTGAATGCGCTTTATGAGTCGGATCCTAAGGAGGCGGTATATAAGGCGGTTGCCAGACTGGAGGGTACATTTGCACTTGTTATTTTATTTGAGGATGTACCGGAAACTATTTTTTCTATTCGGAATGTGAGCCCGATTGTAGCAACGCAGAGCGAGGAAGGCTGTATGCTGGCATCGGATGTGACGGCACTCTGCCGTTTCACGAACCGTTATTTTGTCGTGCCGGAATACTGCCTGTTAGAGCTTCATGCCGATTCCCTGAGGATGCAGGATATGGAAGGCAATGTAGTGGAGCCGGAGTACATGGAGGTAAACTGGGGCTTGAACAGCAGTGATAAGGGCGGTTATCCATTCTATATGGAAAAAGAGATTATGGAGCAGCCGAAGGCCATTCAGAATACGGTGGAAAATCATATCCAGAATGGCATGCCGGATTTTACGGAAGAGGGAATCCCAGACAGTCTGTTTCAGGAGTGCGAGAGAGTTTGTGTGGTAGCCTGTGGAACGGCGATGCATGCGGGATTGATTGGCCAGGCATTAATTAAATCCATCTTAAATATGCATATTGATGTGGAACTGGCTTCGGAATATATGTACACGGATCCTGTGGTGGATGAAAAAACGCTTGTTATTGCTATTTCCCAGTCAGGAGAGACCATTGATACGTTGGAGGCATTAAAATATGCCAGAAGGCAGGGAGCCAGAAGCCTTGCCATCATCAACGTCAAGGGAAGCTCCATTGCCAGAGAGAGTGAGTTTGTATTGTATACGGATGCCGGCCCGGAAATGGCGGTAGCCAGTACAAAGGCCTATACGACTCAGCTTGCGTTAATTTATCTGATTGTTGCCAAGATGGCGCAGGTCAGGGGCGTGTGGAACGAAGCACAGGTCAAAGAGTATATTGCAGAGCTTCTGCGTGTGCCGGCGGCTATTGAACAGGTGCTTGAGCGCAGAAGGGAGATTCACCTGATTGCTAAAAATATTTTAGAGGCCAAGGACTTATTTATGATCGGCAGGGGACTCGATTATTCCCTGCTATTGGAGGGCTCGCTGAAATTGAAGGAAGTATCCTACATTCATTCCGAAGCGTACGCATCGGGAGAACTAAAGCACGGACCGATTGCGTTGATTACCAATCATACGCCGGTTGTGGCGGTCGTTACCCAGAGCCGCCTGATGCAGAAGGAAATTTCCAATATTAAAGAGGTGCAGTCCAGAGGCGCCAGAGTCATTCTGTTTATTAAGGAAGCGCTGCTGCAGGAGCTGAAACAGGAAATCGAAATTTTTACGCTTCCTGATTTGAAGGATGAGTTCATGGTGATTCCGGCATCGGTCGCTTTGCAGCTCATGGCGTATTATGTGTCCTCTGATAAGGGATTTGATGTAGATAAGCCAAGGAATCTGGCTAAGGTAGTCACTGTGGAATAAAATGAATCAACAAAGCTACAAAGGAAAGAGAAGAAAACAGTCTTTGAAACGGACTGTCCGGACAGACATGGTACACAGGCAGGAGCGGCTTTTAAGGAAGCTGCTCCTGCTTTTGTGTAAACCAGCGAAACAGGAGAGAACCATCTGCCGCATCCGGTCTGGCATGGGAGCCGCACAGCCGCTCCGGGTGCCACTGGACGGCGTAGATTGGAAGCGCTGTATGGAGGAAGGCTTCTGCCACTCCGTCCCTGGCAGTCTGTATGATACGGAGTCCCTTCCCGGGAGTCCCGATACCCTGATGGTGGGCGCTGTTTACCAGTATTTCGTTACCATAGAGCGTAGAAAGAAAGGAGTTCTGTTTTGTAAAAACAGGATGTAACTTATCGCCATTATCCCAAGCGTGTACAGAGGCAGTCGGAAGATCCTGCACAATGCTGCCGCCAAAGTATACGTTGATCAGCTGCATTCCCTTACAGATACCGAGCACCGGCTTACCGGACTTTACGAAGCGGTCTAAAAGAGCAAGCTGGAAAAGGTCTAAGGTACGGTCTATATTGCGGGAGCCCTGGTTGGTATCACCAAAAAGGGCAGGATCGATATCACCGCCGCCGGGAAGGAGGAGGGCAGCGCAGTTAGAAATAGCGCTGCAGTCAGAAATAGCGCCGCAGTCAGAAATGGCATCGCAGTCAGAACCGGCATCGCAGAGGATGGGCTGTGCTCCGGCCTGTAGGATGGCGCTGCAATAGTTTTTGGTTTGTACCGGATATCCGGCAATCAGTATTTTCATAGGCTGCTTTGACAGGAAAGGTTTTCTTATCCTCATCTTATGCGTGTTCCCGGATTTGTTGCATTGCATTCATTTTGGGGATATGTTACACTGGAAAAGACGATGAATTTGAAAGAACAACAGGAGAAAATATGTACGTTACCTATCGAAAAGGAGCCTGTGTATGCCTGACGGCATTGCTTGCACTTCTATTAACTGCCTGTGGCGGCAGTAAAAATGAGCAGGTGAGTGCAGGAATGCAGGCCATTGAAGAGTTAAATTATGAACAGGCGCTTTCGGATTTTGAAAAGGCACTGGTAAACGGAGAGGATACAGAACTGATTTACCGGGGGCAGGGAATTGCCTATCTGGGGCTGACCCGGTATGAGGAGGCGGCAGATGCCTTTGTAAAGGCGCTCGGAAATGCAACAGGAGCCGGTAATCTGGAATATGATATCAATTATTATCTGGCAACAGCTTATACCAGGGCAGGAAAAATCGATGAGGCAATCGAGGTGTATACGGCCATCACAAATCTGAGACCGAAGGAAAAGGATGCCTGTTTTTACCGGGGTGCACTGGAACTGGGAAAAGGTGAGCTGGAGAAGGCGGTTTCCGATTTTGACCGGGCTATTGCCATCGCGCCCAGGGATTATGCGCTCTATGTGGATATTTCTAACAGTCTCTCAGATGCCGGTGAGCAGGAAATTGCAGACAGCTATCTGAATCGTGCACTGGAAACAGAAGATAAGGATATGACGGATTTTGACAAAGGCTGTTTGTATTATTATCTGGGAGATTATCAAAATGCCAGAGATTGTCTGGAGCGGGCGAAGGATAAGCAGGGGAATGCACAGACGGTTCTGTTTTTGGGAAAGACCTATGAGGCGCTGCAGGATTACAATTATGCGGCCAGCGTATATGCAAACTATCTGGCAGGAGATGCTGCACAGCCGCAGCTGCAGAATCAGCTTGGTATATGTTATCTGAGAATGGAGAAGTACGAAGAGGCGCTGGCAGCATTTGAAGCGGGACTGGAGATTGAGGAAAACAATGACTGCCTGCAGGTGCTTAAGTTCAATGAAATCGTGGCTCATGAATATCTGGGACGGTTTGATCAGGCTTCCACACTGATGCAGGCCTACTTGAAGACCTATCCCGACGATGCTTCAGCCGTGCGGGAATACGAATTTCTGAAAACAAGATAGAGACGGATAGACACTAGATATTGTGTTAACATAATAATGTTGCCATAATATCTAGTGTTTTTTAATTTGACTTTTCTATAGGGCAATGCTACAATTCTAATATCGAGCGTTTGTTAAAGAATACGGGGGGATATTACATGTTTCAGGTAATTAAGAGAAACGGAGAAGAAGCCGATTTTACACTGACCAAGATCAATGATGCGATTATGAAAGCCTTCAATGCAACGGATATGCAGTACAACAATGATATCATTGACCTGCTTGCGCTGCGTGTAACCGCGGATTTCCAGAGTAAGGTGAAAGAGGGCAGAATCCATGTAGAGGATATTCAGGACAGTGTAGAAAAGACTTTGGAGCAGGCCGGCTACACAGAGGCGGCCAAGGCATATATTCTTTACCGGAAGCAAAGGGAAAAAATGAGAACCATGAAATCCACGATTCTGGATTATAAGGACGTGGTGAACAGCTATGTAAAGGTAGAGGACTGGCGTGTCAAGGAAAATTCTACCGTGACCTATTCGGTGGGAGGATTGATTTTAAGCAATTCCGGCGCTGTAACGGCAAATTACTGGCTGTCTGAAATTTATGATGAAGAGATTGCGGAGGCACACCGCAATGCAGATATCCATATTCACGATCTGTCTATGCTGACAGGCTATTGTGCCGGCTGGTCATTAAAGCAGCTCATCAAGGAAGGACTGGGCGGCATTACCGGAAAGATTACCTCTGCTCCGGCCAGACATCTGTCCGTATTGTGCAACCAGATGGTAAACTTTTTGGGAATCATGCAGAATGAGTGGGCAGGAGCACAGGCATTTTCCTCCTTTGACACCTATCTTGCACCGTTTGTCAAGGTGGACAACCTTTCCTATCCGGAGGTCAAGAAGTGCATTGAGGCTTTTGTATATGGTGTAAATACACCGAGCCGGTGGGGTACACAGGCGCCGTTTTCCAATATTACATTAGATTGGACTGTACCGGATGATCTGGCAGAGCTTCCGGCGCTGGTGGGTGGAGAGGAAATGGATTTCACCTACGGCGAATGTAAAAAAGAGATGGATATGGTCAATAAAGCCTTTATTGAGACGATGATTGAGGGGGATGCCAACGGACGGGGCTTCCAGTATCCGATTCCGACCTATTCCATTACCAGGGATTTTGACTGGTCGGACAATGAAAACAATCGTCTGTTATTTGAAATGACTGCCAAATACGGTACTCCGTATTTTTCCAATTATATCAATTCTGACATGGAGCCGAGTGATGTGCGTTCCATGTGCTGCCGTCTGCGTCTGGATCTCAGGGAGCTTCGTAAAAAGACCGGCGGATTCTTTGGCTCCGGTGAAAGTACCGGAAGTGTCGGTGTAGTGACGATCAACATGCCGAGGATTGCTTATCTGGCAACCAATAAGGATGATTTTTATAAAAGACTGAACCGGATGATGGATATTGCAGCCAGGAGCTTAAAAATCAAGAGAGGAGTCATTTCCAGGCTGTTGGATGAGGGACTTTATCCGTATACCAAACATTATCTGGGCAGCTTTGACAATCACTTTTCGACCATCGGGCTGATTGGTATGAATGAAGTGGGCCTGAATGCGAACTGGCTGCGTGCGGATATGACCGACCCGCGTACGCAGGAGTTTACGAAAGAAGTGCTGAACCATATGCGTAACCGCCTGTCGGAGTATCAGGTGCAGTATGGGGATTTGTACAATCTGGAGGCAACTCCGGCAGAGAGTACGACCTATCGTCTGGCAAAGCATGATAAGAAAAAGTGGCCGGCAATCAAAACCGCCGGAAAAACGGGTGATACTCCGTATTATACGAATTCATCCCATCTTCCGGTAGACTATACCACCGATATTTTTGATGCATTGGATATTCAGGATGAGCTGCAGACGTTATATACCTCGGGAACCGTTTTCCATGCCTTTTTAGGTGAGAAGCTGCCGGACTGGAAGGCTGCTGCGGATCTGGTCAGAACGATTGCGGAGAATTATAAGCTTCCATATTATACGCTCTCCCCGACCTATTCCATCTGTAAGGAGCACGGTTATCTTGCCGGCGAACAGAAGGTATGTCCGAAGTGCGGAAAAACGACAGAGGTATACAGCCGTATCACAGGTTACTATCGTCCGGTACAGAACTGGAACGACGGTAAGCTGCAGGAATACAGGAACCGTACGGAATATGATGTAAAGGCATCCAGCCTGAAGCGTCCGGTAAACCGCATGGTAACGCTGACCTCCGGTCAGAATGAAATTCAGGTAGAGGTGGCAGAACCGCAGAATATCAGGTATCTGTTTACGACGAAAACGTGTCCGAACTGTAAGCTTGCGAAGGAATTTTTAAAGGGAATCTCCTATGTGCTGATCGATGCGGAGGAAAATATAGAATTGGCAACACGTTATGGTGTCATGCAGGCACCGACACTCGTAGTCGTAGACGGAGAGGAATACCAGAAATACGCGAATGCATCCAACATTAAGAGATATGCACAGGCAAAACGGGAGCAGCTTACACTTGCGTAGGGGGCTTTGATATGGTAAAATAGCGGTAAAGTAAGGGGGATACTCCAGATGAGAAATGTATTTTTACGTGTCAAAGGTATTGTGAAAAAGGATAATAAATATCTGGTCATTAAGAGATGGATGGATGACCGTATTCCAGACCCGTTCGTATGGGAATTTATTGACGGAGAGGTAAGCTTCGGAGAGGCGCCGGATGAAGCCATGCACCGCATGATGCAGGAGACGCTTGGAGTAGAAGGCAGCATTGAACGGATTGTTTATACGTGGAGCAATATGCTGGGAGATACGCAATGTGTCGGAATTGCTTATCTTTGCAGCGTGGATACCGATGCGGAATTTAATCTGCCGGAGGATTTTGGCGGATATGAATGGATTGAGCGGGATCGGTTTGACTATTATATTGAAAATTTATACGTATTAAAGGATTTAGAGGGCGTTGAACTTTAGTGCAACGCCTTTATTATGCACACACAGGGAGGTAGAAAGATGATCAACAGGCTGATTGCAAACATTCAGAAAACAGGTGCACCGATCGTGGTAGGTTTGGATCCGATGATGAAATTTATTCCGGAGCATATTACGAAAAAGGCATTTGAAGAGTACGGCGAGACGTTAAAGGGAGCAGCGGAGGCAATCTGGGAATATAATAAAGCAATCGTGGATGCTGTCTACGACCTGATTCCGGCAGTAAAGCCGCAGATTGCAATGTATGAGCAGTTTGGAATCGAAGGACTCATTGCTTATAAAAGAACAGTGGATTATTGTAAGGAAAAGGGACTTGTGGTAATCGGCGATATCAAAAGAGGTGATATCGGCTCCACCTCGGAAGCCTATGCAGTGGGACATCTTGGCAAGGTGCAGGTGGGAAGCCAATCCTACTATGGCTTTGATGAGGATTTTGCAACGGTCAATCCGTATCTTGGCTCGGATGGTGTCAAACCGTTTATCGATGTTTGTAAGGAAGAAAAGAAGGGTATCTTTGTACTTGTAAAAACCTCTAATCCAAGCAGCGGCGAATTTCAGGATCAGATCGTTGACGGAAAGCATCTGTATGAGATGGTCGGTGAAAAGGTTGCAGAGTGGGGAGCAGATGCCATGGGGGATTCCTATAGCTACGTAGGAGCTGTGGTAGGTGCAACCTATCCGGAGCAGGGTAAGATTTTGAGAGAAGTGATGCCGAAGGCCTTTATTTTAGTGCCGGGCTATGGTGCACAGGGCGGTAAGGGTGCAGACCTTGTTCATTTCTTTCATGAGGACGGGCTTGGTGCAATCGTCAATTCATCCCGTGGTATTATTGCAGCCTATAAGCAGGAAAAGTATGCACAGTTTGGGGACAGAAACTTTGCTGATGCTTCCAGAGCAGCAGTCATTGATATGAGAGAAGATATTGCAGCGGCGCTTGCAGCAAAAGGAGGTTTGAAATAAGTGGAACAGTACAAGCAGGAATTTATTGAATTTATGGTAGACAGCCAGGTGCTTAAATTTGGTGAATTTACATTAAAGAGCGGCAGAAAATCTCCGTTTTTTATGAATGCGGGAGGTTATGTGACCGGAGCGCAGTTAAGAAAGCTGGGACAGTATTATGCCAGAGCGATTCATGACAACTACGGGGATGATTTTGATGTGCTTTTCGGGCCGGCTTATAAGGGAATTCCGTTAAGCGTAGCGACAACGATCGCTTACAGTGAACTCTATGGTAAAGAGATCCGTTACTGCTCGAACAGAAAAGAAGTGAAGGATCATGGAGATACCGGTATCCTGCTCGGCAGCAAGCTGAAGGATGGAGACAGGGTCGTGATTATCGAGGATGTTACCACCTCCGGCAAATCGATTGAAGAGACCTTCCCGATCATCAAAGCACAGGCAGATGTGGAAATCAAGGGACTGATGGTTTCTCTGAACCGTATGGAAAAGGGAAAAGGAGAGAAGAGCGCTCTGGAAGAGATTAAGGAAATCTACGGATTTGATGCCAATGCAATCGTGACGATGGCAGAAGTCACAGAATATCTGTATAATAAGCCGTATAAGGGAAATGTATATATTAATGATGAAATCAAAGCTGCTATTGATAAATATTATGAGCAGTACGGCGCTAAAAATTAGAAGCAGAAGGGGTTGACAGAACAGAATGGAAGAAAAGGTGTACAAGACTATGAATGGCGCGGGTGCACTGAATATTACACTGGGTGTCATTTCACTGGTAGCAGGCGTGACGGCAGGGATTCTTTTACTGATTTCAGGAGCCAAGCTGTTAGCCAGAAAGTCTCAGATATTATTCTGACGGGAGAGGGTGTTTCCAAAGAAACACCCTTTTTGAGATTATAAAGAGAGGGTGTTAGGTCATGCTCCGAAAGGGCGGATTTATCTTTACCAATAAAAATCATCCATGGAAGGCAGTTATGGCGACGATTCTTGGTATTTTAGCCTGGATTACCGTGCTTTTAGCAATCCATCTGACCTATCGGAACGGAGGACAGTCTACGGTGAGGCTGGGAGCGGCAGGGCTGCTTTCCTTTCTGTTTGGAGCGGCGGGTCTGGTGCTGGCAGTCATGTCAAGGCTGGAAAAGGATAAATATTATCTTTTTTCGTATCTGGGGATCGGATTTAACGCGGTATTTTTGTGTCTGATGGTATTTATTTTATATGCAGGAATGTAAAGAAAAGGACAAAATAAAACTATGAAAATGGAAATGGAACAGGAAATTGCAAATGAGTCCGTAAGAGAGCGGTATGAGCTGGCTTTAGAACGTATTGCTCAGATACCGGGGGAAAATCTGACTGGAGAGCCATATCGGGAGTATTTCAGAAAGGTGGCCGATTTTGTGCTGCTTATGGACCGGGAGTATGTGTTTGTTGAGAGCGGTGAGCTGAAAAGGGCTTCTCTTGATGTACTAAAGAAACATAACCGGGCTTTGTATGAGGATATTCTGGAGGAGGCTTATGAGAAAAGCTATGCAAATCCGGCATACGCGGTCAAAGAGCTGGGCACAGAAGTTGGCAGGCTCTTTAGCTTTCTTTATGCGGAGCTGCGCTGTATGATTCCGTATGTTTATGAACAGAGATTGTTTGAACTGACCATACGTATGGAGGTCTTTCTGGAGGTTTATGCCGCCTTCGTCTGTGCCTGTGCAGAAAGCAGGGAAGCGCCAAAGACGGAGGAAATCAAACAGATTCTGTACTGGTTTGTTAATGACTATTCGGAAAGCGAGAGCTTTGTCAGAAGGGCAGAGCAGCTTGATCCCGGACAGGACTTTGCCAGACGTATCGTGATGGAAAGTGATCTTTCGGATGTGCGCTATCTGTATTATTACGGAGAATATGTTACGGAAAATGAAATTCTGACAGCAGGGCATCTGGCGGCACTGCCGGAGGAAAAGATTGCAAAGATGGCAGATACCTATACGGAAGGGTATTGCAAAGGCTTTGAGGTGACCGGCAAGGATCTTTCCAAAAAGCAGGTAGTGGATGTCCGTTTCTGCCTGGGGTTTGAACGGATGATTCGGCGTGCAGTGGAAAATTTTGCAGGAAAAGGGCTGCAGTCTACGATGTACCGTGCGGTCTCAACCATCTTTCATAAACGGGGAGTTGCCAAAATCGGCTATTTTGGAGCGTGCCCCAATAAGCAATACGAGTATGACCACAAGGAGGATGAGGCACTGTTTCTGGACAGGATGCTGGTAAACCGCAGGCTGGAGGTGTTAAAGGAGGCCTTTGAGGCGCATAAGGAGCTTGCGCTGGTGCATGGCGGACCGGCAGTGCTGGAGGTATTCGGGGAAACACCGTTTGCACCGGTAAACAAAAAGGAGGCCTGTGCGCTGAATGAGTCCCAGCAGAAGCTGGCCGTAGAATATGCCTCTCAGGCAGGACAGCTTACGAACCGTTATATTAAGGGGGAGGAGAGAAGCTTTACCATCATTGCTTTTCCAACACCGGAAATCGGAGCGCAGTATGAGGAGATTTTTGATGAGGTCATTCGGATTAATACGCTGGATTATGCTTTGTATCAGAAGATACAGCAGACAATCATCGATGTGCTGGATCAGGGTGAATATGCAGTCATCAAAGGCATGAACGGAAACCGGACGGATTTGCAGGTGGCGTTCTATGAACTGGAGGATGCTGCGAAGCAGACTGTGTTTGAAAACTGTGTGGCCGATGTCAATATTCCGGTAGGTGAGGTGTTTACCTCTCCAAAATTAAAGGGTACCAATGGAATACTGCATGTCGGCCGGGTATTTTTGAATGAGCTGGAATACCGGAATCTGGAGATTACGTTCCGGGACGGCATGACAGCAGAGTATACCTGTACGAATTTTGAGACCGAGGAGGAGAACCGGAAATATATCCGGGATAATGTACTCTATCATCATGAGTCTTTACCTCTTGGCGAGTTTGCAATCGGGACGAATACGACGGCTTATGTGGCTGCCGAAAAGTATCAGATGGCGGAAAAGCTTCCTATTTTAATTGCGGAAAAGATGGGCCCGCATTTTGCGGTCGGAGATACCTGTTATTCTCATGAGGAGGACAATCACCAGTACAATCCTGACGGAAAAGAGATCGTAGCAAAGGAAAACAGCGTTTCTGCCCTTCGAAGGACAGATCCGGCAAAGGCTTATTTTAACTGTCATACAGATATTACGATCCCTTATGATGAATTGGGTGAGTTATCCGTTGTGACGAAGGACGGCAGACAGATTCGTATCATCGAAAAGGGACGTTTTGTGCTGCCTGGCTGCGAAGAACTGAATAAACCGTTTGAAAATGTTTAAAAAAGTATGATTTTTGCGAAACGTGTGTTGCACGTAAAATAAAAGTTTAGTACACTATAGATAGCGTCAGGGTGTGGGAGACGTGTGTTTTGAGTGCCCGGACGACGAAAATGATTCAGAAAGCAGACTGTGAAAGGAGCATGGTTAACAATATGGCACAGGTAGGTATTGTAATGGGCAGCGATTCCGATATGCCGGTTATGGCAAAGGCTGCAGATATTTTAGAGGAGCTCGGTATTTCCTATGAAATGAAAATCATTTCTGCACACAGAGAGCCGGATGTCTTTTTTGAATATGCAAAGACGGCGGAGAAGAAGGGCTTTAAGGTTATTATTGCGGGAGCAGGCATGGCAGCGCATCTGCCGGGTATGTGTGCGGCAATTTTTCCGCTTCCGGTCATTGGTATCCCGATGCACACAACTTCTCTGGGAGGAAGGGATTCTCTGTATTCCATCGTACAGATGCCGTCCGGTATTCCGGTTGCAACGGTAGCCATCAACGGCGGAGCCAATGCAGGACTTTTGGCAGCTAAGATTCTGGCAACTTCGGATGCGGCACTGCTTGCGCGCCTGAAGGAATACAGCCTTTCCTTAAAGGAAAGCGTACAGAAGAAGGATGAAAAGCTTCAGGAAACAGGTTATAAGAATTACGGAAAATAAAATACGACTTTGGAGGAGAGAAAAATGGATTACAAGAACGCAGGCGTAGATATTGAAGCAGGTTACAAGTCAGTGGAGCTTATGAAGAAGCATGTGAAGGAAACGATGCGTCCGGAGGTCCTGGGTGGACTCGGCGGTTTCTCCGGTGCGTTTTCCATGGAGAAGTTTAAAAGCATGGAAAAGCCGACTCTGGTATCCGGTACGGACGGAGTCGGAACCAAATTGAAGCTGGCTTTTATCATGGACAAGCATGATACCGTTGGAATTGACTGTGTGGCAATGTGTGTCAATGATATTGCCTGTGCAGGCGGCGAGCCGTTATTTTTCTTAGACTATATCGCATGTGGTAAGAACTATCCGGAAAAGATTGCGACTATCGTGAAGGGTGTAGCAGAAGGCTGTAAGCAGTCCGAAGCAGCGCTGATTGGCGGTGAGACTGCAGAAATGCCGGGCTTTTATCCGGTGGATGAGTATGATTTAGCTGGTTTTGCTGTGGGTATTGTAGATGAGAAGGATCTGATTACCGGCAAGGACTTAAAGGCAGGCGATGTGTTGATCGGTATGGCATCCTCCGGTGTACATAGCAACGGCTTCTCTCTGGTACGTAAGGTATTTGAAATGACAAAGGAGAGTCTGAATACTTATTATGACGAGCTGGGTACGACGCTTGGCGAGGCACTGATCGCTCCGACCAAAATTTACGTAAAAGCATTAAAATCCATTAAGAATGCAGGTGTGACCATTAAAGCCTGCAGCCATATTACAGGTGGCGGCTTCTATGAAAATATTCCGAGAATGCTGCCCGAGGGCATTCGTGCTGTAGTGAAGAAGGACAGCTATGAGGTACCGCCGATTTTCAAGTTGCTGCAGAAGACCGGCAATCTGGAAGAGAAGATGATGTACAATACCTACAACATGGGGCTGGGCATGGTTCTGGCTGTGGATCCTGCCGATGTGGATAAGACTATGGACGCAATCCGTGCAGCCGGTGAAACACCGTATGTGGTAGGTGCCGTGGAAAACGGAGAAAAGGGTGTGACCGTATGTTAAGAGTGCTGGTATGTGTTTCGGGAGGAGGCACGAATCTGCAGGCTATTTTGGACGCAGTCCGGGAAGAAACCATTACCAACACACAGATTTGTGCGGTCATCTCGAATAATGCTTCTGCCTACGCCTTAAAGAGAGCGGAGGAAAATGGTATAAGAGGTATCTGTCTTTCACCGAAGGATTATGTGGACAGAGAGACATTCAATCAGGCATTGATACAGCAGGTAGACGAAATTGCACCGGATCTCATTGTGTTGGCGGGATTTTTGGTGAACATTCCGGCAGAGATGGTAAAAAAATATCCAAACCGGATTATCAATATTCATCCGTCTCTGATTCCATCCTTTTGCGGAACAGGCTTTTATGGCTTGAAGGTGCATGAGGGTGCGCTTGCAAGAGGGGTGAAAATTACCGGCGCTACGGTGCATTTTGTGGATGAGGGAACCGATACGGGTCCGATTATTTTACAGAAGGCTGTTGCAGTGGAGCCGGGTGATACGCCAAAGAGCTTACAGCAGCGTGTGATGGAAGAGGCAGAGTGGAAGATTCTGCCACAGGCCATCGACCTGATTGCAAACGGAAAAGTCAGCGTGTCAGACGGAAAAGTAGTGCTGTCTTAATTCCGGTGAAAGGGCCGGAAGAAAACAGACAAAGGCAGCAGAAATCATAGAAGGGAGCAGTTGGAACGATGAAGGTACTGATTGTAGGAAGCGGCGGACGGGAGCATGCCATTGCAACAAGCGTGGCAAAGAGCCCGAAGGTTGAGAAAATATATTGTGCACCCGGTAATGCCGGAATCAGCCGTCTGGCTGAGTGCGTGGATATTGGTGTCATGGAATTTGACAGGCTGGTTGCCTTTGCCAAAGAAAAGGAAATCGACCTGACTATCGTAGCACCGGATGATCCGCTGGTAGCCGGCGCGGTGGATGCGTTTGAAGCGGCCGGACTGAAAGCCTTTGGCCCGCGTAAAAATGCAGCTATTTTAGAGGGCAGCAAGGCATTTTCCAAGGATTTGATGAAGAAATATCATATCCCGACCGCAGCATATGAGAATTTTGACAATGCAGAGGATGCACTGAAGTATCTGGAGACAGCAGATATGCCGATTGTGTTAAAGGCAGACGGACTGGCACTTGGAAAGGGCGTTTTGATCTGTAATACACTGGAAGAAGCAAAAGAAGGCGTCAAGTCCATCATGTTAGACAAGCAGTTTGGCAATGCCGGAAATAAACTGGTCATTGAAGAATTCATGACAGGCCGGGAGGTATCGGTTTTGTCCTTTGTGGATGGAAAGACAATTAAGACGATGACCTCTGCACAGGATCACAAGCGTGCAAAGGACGGCGACCAGGGCTTGAATACCGGCGGTATGGGAACCTTTTCACCGAGCCCCTTTTATACAGCTGAGGTGGACGAATTCTGCAAGGCACATATTTATCAGGCGACTGTAGATGCCATGGCAGCAGAGGGCAGAGAATTTAAAGGTATTATCTTCTTTGGTCTGATGCTGACGGAAAAGGGGCCGAGAGTATTGGAGTATAATGCCCGTTTCGGAGATCCGGAGGCTCAGGTCGTACTGCCGCGTATGAAAAATGACATCATTGAGGTGATGGAGGCCTGCTTAAACGGCACACTGGATCAGGTAGATCTGCAGTTTGAGGATAATGCGGCAGTCTGTGTCGTACTGGCCTCTGACGGCTACCCGGTGAAGTATGAAAAGGGGAAGAAGATTACCGGACTTTCCGCATTTGATGGAAAAGAGGATTATTTCTGTTTCCATGCGGGCACAAAGTTAACAGAGGATGGCATTGTAACAAACGGAGGACGTGTGCTGGGGATTACGGCAACCGGAAAGGACTTGAAGGAAGCCAGAAAGAAGGCATACGAAGCAACCGAATGGGTCAGCTTTGAAAACAAATATATGCGTCATGATATAGGAAAAGCAATTGATGAAATGGATTGATGGAACATGGCTGATGAGAGAGTGAAGATCCATCTGGACGATTACAACAAGCCGGTCATATGTGAGGTATGCGGTGGACATATGATATTCAAGGGTGTTGGAGAATACCAGTGTGAAAAGTGTAACCATCTGGAATATGACGATTATGGAAAGGTGCGAAACTATATAGAAACGCATCCTCTTGCCAGAAAAATGTATGACGTCGAGATGGGAACCGGTGTTTCCCGTAAGGTGATACGTCAGTTGTTAAGGGAGGAGCGAATAGAGGTAGCACCGGATTCCTCCGTCTTCCTAAAATGTGAGGTTTGCGGAAGGGACATTCGTGCGGGAAGATATTGTCCGGCATGTGCCCAGAAGATTCAGGCAAGGGAAGATCTGGAAAGAGCCAGGAACAGCAAACACAGTGCGCTGCATGGCTTTGGACAGCATGACAGGCAGGAAGATGGAGAGAAGCGTTTTCGCCGGGAAAGATAAAAGAAAAGTACAAGGTAAAGTCTGTGCAACAGCAGACCGGAGGATAGAAATGAAAAAAACAGGAAAGATGATCACACGCTTTGCCACGTATATGGCAGCAATGATTTTGTTTGCAGCGTGTTCTATGACTGTATTTGCAGATGCGGAGGGAACCGTTATTCCGGGCTCTGCAAAGGTCAGAAGCAGTGCGGATACATCCAGCAATGCAGTAGCCAGCGTAAAGGCAAATGATAAGCTTACGATTACAGGTAAGACAACCGGAGCCGACGGACAGACATGGTATCAGATTGTGGATGGCAATACCAAAGGGTATATCCGTGCTGATCTTGTAAAAGTAAACGGAACGGTAGAAGGCAGTGCGGGCAGCGATGCCACGGTTACGGAGACGAATGCGGATGTTCAGCCGTCGGATGCTTCATCCGGAACGATTACCAGCGCCAGTGTCAATGTGCGCAAAGGACCGGCGACCACGGATGCAGTGGTAGTCAGTGCAAAACAGGGAACCGTGGTAACGATTCTGGGACAAACCACAGGAGCTGATGGAAAGACCTGGTATCAGGTATCCTTTGTTTCAAACGGCAGTGATGTTACAGGCTTTATCAGAGAAGATCTTCTGGAGGTATCAGCGGCTGTAGAGGGTACGGATGGAGGAGAAGGCAGTGAAGCCCCTGAAACCGAAGCACCGGACAGCGGAGAGGGTGCCGGAGAAGGCAGTACAGGCAGCGGCTATACGGAGGTATCGAATGTAGTTTCCAGCCGAATCCTGCCGGAGGACGCTGACCTTTCTAAGATGGAGATTGATGAGAGCAAGCTGGCCGAATGGGAATCCGGTAATTACTATTTATTGTATACAACGGATACCAATGGCGGAAAATACTGGTATCTGTATGATCTTTCCAATCAGGAATGCACAAAAATCAATAATCTGGCCGGAGGAGAGCCGGCGGGCACTTCCGGTGGAGAAGGCTTTGGAACAACGGCTAAGATTGTGATTGCCATATTGGCAGTTCTGGTTGTAATACTGATTGTGGCAGTCACCCTTTTGATGTTAAAGCTTCGTGACAGCCAGTGGGATGAAGGCTATGACGAGGAAGAGGATGGTTATTACGGCGATGAGGACGGGGAGCCGGAAGCCTATGAGGAAGGCCGCGTCGACAGCCGCAGATGGAAGCCGAGAAATTTCCTCCGTTCCAATGAAGAAGAATATGAGGATGAGGAATTTGAAGAGGAAGAGATAGAAGAGGAACCGGAGCGTCCGGTTCGCAGACGTCCGGCGCCGGGAAGTGCACAGGCAGGGGCGAGACAGCAGGCAGTCGAAGGACGTCCGGCCAGGGGTCAGGCACCTGCGGCTCCGAGACAGACAGAGCAGAGAGCAGCCAGACCGCAGGGTTCCGGTCAGACAGCACGCAGGCCGGCAGGACAGGCACCGGAGCAGAGAGCAGCCAGACCGCAGGGTTCCGGCCAGACAGGTCAGAGACCGGCAGGACAGGCACCGGAGCAGAGAGCGGCCAGACCGCAGGGTTCCGGTCAGGCAGGTCAGAGACCGGCAGGACAGACACCGGAGCAGAGAGCAGCCAGACCGCAGGGTTCCGGTCAGGCACAGCGCAGGCCGGCAGGACAGGCAGCAGAGCAGAGAGCAGCCAGACCACAGGGCAATCCACAGCATGAGCGTCCGGCACAGGTGAGAAAGCCGCAGCCTAAGCCACAGCCCGCATATTATGAGGAAGAGGAAGACGATGATGAATTTGAATTTGAATTCCTGAATATGGACGGCAGAGACGATATGTAGTACCAAAAATGAAGAAAGATTTCCTAAAAAATGAAATCTCCGTGGCAGGAAGCTGTCACGGAGATTTTGGCATTATGGAGTGTATATAAGATGCACATACGAATCGGATATTGACAGGCCAGATAGTCTGTTATATGATATGTATAACAAACAAAAGAAGGCGGTGGCAGAGTTGATGGTAATAGAAATTGATTTTAATAGTGAAGAAGCGTTGTATATGCAGCTTCATAATCAGATTATTCTGGGGATAGCCACTTCGCAGTTTAAGGAAGGAGAAGCCCTGCCTTCTGTAAGACAGCTTGCGGAGGATATTGGAATCAACATGCATACGGTCAACAAGGCTTATACAGTGCTCAAGCAGGAAGGCTTTGTAAAGGTAGACAGACGGCGCGGAGCTGTGATTGCCGTGGATATCGATAAGCTGTGCGCCATGGAGGAAATGGAAAAGGAGCTTAGAGTGGTTCTCGCAAAGGGTACCTGTAAGAACATATCAAGAGAAGAAGTGCATGCGCTCATTGACGAAATATATGAAGACTATGGAGGTATGAAATGATGCCGCGTTATACAAAGAAGGCTGAAACAGCACTGCATCTGGCAGAGCTGGCAGCAAAGGAATTTCGGCAGAACTATATCGGAACAGAGCACATTTTGCTGGGATTATTGCGGGAAAGAACCGGTGTGGCAGCAAATGTGATGTTTGATAACGGTGTGGAGGAAGGTCAGGTCATTGAAATGATTCGGGATCTGATTGCACCGGAAAATCTGTTGGCATTAAAGGAAAGAGACGGATATTCGCCCCGTTCCAAAAAGATTCTGGAGGAGAGCGCCAGACAGGCAGAGCGTTTCAAGGCAGATGCAGTCGGTACGGAGCACATTCTACTGGCAATCATCAAAGAGGGAGAAAACGTAGCGGCCAGACTGTTAAATACGATGGGAATCCAGATGCAGAAGCTGTATGTGGATACGCTGGTTGCCATGGGACAGGATGGAGGGCTTTACAAAGAGGATCTTTCCAGACAGAACCGGGGCAAACAGAAGAGTGAGACTCCTACGCTGGATCAGTACAGCAGGGATCTGACCGCGCTGGCAAAAAACGGAGAACTGGACCCGGTCATTGGCAGAGAGGATGAAATCAAACGTGTGATTCAGATTCTGAGCAGAAGGACGAAGAATAATCCCTGTCTGGTAGGAGAACCGGGAGTCGGAAAGACAGCGATTGCAGAGGGACTGGCACTGCGCATTGTAGCCGAAGAGGTGCCGGATACGGTAAAGAAAAAGAGAGTCGTGACACTGGATCTTTCCGGTATGGTAGCAGGAAGCAAATATCGCGGTGAATTTGAAGAGCGTATTAAGAAGGTGATTGCAGAAGTACGTGAGGATGGAAACATTATCCTGTTTTTGGATGAAATCCATACGATTATCGGAGCCGGAGGGGCTGAGGGAGCAATTGATGCTTCCAATATTTTAAAGCCGTCTCTGGCCAGAGGTGAGATTCAGTTGATTGGTGCGACTACCATTGCGGAATACCGTAAATACATCGAGAAGGATGCCGCACTGGAAAGGCGTTTTCAACCGGTGACCGTAGAGGAGCCGGGCGAGGAAGAGGCTGTCCGTATTTTAAAGGGTATCTGCTACAAATATGAGGAACACCATGGAGTAAAGATTTCGGAGGAAGCCATCGAGGCGGCTGTCAAGCTTTCCAATCGCTATATCAATGACAGAAATCTGCCGGATAAGGCGATTGATCTGATTGATGAAGCAGCTTCTGCCATTCGGCTGCGTGGTATGCACGTACCCCAGAAGATTAAGCAGATGGAGCAGGAAATCCGAAATATGGATTTGCAGATTGAGAGGAGCATTAAGTTTGAGGCATTCAGTCAGGCAGGCGAGATTAAGCAGAAGCAGGATGCGCTGATTCGTAAATACAATCGTGCCGTGGACAAACATGAACAGCAGCTCAGAGAAAGAGAACTGGTCGTTCAGGAAAATGATATTGCGGAGGTGGTATCAGTCTGGACGAAAATACCGCTTCAGAAGCTTGCAGAAAAGGAAAGTGAGAGACTGCTCAAGCTGGAAAGCATTCTGCATCAGAGAGTCATCGGACAGGAGGAAGCGGTTTCTGCTGTCGCCCGGGCTATGAGAAGAGGAAGGGTAGGATTGCAGGACCCCAACCGGCCGATTGGTTCTTTCCTGTTTCTGGGTCCTACCGGTGTCGGTAAGACGGAGCTCAGCAAGGCACTGGCAGAAGCTATGTTTGGTTCGGAAAATGCCCTGATCCGGGTGGATATGTCAGAATATATGGAGCCGCATTCTGTATCGAAAATGATTGGTTCCCCTCCGGGCTATGTCGGCTTTGACGAAGGCGGGCAGCTCAGTGAGAAGGTCAGAAGAAATCCTTATTCGGTCGTGCTGTTTGATGAGATTTAGAAAGCTCATCCGGATGTATTCAATATTTTATTACAGGTATTGGATGACGGTCATATTACGGATTCCAAGGGGCGGAAGGTCAGCTTTAAAAATACGATTATGATTATGACATCCAATGCAGGTGCACAACGGATCGTTGATCCGAAGAATCTGGGCTTTGCGGTAGAAGAGAGTGAAAAGAAAAGCTACGAGAAGATGAAATCCGGTGTGATGGAGGAGGTTAAGCGGCTGTTTAAGCCGGAATTTATTAACCGTATTGATGAAATTATGGTATTTCATCCATTGAATAAAGAAAATATGAAAGAGATTATCACTCTGTTGTCCAAAAATCTGACCAGAAGATGTCAGGAGCAGATGAATATCCGGCTTACCATTACCCCGGCGCTGAAGGAATATATCGTGGAGAAATACTCGGAACTCAAAATGGGAGCGCGTCCGTTAAAACGTGCTATTCAGACGGTAATTGAAGATGCCCTGGCAGAGGAAATCCTTTCCGGACGGGTGAAAAGCGGTGAGCATGTGAGTGCAGGAATCAAGAATGGAAAGGTCACTTTTACTGTAAAAATGAATGACAAGGAGTCATAAATATATTATACTAAACGTATCTGAACCAATCAGAAAATGCGCTAAGATAAATGGCAGGAGGAAAGAACGATGGCAGTAGTAGAGCAGTTAATTTGTGCAGAAAGCGATGGAACAGTCAGCTTTGGAAATCACAAACTGACAGCAAAGGCAAAAAAGGAAGATTTTGAGCATGAAGGAGATTTATACAAGGTCAAGACCTATCAGATTATGACGAAGCTGGAGAAAAATGGTATGTTTGTTTATGAGTCTGTACCGGGAACCAGTGTGAACCATTTTGAAGAAACAGAAAATGGAGTCAGCTTTGTGGTAGAAGGTGCAGAGGATGCACAGATTACTGTCGGACTGGAAGATGAGACAGAATATGACGTGTTTGTGGCAGATCATAATGTCGGAAAGATGAAGACAAATCTGGGTGGAAAGCTGAACCTGAGCGTGGAGCTGGAGGGTGAAGGTGAAGTAAAGGTCAGAATCGAGAAATAGTTTATGGCAAAGAAATCGGCAACCGTATTCTTCTGTCAGGAGTGCGGTTATGAATCGTCCAAATGGATGGGACAGTGTCCCGGCTGCAGACGGTGGAATACGTTTGTAGAGGAAACAGTCAGTACTTCCAAAAAGAGTGCAGCAGGAAGCCGTGGGATAGCTGCTTTTGCAGAGAAGGGTTCTGCTGGGAAGGCAGTCAGCCTACAGGAGATTACACTTGGGGAAGAGGAAAAAATACTGACGCATATCAAAGAATTAGACAGAGTGCTGGGCGGCGGTATCGTCCCCGGCTCTCTTACGTTAGTGGGCGGAGATCCGGGCATTGGGAAGTCCACCTTATTATTACAGATGTGCCGGCTGTTGGCTGAAGATCAGCATAAGGTGCTCTATATTTCCGGGGAAGAGTCCCTAAAGCAGATTAAGCTGCGAGCAATCCGTCTGGGTGAGTTTACGGAGGCATTGCAGCTACTGTGCGAGACGAATCTGGATGTGATTGCGGAAAGCATCAAGCGGGAAAGGCCGGAAATTGTGATTATTGATTCCATTCAGACGATGTACAGTGAAGAGGTATCGGCTGCTCCCGGCAGCGTTTCCCAGGTGCGGGAGTCTACAGGTATCCTGCTGCAGCTGGCAAAGGGACTCGGAATCTCAATCTTTATCGTAGGACATGTGACAAAGGAAGGAACTGTAGCAGGCCCCAGAGTTTTAGAACATATGGTAGATACGGTGCTCTATTTTGAAGGAGATCGGTATGCTGCCTACAGATTGCTCAGGGGTGTAAAGAACCGGTTCGGTTCTACCAATGAAATCGGAGTTTTTGAAATGCGTAACGAAGGATTGACTGAGGTGGTCAATCCCTCCGAATACATGTTAAATGGCAGGCCGGAAGGAGCGAGCGGTTCCATCGTTTCCTGTTCCATGGAAGGAACCAGACCGATTCTGGTAGAAATTCAGTCTCTGGTCTGTCACAGCAATCTGGGCATTCCAAGAAGGCAGGCGAATGGGACCGATTATAACCGGGTCAACCTCCTGATGGCAGTTTTGGAAAAGCGGGTCGGTGTGCAGCTTTCAGACTGTGATGCCTATGTAAATATTGCAGGAGGAATGAAGATTACCGAACCGGCGATTGATCTGGGGATTGCTATGGCTATCGTATCCAGCTTTAAGAACCGGGCTATTGCAGACAGCGTGATTGCTTTTGGAGAAGTGGGTTTAAGCGGAGAGGTACGTGCAGTCAGTCAGGCAAAGCAGCGGGTATTGGAAGCGAAGAAGCTCGGATTTACGATTTGTGTGCTGCCGAAGGTATGCGCGGATAATCTGGAGGAAATCGGGGGTATCCGTATCATCGGGGTCAGCACCGTGCAGGATGCGATTGATCTGATCCGTTAGGGCGGGTAGAAAAGTTCAGCCGGTATCCGTAAGCTACCGTCTGGGAGCGGTCGTTCGATGCAAAAAATCCAGAACCACATTCTGACTGGGGTTTTCTAAATAGAGCAGGAAAAATTTTTTCGGAGGTCGGGGCGGCTTCCATGCGCGTCCGTGCGCAGGAAGCCTAAAATCGGCCTCCTTGCCGATTTTTCCCTGGGTATCGAATGCTCTATTAAGAAAACACACAGTCAGAAAT
>JAGANL010000047.1 GCA_017624235.1 Lachnospiraceae bacterium | reverse complement strand
TTGCATTCAGCTTGCCCATGTTGATGTCCAATACTGCCTCAATCTGAGCGCCGAGTGCTGCTGCTGCATTCTCCAAGGATGCCTTTGCAGCCGGACCGTAATTGCTGTCAGCGATGGTTACGAAAGCCTTCTCGCCTTCCTTTACACCAAGAGCCGCATTGACTACAGCTGCAGGTGCTGCTACAGCGATACCTTTGATGGAAGTTGCCTTGCTACTTCCGGCTACCGTGCTGTTCAGTACCGTTCCGTCAGCCAGAGTCACTGTCGGAATCTTTGTCTCTTCTACCTTGGTAGAGGACTTGCTGCTTCCGCCTGAAGAGCTGGAACTGCTGGAACTGCTGGAACCGTATGTAGGACCATACGGGCCATAATCTACGCCCTGAACCAGTCCGGATGCACTGGCCACCACCGGAGTCACCACCAGAGTTGCTGCTACAGAAAGCATAAGTGCTTTCTTCACTACTTTGTGAAACATGTTGATCTCCTCCTTTTTCTATATTTAGCCATGTTTGGCATGACTACAGAAAGATCAGGTCTGTATTTTCTTTCTCACCCTTATCTCTCCTTCTTCTCTATGCTATAATATACTTCATTAAGTATTTTAATTTATGTAATTACGTCTTTATAAAGCACAAATATCTCATATCCCATAAAATCTGACCAGAATTTTTACGCTAAATAGCTTTTGGAAATATAATAATGCGACATCAGCTCACGCTTTCTCTCGGCAGAAGAATGTACATACAAATTCAGGGTAATCTGTACATTGGCGTGCCCCAATAGTTCGCTTACGCTGTTGGTGTCGAATCCGAGGACAATACAGCGTGTTGCAAAAATATGGCGCAGCATATGAAAATTGAAATATTCAATCCCACACTGGGACAGAATGCTCCGAAAACGGTATTGCAGGGTACGTGGTTCCGCATAAGGAACGTTCTTCCCCGGAATGAGAAATTCCTTTGGACTGCCTTTTGCTTCACGCAGCAGCTTTAACATCATAGGGGTGAGCGGAATTTCCCTAGTCGAACGCTTTGATTTGGGTGTACTGAATACCACCTGAGAAGAACTTCTCCCGTCCTGATAGCGTTTCATACGCTGAATGGTACGTCTCACATGCAGGATTCCGGTATCCAGATCAATATCCTCCCAGCAGAGTGCACAAAGCTCGCCAATCCGCAGTCCGGTATGACAGCATAGCAATATGCCAAGGCAGGTTCTGTCTTCCACATGCGCCATCAGATACCGTTCCAGTTTTTCTATGGTTTTCTGATCGGGCAAACGTTTTTCTTCTTTGGCGCGCGGTTTCAACGCTGAAATATTGGTGGAAATCTCATAATGATATTCGTCCCTCAAATGCTTCATAACCTGCGTCAGCATACGTGTCATATCACGTATATAGGAATCAGACAGCGGCATGCTTCCATTCCGCTTTTCTGCAATGAAATCATTCAGAACACTGTTGTTCATCTGATTCACCGGTAATTTTCCAAATGCGGGAATCAGTTGCTTTTCCGCAATCTGCGTATAGCAGGAATAAGTGGATTCCTTCCACTGAAACTGCTTGTCCCTCAGCCACAGCCGAATGGCTGCTTCCATGTTCATTCTGCCGGTTGGTTTTTCCGGTACGGCTGCCTTCTGCTGCTTTGCCTTTTCCCTCACCTCCGTGTAGCTTCTGGCATAGACTGAACGATATTTCTTTCGCCCATCATCGGTAAAACCATTGGGTATCCTCGCTTCCCATCGCCCATCCTTTCTGCGATAAATATTTTCACCTCGTCTTGACATGTTAACTCCTTTCCCTGACTATTCTTTTGACGGTAAATATCTTTCATACCATGTCACTTTTGTCTGTTTTCTACAAAAAATGACATTTTGCTGACATTTTCGATAAGCATGGATTGACATAAAAATGTTTTAGAGATATAGTAATTGTAGTTTGTATTGTATTTTTTATACTTATTATTTCTCTATTCACTTTCTTTTATTAAAATAATTTATGAAATATCGTATTGTTCTAACAATGAGATATATTTAGTTTTCTATACGCCTGTCTCATATCAGGGATGAAAACACCCTCTGCGGTCAAGTCAAATAGGTTCAAAAAAAAGCAATATCACCTCTCCCGTATGGGTCAGGTGATATTGCCTCTGTTTTTGTTGTCCTTTTTTGTCGCTTTTATTCTGTTTCTGTTGTTGCCGATTTTATTGTTTCCAATTCTTTTCTTCCTGACCTGTCTCCATTCTAACGAATTACGATCAGTTCGTCATTAAGGCAATACCTTAATTGATTCCTCCCGAAGCTCCTTTTCCTTCTATGATACTTCAAACGGATAAATTCCTGTTCATCAATCCTTCCATACCACAAAATCGGTATTCCACACCGGCCAATCAGAAGGGCTTCTGCCGGCACCTCCAGAAGCTGTGCCAACGCACAGAGATTTTCCAGCGATGGAAGCGTTTTTCCATGAAACCAGTCATAAACAGACTGCACACTGGTCAGCTCCAACTCCTCCTGTATATCTCTGGCACTAAGCCCTCTTTTCCGGCAAAAAGCCCGAAGGAATCTGCCTGTCCGTGACATTTCAATGGATGGGTAATGAAAATATGGTATAGTCATTTGCATGGTATCATTCCTCAACACTGCTCTCATTTTCCGGGTGATTTTCCTATGTAAAATGAAGGCCATGCCACCCTGTAATACGTTTGTTCCACGTATCCATTTTATCATATCACTTTCGCTTCTTCAATATGTTATTTGAACTGTATATTATCGTATTTCCGTTTATGATACTAATTTAAAATACCTCACCAGTTTTTTGAAAGGCTAACTGCCTCCCATACGTCTTCAACCATCATTTCCTATCATAGAAAGAAAACCCGCATGCATGCTGTCTCCAGCTACATGCGGGTTTTGTAAAATGTCTTGATACGATTTTACAGAAATTAAACCGGATAAGCACCGTTCTTAGTATCAGCTTTGGTTACATCCACCTTTTCCTGCTGAGCTTTACGATACTTGAAGAAGTCTGTAGCAACCTGCGGGAACAGTGCATAGGACAGAACGTCCTCATCCTGCTGCTTCCACTCTGCCATTTCGGACTCTAACTTGTCCAGCTCGTTCTCAATCAAGTCTGCCGGACGGCATGTAATTCTCTCTTCGCCCGGAATAACCTTGTCGATTACTTCCTGATTCATCGGTTTTACAGTCTGGCCATATTTACCACGAAGTACATCCTTGGTCTGGTCAGTTGCCATCTTATATCTCTCACCCATGAGTACGTTGAATACAGCCTGTGTACCAACGATCTGAGAAGACGGAGTAACCAGAGGCGGCTCACCGAGGTCCTTACGAACTGCCGGAATCTCCTTTAATACATCATAGTACTTATCTTCTGCATTCTGCTCCTTTAACTGGCTAACCATGTTGGAAAGCATTCCGCCCGGTACCTGATATAACAGAGTCTTGATATCAACACCCATAACCTTCGGATTGAGAAGACCATTTGCAAGGCACTCATCTCTGTACGGTCTGAAGTAATCAGCGATTTCAGAAAGGAGATTCTGATCATAGCCTGTATCATACTCTGTACCCTTGAAGGTCTCAACCATAACCTCAGTTGCCGGCTGGGAAGTACCCATAGCAAACGGAGAAATCGCACAGTCGATTACATCTACACCGGCTTCTACAGCCTTTAAATAGGTCATGCTTGCAACACCGGAAGTATAGTGTGTATGTAACTGAATCGGAAGCTTGGTAACGCTCTTCATGGAAGAAATCAGCTCAGCTGCCTTATACGGCACTAACAGACCTGCCATATCCTTGATACAGATAGAATCTGCACCCATCTCTTCGATCTTCTTTGCCATATCCATCCAATAATCCATGGTATAAGCATCACCTAAGGTATAGGAAAGAGCAACCTGAGCATGGCCTCTGCCTTCCTGCTGTTTTACCTTATTGGTTGCATTGACTGCTTCCTGTAAGTTTCTAAGGTCATTCAGACAGTCAAAGATACGAATGATATCGATTCCGTTTGCAACGGACTTCTGTACGAAGTAATCTACTACGTCATCCGCATACGGTCTGTAGCCTAAGATGTTCTGTCCTCTGAATAACATCTGCAGCTTTGTATTCTTGAAGCCGTCTCTTAACTTTCTGAGTCTGTCCCACGGATCTTCCTTTAAGAAACGAAGGGAAGCATCGAAGGTCGCACCACCCCAGCACTCTACTGCATGGTATCCGACTTTATCCATCTTATCTACGATTGGAAGCATCATTTCGGTCGGCATTCTGGTTGCAATCAGAGACTGATGAGCGTCACGAAGTACGGTTTCCATAATTTTAATCGGTTTTTTAACCTGTTCTGACATTTCTTTTTCCTCCTGAATTTGATATGTAACTGGCCATCCTGTTTCGATTTAGAATACTCCGAAGATAGCCATGAAGGTTCCTGCTGCTACGGCTGTACCGATAACACCTGCTACGTTAGGTCCCATAGCATGCATTAACAGGAAGTTGGTAGGATCGGCTTCTGCACCGACCTTCTGGGAAACACGTGCTGCCATCGGCACTGCGGATACTCCGGCAGAACCGATCAGCGGATTTACCTTACCGCCTGTCAGCTTGCACATCAATTTACCAAACAGTACACCTGCTGCGGTACCAAATGCAAAAGCAATCAGTCCGAGCACTACGATCTTAATCGTAGCTAAATTCAGGAATGCTTCCGCACTCGTGGTAGCGCCTACAGAAGTACCAAGCAGAATAACAACGATGTACATCAAAGCATTGGATGCTGTATCTGTCAGCTGTCTTACGACACCGGACTCTCTAAAGAGGTTACCTAACATCAGCATACCTACAAGCGGTGCTGTGGTCGGTAAGATCAGACATACAACAATGGTTACGATAATCGGGAATAATATCTTCTCCAGTTTGGAAACCGGACGAAGCTGACCCATTTTAATCTTTCTTTCCTTCTCTGTGGTCAACAGCTTCATAATAGGCGGCTGAATAATCGGCACCAGAGACATATAGGAATATGCCGCTACCGCAATCGGTCCGAGCAAAGCGGTCTGTCCGAGCTTGCCCGCTAAGAAGATAGACGTCGGGCCGTCAGCACCGCCGATAATGGAAATAGCGGCTGCTGCCTTATCATTGAAGCCAAGAGCAATCGCTCCGAAGTATGCAGCGAAAATACCAAACTGTGCTGCTGCACCAAGCAGGAAGCTCTTCGGATTGGCAATCAGGGGACCGAAGTCTGTCATTGCACCGACACCCATAAAGATCAGGGACGGCAGGATTGCCCACTCATCCAGTACATAGAAATAATATAGTAAACCGCCGACTCCGTTTGCGGAATCCTCTGCATGGAGCATGATATCCGGATAGATATTCACGAGCAGCATACCGAATGCTATCGGCACCAGAAGAAGCGGTTCATACTCTTTTCTGATAGCCAGATAGAGAAATACACAAGCTACTACAATCATGACATAGTTTCCAACCGTCAGATTGAAAAACGCTGTCTGATGTACCAGGTTGTCTAATGTTGTCGCTATATAAGACATTTTATTGACCTCCCGTTTTCATTGTCATAGGGAATTGACTCCCCATTAGTTCAATGTTGCAAGTACTGCTCCAGCCTCTACTGCATCGCCTACTGCAACGTCGATGCTTGCTACAGTACCATCCTGAGGTGCAACAACCGGGATTTCCATCTTCATAGCTTCTACAACGACTACTGTGTCGCCAGCCTTTACAGCCTGTCCGACATTTGCTTCGATTTTAAATACTTTACCAGCTGCACCGGCTTCAATCTTTACGCTGCCGGCTGCACCAGCTGCCTTCGGCGCTGCTGCCGGAGTTGCCTTCGGTGCTGCAACAGGAGCTGCCTTTGCTGCTGCGACAGGAGCACCTGTGGAAGCGCCTTCTTCTACTACTACATCATATACGTTTCCATTTACGGTAATGGTATAATTTTTCATCTTAATAATCCTCCTATAATGGTGTTTTCTCAATTTACAAAACTGATAAGATCAGCTTTCAGGCTCTCTGCCACTTGCCTGCATTCGCTCTCTTAATGCTTCTTACGACAAATCCGTCTGTGCTTGCCGCACCTTCGCTTGCTGCAATTGCTGCTGCAATAACAGCTACCAGTTCCAGATCATCCGTCAGATTCTCTTCTGCCGCAGGCGCTGCTGCTGCAACAGAAGCTGCCGCAGGTGCCGGTGCCGGCGCTTCTGCCTTCTTACTGAATTTTGCCTGAATCTTCGGAATGAAGTTGAAGCAGGAAATGATCAAACTGATCAGAATCAGAACTACGAATACGGTTCCCATTCCCATCAGAGTATTCAGACCTGCCTTTGTCATCAGCTCTCCAAAGGAATAGGTAACGTTTGTCGTGATGCTTGTATAAGCTTCCTTACCCATGATGACTTCTACAACCGCGTCGTGATTTGTTCCCTGGATGGAAACATTTACGATGGCCTGTTCATCATCGATTTCTGCCTCTGAACCAACTATTTGCTTATAATCACCTATATCAGCCAAAGCCTTTTCCCAGCTCTCCAGAGCCTTTGCAATAACCGGATCCTCTGCATACTGCTCGGAAAGACCGCTGGAAACGATCTGTGCGATCTGCTCCACGGTATATTCTGCAGTCGCAGTTGCTGTAGCTTCATCCATAATCGGCTTTGCTTCCTCAGCCTGCTTGCCGCATGCTGTCATTCCGATCATACAGGTGATCATACCTAATACAAGTAGAAATTTTTTCATATTAAGTATCATCCTTTCTAAACGGTACCATGTTTTTTCGCCGGGCGGTCTTCCCTCTTTGTGAACAGCATCTCGAATGCACCGATGACATATTTTCTGGTGTCAGCCGGCTCTACAATCTGATCCACATATCCTCTTCTTGCTGCGCTGGCTGCGCTTGTCTGAAGCGCTGCATACTCTGCTGCCTTCTCTTTGATCACGTCAGCGCCCTGGCCTTCGTACATAATCTGGGCTGCATTTTTCGCATCCATGCTGCCAATCTGTGCATCCGGCCATGCCATGGTGATGTCAGCGCCGATTGCCTTGGAGTTCATAGCAACGTATGCGCTTCCGAATGCCTGTCCGATTACTACGTTTACCTTCGGAACGGTAGCGTTTGCGAATGCATATGTAAGCTTTGCAACTGCAGCTGCAATCTTCTTCTCAGCACATACGGTAGCTGCATAACCCTTTACATTGGTCAGTGTCAGTACCGGAATACCGAATGCGTCACAGAAGTTTACGAAATCAGCCGCTTTCTCGCATCCTCTTACGGAAAGAGCTGCCTCAAATTTCTCTTTTACCTCGCCGTCAGCGTAAACCTCACTGCGGTTTGCAACAGCACCTACGGTCACACCGTTTAATTTGATAAATCCGGTTACCATATCCTTTGCATAGTTCTCTTTTACTTCAAAGAAAACATTGTTGTCAGAAAGAATGGAAAGTGCGATAGAGGTATCTCCCACACAGTTTGCAAGCTCTGCACTTGCTCTGTTTAAATCATCTGTGCACTCTTCAAAGGACATATCATCCTCATTGTTTGCCGGAAGCAGGGAAACCAGTTCACGAATCTTTGCAAAAATAGTTGCCTCATCTGCAACCACATCTACATTTGCTGTCTCTGTGCTCTGGAATGCAGCAGATGCAGTATCACACTTGGAATCATTATTTCCTTCCAGTGCATTTGGAGAGTTTACGAATAACTTCGCATTTTTCTCTTCCATGAAAGTGAAGTCTGTCAGTGTCGGCATAATAGCAAGACCGCCGCCACAGGTTCCCAGAACTGCTGTAATCTGCGGAATCACACCGGATGCATTCACCTGCTTTAAATAAATCTCACCGAAAGCATTCAGTGCGTCGGTAGCCTCCTGCAATCTAAGTCCTGTAGAATCAATCAGCCCGATGACAGGTGCTCCTGTCTTCATAGCCAAATCATAGAGGTTTGCAATTTTCTTTGCGTGCATTTCACCAACGGAGCCGTTTAATACGGATGCATCCTGGCTGTATACATACACAAGATTGCCGTTAATCACTCCATAACCGGTTACAACACCGTCAGAAGGAGTTTCCGTCTGTTTCAGATTAAAATCCGTTGCTCTTGCTGTAACGAGCGCACCGATTTCAACGAAACTGTTTTCATCGAGTAAAGCTGCTATTCTTTGACTCGCTTTTGAAGTAGTACTCATGTTTTCAGCCCTCCATTTATAATAATTAAATATAAAACATTTTTACAAAAGCGCAGAGACTCCCACACTTTCGCGTACTTTAGAAGTATAACACACTTCCGTCAAATCGCCTAGTAAAAATTGAAAAATTTTAGCAAAATGTAAACCAGTTTCCCGCTTTTCCGTCAAAAAGCGATTCCATTCAACAGAAATCTGTCCAGAATCTTCTCCAAACACCACCCCATATCAATCGGCTCCACTGCATCTTCTGTGACAAGGAGATCCATCCGAAATACCTTCCCGTCTACCAGATAAGATATCTGTCCGACCTCCTCCCCCGCTGTGACCGGAGCCGTAAGACTTCTCTTTTTCTGACATTTTAATTCAATCTGCTCCCCCTTCTTTAAAAGCATTCCCTCTCTGGCATCTCCGGCTGTCTCTATTCTGACGTTTGTAAAGGCTTCTTCCCCGATATGGTCGGTCTTCCCGTTTTCTACCGGTATCGGCTCACACCATTCTCTGTCCGGTTCTCTTTCTTCAAAGGAATGATAGCTGTAATCAGAGAGCCCATAAGCCATCAGCTTTTTCGTATCACTCCATTTCCAGGTCTTGTGATTGGGCCAGCCGCAGGCAAGCAACGCCACGGTAAAGCATTTCCCGTCTTTTTCCAATGCACCCACATAACAATAGCCTGCTGCATTGGTAAAACCGGTCTTACCGGACAGAGCCCCCTCCATCATCTGTAAAAAGGCATTGTGATTCTGGCAGGAATAGCTTCTGTTCCCGGAAACATCCGTAAACGAATAAGAAGAAGTCCTGGTAATCTCCAGAAACTTCTCCCTTTGTTCCGACTGCCTGATGCAATAGCGCATGATAGCCGCCAGATCCCTGGCCGTTGTCGCATGGCTTCTCTCTGTTCCGTTCTCATCCCTCCAGACCGCATCCAATCCGTTCGGAGTCACAAAAAAGGTTTGAAAACAGCCGATGTCCCTCGCCTTCTGATTCATCAGACAAGCAAAAGCAGCCACGGCCTGTTTACTTTCTTCCTGACTCCGTATTTCTTCTTCCGGCAGTGAAAGCAGCTTTCCTCCGATATGCTCTGCAATCGCCACCGCAGAATCATTGTGTGACTCCAACATCATGGAATAGAAAAGATCCTCCATGCGGATTTTCTGTCCTTTCACCAGCCCCAGATGCACCTTAGGCTGTCCTGCCGCATAGAATGATACCGTGACCTGATCCTCCGGATTACCATTTTCCAACGCTACAATACAGGTCATAATCTTGGTCGTACTTGCCATCGGCAGTACCTCTTCGCCATTTTTACTATAGAGCACCCTGCCGCTGTCCGCATCCATCAGTACTGCCGCCCTGGCATACAGTTCGGTCGGCTCCCCTGTTTCTTCCGCCAGACATACAATCGGGCAGCTTCCTGCCATCACGGTTACGAGAAGCATGGCTGCCACAACACGCAGCCTTGTCAATATCCCTTTTACAACATTTTCCACTTCTGTCCATTGCCTTTGTCATATATCTTTTCCTATAATATATATGTATTCCCCCCTCATAAAAAAACTCCGGCCTGAAAAAATCACCCCAGCCAGAGTTCACTGTAGCTGGGGTGAAGCAAACTGCCTTCAGGCACCTTTCATCACTTCTTTATTTTACAATTTCAAATTCCTGTACCCCCATATAGCCGGGGCCAACCTCATACTTCGCAAAGCATACGACCGGATTGCCCTGCTCATTGAGGTAGAATTTCGTCTCCTCATCTACTCCGTCAAATCCTCCCATATCAATCTCATCGTCGGTATCGGTTACGCCCCAGTATACATAACCTTCGCTTTCAGCTCTCTCATACATCTGAGCAACAATCGTTTCGTCTGCAATGCGCTGATAATCCTCACCCAGCACATCCTTTAGGGTAAGCTCCCGGTTCGTAGAAAGATCCAGATTATAATAATACTGCTCACCGTAAGCTGCAACCCATACTTCATTCAGTGTCAGCACCATGGACAGAACCGATCCCTTCTGGTATTTGACCTCATAATCTGTCTGCACATCCATCTCGCGACCGCCCCATTCTTCCTCCGTGCCTCCGGTAGCAAAGAATGCTTCCTTAGATTCTGCAAAATCCTGCTCCGCTTTCTTTACAAACTCATCCACGATCTTCTCAATTTCCGCATTGATATCTCCGGTAAACTCTTTTTGCTCCGCAAGCTGTTCCGCCGTCATAGTCTCCATACCGCCCTCCTGCAGAGTCTCCTGTTCTGCTTCCGACAGATTTTCCTGGCTGCCTGCATTCTCTTCCACCTCTACTGCTGGAACCCGCACCGCTATATTGACATCATTCTCGTGCGATTCATAGGAGCGTATGGTAAGAACCCTTGCCAGACCGCCAATGACCGGCAGCTCTCCCGCTTCTTTGGCAAATGCTTCGCTCGTATTGAGTGCTGCGGTAAAGCAGACTACAGCTGCCGCCGCTGCTGCCGTAATCGTTCTTCCAATAGACAGTATCTTTTTTTCCGCCCTTTCCTCCTTCTCAGGGTGCTCTGCAATCGCTTTCTCTACCCTTTCGGAGAGCTCCTTCGGAATCTCAATGTTCTCATAAAAATCTCTTGCTTCTTCTATCCTCTTATTTTTATTCATATTCATGCTCCTTTCAACCTATCTCTACCATTGTTTTCAACCGCTTCAGCGCCGCATACAATCTGGTCTTGACCGTATTCAGATTGGTATCTGTCACTTCCGCAATCTCTTTTAAGGTAAGCTGTTCAAAATAGTGAAGCAATACCACAGTTCTCATCTGCTCCGGCAGCTCACAGACCTTCCGGTACACCTCTTCTCCCGGTTCATATGCCCGTTCCACATACACTTCCTCTTTGATTTTCTCAGGCTCACAGGAAATCTCTCTCCTGTTTTTTCGGATATACTGCACCGCCTCATTGACTAAAATCTTATAAAACCAGCTTTTTACTGCCTCTTCCTTCCGAAGACTGCTATAATTCTCCAAGGCTTTGCATATGGCATTCTGCACAATGTCAAGTGCTGCCTCCTTTTCCGGTACATAGCTGTATGCAATCCGATAGCTCTTTGCCTGATTTTCCAAAATATGCTTCACTATTACATCATATTTACTCTTTTTCACATTCTCTCCACCTTTCCCTTCACACCGGCTCCTTTCTCCTGCCTGTGATGCTTCCAATTTGTCTTTTTTGTTCTTTCACTTTATAGACGTATAGTCTCTCCAAAAAGTTTGAAAAAGCGGCAGATTTTTTCTGCCGCTTTACATCCTTTTTCTTTTCACTTTTATACATCCAGCTTCATCTGCGCTTCTTCCTGCGCCTGTTCCCTGAATACCTCTATTTGATCCGGGTTCAGGGAAGGAAGCTCTTCCAGAGACTTCACACCGAAGCTTCTTAAAAATTGCTCCGTCGTGCCAAACAACAACGGCCTTCCCGGCGCATCCAGCCTGCCGACCTCATGAATCAAATTGTATTCAATCAGCTTATTGACTGCGTGGTCACAGCTCACCCCTCGAATTTTTTCGATTTCCAGACGCGTCACCGGCTGTTTATAGGCGATGATGGAAAGCGTCTCCAACAGGGTATCCGTCAGCACCAGCTTCTTTGGAGCCTTGGCAATCCTGATCAGATACTCATACATTTCACTCTTCGTACACATCTGAAAGGAATTGTCCAGTTCGATGATATCGATTCCCCGGTTCTGTTCCTTATATTTTTCTGCCATCTCCCGTAAAATAGCACGGGTCTTTTTTACATCCTCTTCAATGACATCAGCCAATCTGCTGATTTCCACCGATTCCCCCATGGTAAACAGTATCGCTTCCAATACCGCTTCCTGTCTTTCTCTTTCCAATCCCTAAAACTCCTTATTGCTCATTTCCAACGACTGCCCTAAGCTGCCTCGTTGGATGTAATCATGATATCATCAAAAATCTCTTCCTGTACAATGTTGATCCTGCCGGTCTTCATCATTTCCAGAATCACCAGAAAAGTGACGATAATCTCCATTTTGCCATGCTGCTTTGACAGCAGCGCCCGAAAGCTGAAATGCTTATGTCCCCGGATATAATCCTCTACATAGGAGACCTTTTCCTCCATATTGACCTCGTCCTTCTCAATCTTTCCGTAGGTGCTTCGAATCGGATCAATCCGGTCAACCTGCCTCTTCATCATGGATTTAAAAATCTCATGCAGCTTATGTAAGGTCATATCCCCAATCAGCTCTTCATAATCAATCGGCTGTCGGTAATCCGCTACCTCCTTCGGCAGCGTTGGCTGCTTATAAAATGCTTTTTCCGCATCTACCTGCCTGTCCTTCAATTCATAGGACATATATTTATACATCTTAAACTCCAATAGCTTCTGCACCAGCTCTGCTCTCGGATCCTCTTCCTCGCCTTCCTCATTGACTTCCTTCGGAAGAAGCATCTTGCACTTGATATCTAACAGAGTAGCCGCCATAACGAGAAATTCGCTCATGACATTCATATCCTCCGTCTCCATCTGACGGATATAATCCAGATATTGCTCCGTAATCTCCACAATCGGGATGTCATAGATATCTACTTTATTTTTCTCAATCAAATGAAGGAGCAGATCCAGCGGCCCCTCAAATGCCTCAAGCTTGACCGATAATGCCATAATGTTTCCCTTGTCTTTCTACAAATACATGTATTCCTTTTTAAGTGCGATACAAGATATTGTACTAACTTTCTTTCCATTTGACAAGAGAACCTCTGTTCTTTTGAAAACTTTTTGTAACAGTTCATCCAGCGCCAGCCTCAGCCCTCCCCGGCCCAGCTGCACGGAAAAAAATTCAAGACAACATTCGGACTGGAGTTTTCTAAATGGAGCAGAAAAATATTGACATCCGACCGGGGCAGATTCCATGTGCATCCCTGCACGGGGAGGGCTGAGACTGGCGCTGGATGAACTGCTACGCTTTTTCCGATACGCGCTTTGGCACCAGATGTATGACCGGAAGTTCGCCCGGATTCCACATTCTGACCGGAATGGTATGCATTCCAAGCCCTCTTCCAAGTACCATAAAAGCCCCCTTCTCCTGAAAGAGTCCGCCGTCATATTGGGGGAAAAGATGCAATGCCGGGGAAAGCACGCCACCCAGCCGGGGAAGCCTTACCACCCCTCCATGTACATGACCGGACACCACCACATCCGCTCCCCACTCAGCATACTCGGGAAAGTAATCCGGATTGTGTGCAATCAGCACCTGACAGGCATCCTTCCTTGGTGTTCCAATGGTCTGCTCCAGATAATGCTCTGCAAAGGGTTGTTTTCTCAGCCGTTTAAAGTACTCTCTTCCGATTTCCAGACCGCAGATATCCATCCCATACTCCGGGAGCCACACATGCTCATTACACAGAGGACGGATTCCAAGCTTATCCATCTCTTTCCAGTAATCCTCGTACATTGTTCCAAACACATCTTTATGCACCCTTGTCTTATGCTCATGATTTCCATTGGCATAATAAATCGGACATTTTCCGGCAATCTGTTCAAACAGCTCGACTGCCGCGTCAAAACCCCCGCCACTTTTGGAAGTATACATATCACCTGCCACCAAAATCGCATCTGCCGAAAGATTACGAATCGTCTCCGCCAGCCTTTGATTCTTTTTTCCGTACCGCTTATTGTGCAGGTCTGAGAGCAGGAGAAGGGTACATGGTTTTTTCAGCCCCTCCACCTCTATCTCATATTCTACCGTCACGAACCGGTTTACATCCCGTATCCAGACTATGACAAACCACAGCAGCAAAATCCCTGCCACAATGCCCAATCCTATTACCATACCTGCTCTCCTATTCCTCTGCTCCGAACACTATTGCCGGATTCCGTTCTTTTTACTTTACTATATCACAACTCTCCATTTCATAAAAGGAAATACCTCATCACCTTCTGTAAATAGTCTTTATATACCGCCTTCTCTACACTCTCCGCAAACAGAATATCCACCATGCCAATCTGTTTTCCATTTAACAGGTAAACGGCTTCTCCTGCCTTATCTCCTTCCTTTACCGGAGTGTTGACGCTCGCCGGAAGATGCAGCTGTTTCTCGATTCCATTCAAATCATTGCCCGCCGTATCCAGATAACGAAATTCACCTGCATATTTTAAAGCAGCGCTGTCCACAATTCCTCCCGTTACCGGCTGATTCTCCAGTGTATCCTTATTTTCATCCACATATACGTGACTAACCGCAAACCCATAATTTAACATCGTAATTGCATCCTGAAAACGCACCTTATAATCCGGTGCTGCCATGACCACCGCAATCATATCAATACCATCCCGGTTGGCCGTTGCAGAGAGACAATATTTCGCCTTGCTCGTAGATCCGGTCTTTAGCCCCGTTGCCCACTCATATTGTTTCAACAGCTTGTTGGTGCTGGAAAGTGTGAATGGACTGCTTCCTTTGGCAGTCGTATGCGTAATATCCTCCATCCAGATTTTGGTATATTGGAACACCTGCGGATATTTCGTAATCAACTCTCTGGACATCACCGCAATGTCTCTTGCCGTCGTATAATGGTTATCCGATGACGTCAGTCCACAGCAGTCCTCGAAATGGGTATTTTCCATGCCAAGTTTTGCCGCTTTTTCATTCATCATGGCCACAAATGCCTCTTCACTGCCGGCAATGTGCTCGGCCATTGCCACAGAGGCATCATTGCCGCTGGCTACCACGATACATTTCATTAATGTTTCTACGCTCTGAATCTCTCCTTCCTCCAGAAAGACCTGCGAGCCGCCCATGGATTTTGCATGTGCACTCGTAATTACCTCATCGGTAAGCTTGATCTTTCCCTGCTCCAATGCCTCAAAGGTCAAAAGCATGGTCATGACCTTGGTCACGCTTGCAGGGCTTCTGCGTGTATCCGCATCCTTCTCATAGATGACCTGCCCGGTCGATGCCTCCATCAGGATTCCGGAAGGCGCTGCGATGGATAAATTCGCTGACGCCTGCTCTGCACCTGCTTCTGTATTTTCTTCCGCAATACTGCTTTCCGCTTCTGTACTTTCCGTATTCCCGACGGTTTCTGCGTAAGCTATATTTCCCCATCCAATGACCGCTGCCAGAAAAAGAGCAGTTCCTCTTATCCAAAACCTGTTACATGCCGACACCGTATTCACGCTCCCGCTTTTCCGTTCTGTTATCATCATATGTAACCATTCCCTGAAAATATTCCACCCCTTCCAAAGCATCCGCCGAGGCCCAAAAATCCATGCAAAAAAGAGCAGGACAGTTGTGACTGCATGGCATATATTCTGCCTGCGTTCAAAACCATTCTGCTCTTTTTCAGTGTTCTTTTCGATTATTCTTTTTAATACCATCTTGCTTTAAAGGAATGATATTTATCCATCAGCTTACCGGTATACTTTCTGACATCAATATGTAATGCTGTAAACAGATGATATGTAAAATCAATCGCTGCAATCACCAATACCAGCTTACATGCCCGCAGTCCCATTTCATAGGAATAATGGTCAATAAAGCCCATGACCCTGGAATGCAGGAACATAATAATAAAGACCGCATAAAAGCCCCATGCAACGGTACTTTCCAGACAGATAATTCCCTGATAATTGCACGGCTTATCATTATAATCCCACCACAGCTCGCCAAACAGCTTAATCATGATCTTGCCTACAATAAACTCAAATATGGTCGCTAACACAGCTCCCACCAGATAGAGTGTCACATAGCTTCCGGCCAATGGATGCAGAAGTACATAACCCGCCACTGCGCCAAACCCGTAAATCGGACAGAACGGCCCCTTTGAAAATCCCCTGTTGGTCAGCTTGCGGTTGCAGATGGACATGTAAATCGACTCCACCAGCCAGCCCAAAACGCTATAAATCAAAAAAGCGGAAACCAGATGATAAAAATCCGTTCCAAACAGCTCCCTTGTCCACATATTCTCCTCACCTCGTACTTGCGATGTCTCCGGGCACGAACACATCGGAATGAAAAAGTCCCTGACACGATACATGCCAAGGACTTTTTAGTTTTTATTAGTTATATTTACGTTTTCTTGCTGCTTCAGATTTCTTTTTACGTCTTACGCTCGGTTTTTCGTAATGCTCTCTCTTACGAATCTCCTGCTGGATACCAGCTTTTGCGCAGCTTCTTTTAAAGCGACGTAAAGCGCTATCTAAAGTCTCGTTCTCTTTTACGATTACGTTTGACATGATTCACACCTAACCTCCCTTCAGTCCCTTCTCGTGCTTCGACTGACCGGGTAATTTTTTACACACGAATATCCTATCCGCATGCACAACTAATATTATAACAGATTATTCCTGTTCGTCAACCAGTTTTTTCAATTTTTTGAAAAAATCCAAAATTATAACTGGCCTTCCAGCACCTTGGCAGCCTCTGCAATAGCCTGATCAATACCAGCAGGATTCTTTCCGCCGGCCTGAG
The DNA here is from genome assembly GCA_017624235.1 of Lachnospiraceae bacterium. Classification (GTDB taxonomy): domain Bacteria; phylum Bacillota; class Clostridia; order Lachnospirales; family Lachnospiraceae; genus JAAYNV01. Next base: position 115,681 of record JAGANL010000047.1, on the reverse strand, counting down.
CCATATTCGGACGTCCGCCGCCACCGCCGCCTACCAAAGCGGCAATGCCCTTAATCAGATTTCCTGCATGTGCCCCCTTTGCCACAGCTCCATCGGTTGCCATAGTCACCATATTGACCTTGCCATCACACTCGGATAAGAGTACTATCACTCCCTCGCCCAGCTTTTCCTTCAACGAATCGCCCAGATCCCGCAGACCATTCATATCCACGCCTGCCACTCTGGTTGCCAGAAGCTTCATTCCCTTCACTTCTACGACATTGTCCATGACATCCCCCAGAGCCTCCTTGGCCGCCTTGCTCTTTAAGGATTCATTCTCAGAATGCAGTTCCTTCAGCTCTGCCGTCATATGTTCAATACGCTCCACCAAAGCTGCCGGTGTTGTTTTGGCGGCTTTAGCCGCCTTTAAAAGGGTTTCCTCAAGGCTGCGGTAATATTCGTTCAGACCGTTTCCAGTCAGAGCTTCGATTCTGCGCACACCGGCTGCCACACCGCTCTCGGAAATGATGCGGAAGGAAGAAATCAATCCGGTATTGGCTACATGAGTACCGCCGCAAAGCTCTGTGGAGAACTCGCCCATACGCACCACTCGCACCTTCTCGCCGTATTTTTCTCCGAACAGCGCCATCGCACCGCTCTTCTTGGCCTCTTCAATATCCATAACCTCCGTCACAACCGGAAGTGCTGCTGCAATCTCTTCATTGACAATGGCTTCTACCTTTGCAATTTCCTCCTGCGTCATAGCAGAGAAATGAGAAAAGTCAAAACGAAGCCTGTCCTTATCCACATAAGAACCTGCCTGTTCTACATGGGTACCGAGCACTGTTCTGAGAGCCTTCTGCAATAAATGTGTCGCAGAATGGTTCTTACAGGTATCTGCTCTTCTCTCTGCATCCACCTTTAAGGTGACTGAATCACCGGTCTTGAACATGCCCTTTGTCACCCTTCCGATGTGTCCAATCTTACCGCCTAAGAGCTTCACGGTATCCTCTACCTGAAATTCTCCATCTGCAGTGGTGATCACACCGGTATCAGCACACTGTCCACCCATGGTTGCATAGAACGGTGTCGCACCTACGATGATGGTTCCTACCTCACCGTCTGTCAAAGCCTGTACTACTTCCGTTTCTGTTGTCATCACTGAAATTTTTGAGGTATGCTCTAATCGGTCATATCCGACAAAAGCAGAGGTAATGGACGGATCAATCGATTCATATACTGTCACATCCGCACCCATATAGTTCGTTACCTTACGTGCATTTCTGGCCTTGACCTTCTGCTCTTCCATTGCCTCAGCAAAGCCCTTCTCATCTACTGTAAAACCCTTCTCCTCCAAAATCTCCATCGTCAGATCAAGCGGGAAGCCATAGGTGTCATAGAGCTTGAAGGCATCTGCACCGGAAAGCTCCTTTTTCTCCTCCTGTTCCATTGCCTGTTCCATATCAGCCAGGATATTCAAGCCCTGATCGATCGTCTTGTTGAATTTATGCTCTTCCTGAGTCAGAACATTTAAAATAAAGTCTTTCTTTTCCTCTAATTCCGGATAGCCGTCCTTGCTGCCCTCAATGACTGTTCCGGCAAGCTCTGCCAGGAACTCTCCCTCAATACCGAGCAGTCTGCCATGGCGGGCCGCACGACGGATAATACGACGGAGTACATAGCCTCTTCCTTCATTGGTCGGCATGATTCCGTCCGAAATCATAAAGGTTGCGGAACGGATATGGTCGGTCACAATACGAATGGAAACATCCCATTTATATTCCTTCTGATACTCTTTTCCTGCAAGCTTACATACATGATCACGCAGAGCACGAATCGTATCCACATCAAAAATGGACGGTACATCCTGTACCACTGCTGCCAGACGCTCCAGACCCATACCGGTATCAATATTCTTCTGCTCCAGCTCTGTGTAGTTGCCGTGTCCGTCATTATCAAACTGGGTAAATACGTTATTCCATACCTCAATATAACGATCGCAGTCACAGCCTACGGTACAGCCCGGCTTACCACAGCCATACTTTTCTCCGCGGTCATAATATACCTCAGAGCAAGGGCCACACGGACCGGAGCCATGCTCCCAGAAATTGTCCTCCTTACCAAAACGGAAAATTCTCTCCTGTGGGATTCCGATTTCCTTATTCCAGATTTCAAATGCTTCATCATCATCCACATAAACGGACGGATAAAGTCTGTTCGGGTCCAGACCTACTACCTCGGTTAAAAATTCCCATGTCCAGCCGATTGCTTCATGTTTAAAGTAATCTCCAAAGGAAAAGTTTCCGAGCATCTCAAAAAAGGTACCATGGCGGGCCGTTTTACCGATATTCTCAATATCACCGGTACGGATACATTTCTGACAGGTGGTCACTCTTCTTCTCGGCGGAATCTCCTGTCCTGTAAAATACGGTTTCAGCGGTGCCATACCAGAATTGATGAGCAGCAGGCTGTTATCATTATGGGGTACCAGAGAAAAGCTCTTCATCGCAAGATGTCCCTTGCTCTCGAAGAATTCCAAAAACATTTTTCGTAATTCATTTACACCATATGCTTTCACGTGTATTTCCTCCAAATTTCCTTCGTCAAAAAAATCTCAATGCAATTTATTATAGATGTAATCAGGCGGCTTGTCAATGTCCAGCCGCCCTCAAACACAGGGAAAACAGCAGAAAAAAACAACAGAGAGCGTTGTAGAACGCTCTCTGTTGTTTTATACCTTAAACCGTGCCACATTTTGTTTCAGGTGAGCTGCAACCTCTTCCGCACCTCCTGCACTCTTCAAAATATCTGTGGACTTGGAAGCCACGTTGACCGTTTTCTGTGCAATGTTGGTCGTGCCGTCCGCACCCTCATTTGCGGCCGTGCTGACTTCACCGATTGCACCCAGGATGCCTTCGATCGAGCCAAGCAGCTCCTGCGAGGTCGCACTGAAATCCATGACCAGTCCGTTCAGATAACCGGCATCTTCGTTGTAATGATCTGCCATCTGCTCAAATCCATCGATGCTTTCTGAAATATCCACAGCCACAAAGTTCAAAAGCTTTTCCGAATCCTCTGCCAGATTTTTTACTGCTGCAGTAACATTGCCGGTGACCTCCTGAATATGGGTTACGGTTGTTTTGGACTGCTCTGCAAGATTTCGAATTTCATCTGCTACCACGGCAAAGCCCTTTCCGGCCTCTCCCGCACGGGCAGCTTCTATGGATGCGTTCAAAGCAAGCAGATTCGTCTGAGAGGTAATACTCATGATGGACTCTGCCAGTGCATTGATTTCCTCTACGACTCTGGCATCCTGCAATGCTTTCTCCAGGCTGCCCCCGATTTCCTTCTGAATACTAATCAGCTGCTTTCTCCGGGCAATCGTCTCCTGCTTACCCCTCTCCGCGCGTTCATGAATGGTAACCACCTGCGTTGCACCATCCTGTGCCCGGTTGGCTATATTCTTCGCTGCATCACTGATTTCCTGAGACATTGCGGAAATTTCCTCAGAGGATGCTGCTGTCTCTTCCATGCTGGCTGCCAGCTCCTCTGTCGTAGCCGATACATCCTCTACCTCTTCATTCATCACACTGACATTGTTTCGGATGCCTATTACAAGCTCATCCAGTCTTTCGGAACGATCCTTGACCTTACTGATCAATACCTGCATCTCCTGCCGCATCTTTTCAAGCGCCTGTGCCAGAATACCGAAATCGTCCTTTCTCTTTAACAGAGCCGGCTTTGTTTCCTGTGAAAAGTCTCCCTCTGCAATAAAACCAATCCCATCCATAATTTCCTTGACAGACCTGGTAATATCACCTGAAATCTTGACTGCAATAATCATAATGATAATCAGCAGGACAAAGGTGACAACTGCAAGCTTTATCACATTCGTCTGATATTCACTTTCATATTCCTGATCTCTCTGTAAAATAATATCGTCTATGTAATCTGTGTAATTACCGGTACCGATAACCCAACCAAACGGCTCAAACAGCTTACTGTAGGAACGCTTCGGCGAAGACTCCGTCTCACCCTCCTTGGGGAAAACATAATCCGTAAAACCACCCTCCGGCTGCTGTCCGACCGCAATGATGTCCTGAACCATCTTATAGCCGCTGGCGTCCTGTGTATCCATACGGTTCGTCCCCTCTGTGTCACTGCCAAGCAGAACCACGTTGGTGCCGTCCGTCTGGTCTGCCCAGAAATAGCCGGCCTCGCCATAGCGCAGCTCCCGCAGAAGATCCGCTCCAAGTTTCCTTGCCTCCTCCTCAGTCAGCTCTCCTGCCTCATACTGTGCATTCACTCCGCTCAGCATGGAAATGGCACATTCTACCTGCTCTTTAATCGTCTCATCATAATCCTCCCGAATCTGTGTCTCCATATGCTCTAAAGCCTGTTCCTTCATATCGTCAAGGTAATACATTGCAAACATCAGGCTAAAACCGGCCATACATATGACACATAAGACCAAAATCAGCATTTTTACTTTTACTTTAATGTTCTTCATTAGTACTCCACTCCCACTGAAAAATTTATTAGCTTTATTGTATCACTTTTCTACTGATGTTTCTATAGATTTTGCACAAATTCTTTTTCCATTTTGCATTTATATTGCCAAATTTTACTTCAATTCTATTTTACTCTGATAATCCTTCACATCTCTGCACACTTCTTCCGACAACATCCAGATACCGATCAGATTCGGCACTGCCATCAGGGCATTCATGATATCGGAAAAGCACCAGACCGTCTCCAGTGTACATACCGCTCCCACAAAGGTCATAAGCGCATAAACAAAACGGTAGCCCAGACAAGCCCCTGCTGTTTTTCTTCTTTCTCTGCCACTTCGCAGCCCCGCCAAAAATTCAAAGGCTCTTTCTCCCTGATATTCCCAACCTAAAATAGTAGCAAAGGCAAACAGTACGATGCCGGATCCTACCATTCTGCCACCATTTTTCCCAAAGGCCGTGGAAAAGGCTGCCATCGTCAATGCCGCTCCGTTTAACAGTTCTCCGGAAGCATCTGTCCGTCCGAGCATACCGGAAGCCGCAATGGCAAGCCCTGTCAGCATACAGATCACCATCGTATCCAGAAACACTCCGGTCATACTGATATAGCCCTGCCTGACCGGCTCATCCGTATGTGCTGCTGCCGCGCTGATTCCTGCGGCGCCAAGCCCGGCTTCATTGGTAAAAACCCCTCTTGCCACACCCCACCTGAGAGCCTGCTGCATTGACACCATAATCGTGCCACCCACGCCTCCCGCCACTGCTTTTGGAGAAAATGCAAGCTGCACGATCTGAAGGATTCCCCGGGGCAGATGCTCCAGGTTCACCGCTATGACCACTAATGCTCCCAGTATATAAAAAACTGCCATACCTGGCACTACTACTCTGGTTACTCTGGAAATGCTGCCGATTCCACCAAGCACCACCAATATGGTCAACAGGGTCACAGCCAAACCTGTTTGTTCTGCCGGAATGCCAAAGCTTTCCTGCATTGCCTGTGAAATAGAATTCGACTGTGTCATATTTCCCATGCCAAAGGATGCAAACACCGCAAACAAAGCAAAGGCAGTTCCAAGAATCCTTCCCATCCGTCTGTTCTTCAGACCGCAGGCCATGACATACATCGGTCCTCCTGCCATTTCTCCCTGTTCATTGCAAATCCGGTACTTCACTGACAGAGTACTCTCGGCCAGCTTGGTACTCATCCCAATCAGGGCAGAAAGCATCATCCAAAGAAGCGCTCCCGGCCCGCCTGCTACCATGGCTGTTGCCACTCCTACAATGTTCCCGGTTCCAATCGTTGCAGCCAGCTCTGTCATCAGTGCAGCAAAGGGGGATATATCTCCCTCCGAAGTCTCTCCTTTTCCTTTCGATTTCCTCTTCCCTTCTCCTCCTACCGCACATCTGAGCGCATAACCAAGATTGCGCAGCGGCATAAACCGCATTTTCAACATCAGATACAGGCCTGTACCCAATAGGAATACAATCGTCACCGGGCCCCATACCATGGCATCCAAAACCTTAAGAATTTCTGTCATCCGTTCTGCTCTTCCGGTCTTTTTTTCAATATATAACCCTACTCCGCGAAATATGCCACTGCATTACCGTTCCCTGTCACCCCCCTATAACAGGATTACATAGAGAAATAGGCGATTCCGATCGTTTGCAGCCCCGTATTGCATGCACTGGAAAAGGATGCCTTCTGCATGATGACCTGGGCAAACGGAACACATCTCTTGATCTCCTTTCGGATATACTTCTGCTGCTTAACCGTACAGCCAATATACGTGATAAAAACAGCATCCCTGCATATTCTTCGTTTTCTTTTCAGATGCCAGCGTATTCCCTGTCTCCAGGCATCCTCTATGCTGCCACCCAAAAGTGCGACAATAGAAACCTTCTTTTTATGCAGCTTAAACATCGGATGAAGATGGAATACTCTACAGGCCTTTGCCGTAATGGACCGCGTACGGCCGTTCTGATAAAAAATATCTGCCGCCGGCATGATAAAGCAGCTCTGAATCGCTCCCTTCTTCCTTTCAATCTCTTCACAGATTTCCTCTGCCCCTTTCCCTTCCAGTGCCATCTTTGCTGCATACAGTACCAGCATCCCCTGACCACAGGATATCTGACCGGAATCGATGACATGCACATGGTCAAAGCCCTTTGCCGCTGTCTGAGCCATCTGACAGCTCTGACCGGTACAGGAGCCGATGGCTATATGTACGACACTATCTGCCTCCGTCAGTCTCTCCGCAAAAAATTCCTCATACTCCTCCACGGTCGCCCTCTCTGCATAGGCGCTGCTGCTGTCCCCGGAAAGATACTGGTTCAGGCTGTCCGAATCTATCTCCCTGGTATCCGCAAAACGTCCGAAGGGTGTCTTGATATAGAGATACATGAGCTGAATATCATATTTTTCCAGAAGCTCAGCTGGGATATCACAGGAGCATTCCGTCGTAATATAGACCTTTTTACGCTTCCTCATCGATATCCTCTGAATCTGGCTTCCGGTTTCTACCGTCCCACTCTCCTGATATTCAATCAGATCCGCAGGCAGCAGACGCAAAATCTCTGCTTCCAGCACCTCGCCCATTATCGGCTTTTCGATGTACCCGTCAAAGCCCTCCTCCAGATACATCTGCCTGGCACCCGAAAGCGTATTTCCGGTCATGATAATAATAGCAGTATCCCTGCACAGACCGTTTTCCTGACTGCGAATGCACTTCATGGTTTCAGGGCCGCTCATGCCAAGCATCATACCATCCATCAAAATGACATGATAGTATTTCCTCCTGGTCATCTCCAGACACTCTTCTCCGCTGGCTGCAATATCCACCTGCACTCTGGTAGGCTGTAACAGCCTTTCAGCTACCCTGGCATTCATTCGGTTGTCATCTACCACCAGTATCCTGACGTCTGGAGCTTCAAAGCTGGGCTGATAGATTTCATCCTCTCTTCTTTTCCTATGCAGGAAGTGTATATTGCCGATTGGTGATACATCCACTATTTTCTGTTTCAGAGTCACCGTAAACACAGTACCCTTGGTATAGATGCTGTCTACCGCTATCTCTCCATCCATCAGCTCCACCAGCTGTCTGGTAATTGCCAGCCCAAGACCGCTTCCTTCAATCCGTTCATTTTTCTTCTCATCTACCCGTTTGAAGGAATCATAAATAGAATCCATATCCTCCTTACGGATTCCAACCCCGGTATCCGTGACTTTCACCTTTAACAGGAGGTCGCCGTCACCGCATTCCTCTCCCTGTACCGCCAGGGTTACGGACCCTTCCTTTGTGTACTTTACTGCATTATCCAGAATATTCAAAAAAACCTGTCTCAGTCGTTTGGCATCCCCGTTTAGCACAGACGGCAGATTCGAATCCATGTTCAGGCAAAAAACCAGTCCCTTCTTCTCCACCCGCACATGAATCAGATCCGCCAGCTCGTCAAACAGTTCCACAGTACGGTAATCTCCCGGAAGAATCCTCATCTTCTGCATCGTCATCTGTGACAGATCCAGAATATCATTCACCTGACTCAAGAGCATTTTACTTGCCAGCTGTATATCCTGAGCATATTCCTTCAGCTCCCCCTTCGGATTACTCCGCAGGATGAGTTCATTGAGACCGATAATGGTGTTGATTGGTGTGCGTATCTCATGGCTTATATTTGCAAAAAAAACATTCTGGGAATTTCTTCCCTGCTCAAGCTTTTCCTTCTGCTCTATTGTCACCCGATGCTCTGCCTCATACACTCTCATCTGTATTTTCAAAATCATGCCGCCGCACAATCCGACTGCCAGCACAGAAAACAAAGAATCACTGAAAACAGCACCCCTGGATGCCATCGGTATAATCGTTTCCGGAAAATAATAGCCGATTCCATAGGTCACAGCGTAGCTCAGAAGATTCAGTACCATCAAGAATACCAGCTTTTTCCCATTGAACATGACGGAAAAATATAAGATACCCAGCACAAACCAGACCGTTGCGCCACTTTCCACACCTCCGTTCGTAAAAAATACGATTGGAAATATCACATTACTGATAACCAGCCCTACTAACAGAGCCGCCAATTCAATCTTTCGGTATTTAAAGGTCGCAAGCATTCCGATACTCAGTGCTAAAAGTATGCACAACGCCAGCAACATTGGCATACCGGTTTTCATCATCAGGAAGGTTTCTACGGCTGCAATCAATGAAACCACTCCTCCGACCAGAATAATGAAGCGAAACAGTCTCTCCCGTAACTCATAGTCTCTTCCCGCTATAAAACGGATGATTCTTTTCCACACGCTTCCTCCCCCTCCTTTTCTTCCAGTTCCTTCTTCAGACGCATCACCATTTCCACCGCCGACATATAATCCGACATTTCCACCTTCTTCTTTACACGGGTCATCAGTGCTTCCAGCGAAATGCCACGATAGGTATATAGCTGCAGCTCCGTAATCATTTTCAGCAGCCGTTCTTCATCCAGATCATACGCTGCATCCTTCATCTCCAGAAGCCGCTTTTCAAACTGTTCCTGCTCAAGAGCTTCTTTCCCCGTCTCTTCTGTTTTATCCGCATCCTCTTCTACGCTGTCCGGCTGTAGCCAGTCCAGCTTCCGTAAGGCCGTAAAAAGTGCCTGATAGGCTTCCATAAGCCCTGCATGCCGTTCCAAAATATCATCCGTTCGTCCTTCTCTGCCGGCCTGCTCCTGCAGTCTGGCAAGTTCTGAAACAGAAAATGCTCCGATACTCTTCATCGCACTCTTGATGCCATGCACTACGATGGTATAATCCTTCCACTCCTTTTGTAAAAACAATCGCTCTGCCTGAGAAGCAGATACCGGATAATCCTCCAGAAAGCCCCGCAGCACCTGAATATATTGCTCCTTCCCGCTGCAATAAACCATTCCCTGACCGGCATCCAGCCCTGCTTCCTCAAGCTCCTTCTCCCATTCCTTATCCTCCGTTTTTTTCTCCTCCTGCTCCAACCGGATATTTTCTGCCTTTTCCTTCGCATCTTCTGCTGGAACAGGCATCTCTTCATATACCTCCCTTGTTATAATCTTCTCAGGCGGAAGATTCCGTTTCAACACCCGTTCCAGCACGGATTTTTCGATAGGTTTTTCCAAAAAATCAGTAAATCCCTCTCCTATCAGGATTTCCCTTGTACCCGCTACAGCGTTTGCCGTCAAGGCCACAATCGGTACCTTCTGATAATAGGTACCTACCTTGTTTCGGATACGATGCAAAGTCTCCACTCCATCCATTTCCGGCATCATATGATCCATAAAGACAAAATCATAATCCATCGAAGTAATTTTTTCCAATGCCTGACTGCCGCTTTCCGCCTTTGTGACCCGTATCTTATAAAGCTCCAGAAGCCCTCCAATTACCTGCAGATTCATATGATTATCATCCACTACGAGCACATGCGCATTCCTGGTGATAAATTTTCCCGGGCGGACGCCCCCCTGTTCATCCATCTGCTCACTGTTCAGCACGGAAGCAATCGAAAGAATATAAAAGGGCTTATAAATTTTCAACAGTCTCGGATTGCTGATATCCTTTTCCTCCTCTCTGTACAATACCAGAACAACCTTTACCTGCTCCGACAAAGCATCAAAAAAGGCCTGATCCTCATGGTATTCCGGCGGACTGATAAAAATATGTGAAAAATGTTCCCTCTGCACCCTTCTCTGCAGCTCTGCCAAATTACGGCACATGTGACATTTTCCCCTAAGCTGCTCCGCCATGTGCATGATATTGGCCGAATATTCATCACGGATTGCTGCCATCCTGAACTGTTCCATGTCAATATAGGTTGCCACATTGATTGCGTCCTTGTCGCGCAGGGATGCAATCGGAGTATCATCCAGCACTTTCTGCGGAACCACGAATTTTACCACAGTTCCTTTGTTCTTTTTGCTCTTTATCGTAATCGCACCGCCCATTTTCTGCACCAGTTCCTGGACTATAGCCAGTCCGAGTCCCAGACCGCTCTCCTGTCGACATCTGCCGGTATCTACCTGATTAAAGCTGGTAAACAGCTTTTCCAGGCTGGTCTCATCCATACCGATTCCGGTATCCTTTATCCGAATGATCAGATTGATTCCATAGCTCTCCCGTCTGAACCCGATTACGATGCTGATACATCCTTCCTCTGTGAACTTGACTGCATTATCCACCAGATTCATGATCACCCTGCGTACCTTCTTCTCATCCCCCATCAGACCGCAGGGCAGGTTGGCATCACAGTCCACAATCAATTCAATCGGCTTCTCATTTCGTCTTGCCATCGCCATATTGATGATATCATTGATGGTAGAGGCAATATTATAGGCCTCCTCTTCCAATTCCATATCACCGGATTGCAGCTCCGAAAAATCCAGAATATTGCTGACCACATCCATCAAATTACGTCCCGCAAGCTGTATATTGCGCACATTTACCTGCATATGCTGCGGTAATTCCTCCTGCAAAAGGATTTCGCTGATTCCGCAGATCGTATTGATTGGTGTCCGAATCTCATGGCTGACATTCGCAAGGAAATCATCCTTGCTGCTTTCCGCTTCCTTTAACTCATCAATGGCACCCAGCAGGAACTTGCTTCCCTTCCGGTTTCGCTTCGTCCAGTTATACACCACATTTTCCACCAGCAACGCATTTACAAGCTGCAATCCCGTGTAGAGAAGTCCCTTTGCAGATGTCTCAAAGATGTGTCCCCTGATAATCTCGTGATAGAAAAAAATCACAATGGTGGAAGCGACCGCTATGTAAACAATCTCCTCCTTACCATACAATCCCAGACATATGACAGAGGCCAGCAAAAATGGCAGAACATCTGACAGCTCTTCTGCATGTACCGCGCAAAAAATCAAACTAATCTGCATCATAACCGCTGTAAATCCGGCACGAAACAAATAAGTGCCATATTCACCAATATGAATCATCCAGCAGGCTGCCACTCCTGCAATCATCAAATAGTCCCCCCATGTGTTCCACTTTTGCTCCTGTGGCACCGCAAGCAGAAAGAGAATATAAACACTGTAGGCAGTCAGCAGATACCTCTCTATCTTTTTTTGATTCTCTCCTTCATAGGTTACCTTTTCGATCATAAATCCTCCTCTTGTGCCCTATAAAATGCCTTGAAAAGAACTGTTGTATAAAAAAACATACCAGAATCTGCACCTGCTGTTTCTCTTTGTGATTTGTTGGAAACAACAAGTGCAGATCTCGTATGCTTATCCTTCCATTCAGCCCCGGTATTTAATACTTGCCAAAGCCATCCTTCAATGAAATAATCTGTTCATTCTTATCCGCATTGCTCTCTGCCCGATATTCCTTGTCCTCAGCTGCTCCCACAGTCTGCTGAGAACCTCCATCCAGTTTATATATGGAAAGCAGATCCCTTACCCGGCTGGCCTGATTGGATAATTCCATGCTGGCTGCAGCGCACTGCTCACTGGTAGCAGAATTGGTCTGTACCACCTGCGATACCTGTTCTATAGCCTGATCCACCTGCGCAATAGCCGTTGCCTGATAATTGGATGCTTCGGCAATCTCCGTAATAATTGTCTCACTCTTTTTCACAACCGCAGTGATCTCTTCCAATGCCTGTGCTGTTTCATTTGCAATTCTGGAACCGGCATTCACCTTTTGAATGGAATCTTCAATCATTTCCGCTGTTTCGGCAGCAGCCGATGCACTCTTGGCAGCCAGATTTCTAACCTCTTCAGCCACTACCGCAAAGCCCTTGCCTGCATCCCCTGCTCTGGCAGCCTCCACTGCTGCATTCAATGCCAGAATATTGGTCTGGAATGCAATGTCATCAATCACCTTGATAATCTTCGAGATGCTTTCGGAGGATTTATTGATATCCTGCATAGCTACTACCATATCCTGCATCTCCTCATTTCCCTTCCTGACATCTGCAATGGCCTGAGCCATCAGATCCGCTGCTGCATTGGCCTGAGAAGCATTCTGTTTCGTCCGGTCTGCAATATCTCCAATGGATGCAGTAATCTGCTCGATTGCACTGGCCTGCTCAGTAGATCCCTGTGCAAGCGCTTCACTGGCACTTGCCACCTGGGAGGAGCTGGTTGTTACCTGATAAGCTGCATCCTGAATATTGCTGACTGCATGATGATTATTCTGAACCAGCTTTTTGAGTGCAAGTCCCATGACATCCTCTTCAGAACGGATACGCACATCCACGGTCAGATTTCCGTCGGCTACCTCCTGAGCGACCTGAGCCTCGTAGCTCATATTGTCCACAACTCTCTGGAAATCATCCATCAGTATCCCGAACTCATCATTGCCCCGTTTACGCATTGTGATATCTACCCTGCCTGCTGCTATCGCATCTGCCGCTTTGGTCAGCTCTGCCATGGATTTACGGATCGTTCTAAGCAGCGAGATTGAAATATATCCGGTAATCGTCATGAATATCAGGAACTGTACGATAACAAACATTCCATAATTATTCAGATACCTGACCGGATCCTCCACCGTTATGATGCTGGATGCTGTACTGTAGCTCAGCCACAGGGAAAGAACCAGTAAAATATCAATCATAATAAAACCAATAGCCAGCTTCAAGTGCATTTTTACATTTTTCATAGTATCACTTCTCCTTCTCCTACCGTATCTTCACTTGCCTTCTCCAGCATTTCCAGCTCTTCGTCCCGAAGCAGCTTATCCGGATCCAGCAAAAGCTTTACGCTTTCTCCTACTTTTCCGATTCCATACACATATCTGTTCTGGGATTTTTCTTCATGTCCGATTTTCGGAGACGGCAGGATATTTTCCTCCGGAATCTCCACTACCTCAGCCACCTTCTCAACAATCAGTCCTACTACCGTATCCTTTACATTGATTACAATGATGCAGGTTCTGTCGTTATACTCTAACGGAGCCTGTTTGAACCGGATTCTGACATCAATCACCGGTATGATTTTACCTCGTAAATTAATCAGCCCCTTGATGTAATCTTCACTCTCGGGAATCTCCGTAATTTCCTGAAAAACAATGATCTCATTCACATACTCAATTTTCAGTCCGAAATATTCGTTCCCCGATTTAAAGGTTACATATTTATTCTGCTGTGTATCATGTCCACCCATATGCACCCTTTTCCTTTCCTGTATTTTCTATTCGATCAATCCGGATGCATCCAATATCAGAGCAATGCTTCCATCTCCCAATTGGGTACATCCCGACAATCCTTTCACTTTCTTTATGTAATCCGGAATCGGCTTGACCACGATTTCCTGTTTGCCGATCAGGCGATCCACAAACAGACACACAATCTGCTTCTCTACCTCTATCAGCACCAGCATACCGTCTTCCATATCTGCTTCATACCCATCCAGATGATACCACTCTCCAAGACGGAGGACCGGATAGCATTCTCCACGTATCATCACAAATTCCTCGCCGCTTGGCTCGTGAATGAGCATATTTCCCCTCACTCCTACAAACTCCTTCACGGCTCCGGTCTCGATGACGAAATAGGAATGTCCTACCTCCATGACAATTCCATCGATAATGGAAAGTGTCAACGGTATCTTCAGAACCATCAGACTTCCCTGTCCAGGTGTACTCTCAATTTCCAGCGCTCCGCCTATAGCCTGGATATTGGAAACCACCACGTCCATTCCGACACCACGGCCAGAATATTCTGTAACGGTTTCATTGGTGGAAAAGCCCGGCAGTGTGATAAACTGATAGACCTCCTTGTCGCTGTAGGACTTTTCCTCCCTGCGGGGATCTAACAGTCCCTGCTTTTTGGCCTTTGCGAGAATCTTATCCCTCTCCAGTCCCTTACCGTTATCCTGTACGCCAATCCATACCTTTCCTGACTCCGTCTTGGCCCATAAAGTAACCTTACCTTTTTCGGTCTTACCGCTGGCCTTACGCTCTTTCACCGTCTCAATACCATGATCGACCGCATTGCGCACCAGATGCATAAGTGGATCGGAAATATGCTCGATAATATTCTTATCGACCTCCGTATTCTCTCCCGACATTTCAAATTCAATGTCCTTTCCCAGCTTTCTTGACACATCAAAAACAATACGGTTCATCTTCTGGAAGGTATTCGTCAGCGGCATCATGCGCATGCTCATAATCACATTCTGGAGATCAGTGGATATCTTGGACATCTGGGCTGCTGCCTTATTGAAATTGTCCAGTTTCAGGCCTTCCACCTTCAAATCCGGATTCTGCAATACTACGGATTCGGAAATGACCAGCTCTCCGATCAGATCCATCAGCATATCCATCTTGTGGACATCTACACTGATAAATGCTGCCTTTTCCTGCTTCTTTGGTTTATCCTTAGCCAGCTTCTTGCCCTTGCCCGGTTCCTTGGATGCAATGACAAAATCACCGGGAGCAATCGGTTTCTTATCCTCTTCCTGCTTATTTTCCTCCTCTGACGCTGCTGTGTCTGTTCTGGCTTCGATTTCCTCCACGCTGGATTCCAGATCGATCCGAATCTCCGAACCGATGCTGTCGAAGCCCTGTTGATATTCCTTCGCCGTACATTCGTAAATATCAACCTTCTTCAGCTCATAGCCCTCTTTGATAATCTCACGCAGTTCCGCTTCACTGCACTGAGCCTGAAGTAGAATCTTAAAACCGTTTTCCAGAATCTCCTGAGCACTGCTCTCATCCGAAATGATATCCTCCGGATAATACAGCAAATCCTCTGCAATCTCCTTCAGGGCATAGACAATCTTGTACGCATGCACATTTGCCAGCTGTACATCCGGATAAAAGGTCAGATAAATCTTATAGAAATGACTGGCACTGGTTGCCATTGGTGCTATGTAGAACTGCTGCGGCTCCTCGTGCACATTTTCCTGTATTTTCTTCTCCTTTTCTCCTTTACCGCTCTTGATCTGCGTCAGGAAGCTGTCCAGCTCTGCCACCAGTTTACCGGCATCTCCATCCGCATTCTCCCCATTTTGGATTTTCTCCATTTCATCGGTAATAAAATCTGCTACCTCCAGCACATGCTCCACCAGCTTCAGATGCGGTACTTTTTGGGGATGAGATTCACGCAGATAATAAAAGACATCTTCCAGCTTATGCGACACCTTGGTAATCTCATCAAACATCATCACTCCGGAGGAGCCTTTGATTGTGTGCATGGTACGGAAGATTTCATTGATGCTCTCCTCATCAAAGCATTCCGCATCCTTCTGTTCCAGCACAATCTCCTGTAGCCGTTCCAGCAGCTGTCCGTTTTCAAACAGGTACATGTCCAGCATTCCCTGTGTATTAAACTCTTCTGCCATTTAGCGCTCCTTTCTATAGCACATTTCTCTATACCAGACCAAGCTTTTTCAGCGCCTGTTCAAATCTTTCCTGATTGATCGGTTTTCCTGAATAAATCGTACATCCCAGATCAAATGCCATCTTGACGTTTTTCTCATCATTCAGAGCCGTCGTCATGATGACCTTTGCCGTCTTTTCCTTGGGAACGTTACGCTCCCTCTCCAGATTGCGGATACCCATCAAGGCCTGATAACCATCCATGACCGGCATCATGATATCCAGACAAACCAGATCATATGGCTCGTCATCCTCCAATGCCATCATGAAGGCATCCACAGCCTCCATGCCGTCTACGGTCACATCACATTCTCCGTATTTGGACAGAAAGCTCGTCATAAATTTTCTTGTTACAAAATCATCTTCCGCCAATAAAATTCTCATATCTGCTCCCATCTGTGTGCTCCGCACACGTAATCTATCCATTCACACCTTTGCTCTTCTGTTACATCTTATTGAGCAAGGAATATGTCCTCTTTGCAATATCCGGCAGTTTTTCCTGATACTCCACTGCCCCCAGATCCCAGGCTACCTTAGGCATTCCGTAGACAACACAGGTGGATTCATCCTGCCCGATCGTCCTAGCCCCTGCCTTTCTCATGGCAAGCAGCCCTTTGGCACCATCGCCGCCCATTCCGGTCAATATGATTCCAAGTGCATGTGGGCCTGCCACATTGGCAACCGATTGAAACAGCACATCCACGGAGGGACAATGTCCGTTCACCTTGGCTCCCTGACGGATCGATACCTGATAGGCCCCGTTCATTTTCACAAGCTGCATATGTGCATCTCCACCCGGCGCAATCAATACCTGCCCCGGCAGTACGGCATCCCCCGTCTTTGCCTCCTTTACAATCACCCGGCACTGGTCATTCAGTCTTTTCGCATACATTTCCGTAAATCCCGGCGGCATATGCTGCACAATCACTACTCCCGGAATATTCGTATCAAACTCCTTGATGACCGATGCAATAGCCTCCGTTCCTCCTGTAGAAGCTCCGATTGCCACAACCATTTCCCGGCTATTCCCTAGCAGGGTCTGATTTCGGGAAGGCAAAGGCACTTTCTTGCGGCTGCTGACCCGCGCGATGGAAGCTACCTTGATTTTCACACGCAGCTCATTTTTCATAAATAACTCCAGCTGCGCTCTGCTTGCACCCGACGGCTTCGCCACAAAATCCACGGCCCCGGCATTCAGCGCATCAAATACCTTATCACTTAATGAACTGATGACCACTACCGGAAGCGGATACTGCGGCATCAGCTTCCTTAGAAATTCAATTCCGCTCATACGCGGAAGCTCTACATCCAATGTCATCACATCCGGCCGGTATTTCACAATGGCATCCCTTGCTTCAAAGGGATCCTTTGCGGTTGCTACCACCTCTATGGCAGGATCCGCATTCAGATTCTGCACCAGCAGTTCTCTGAATACCAGAGAATCCTCTACTACCAATACTCTTATCCGCTGCATCCTTACTTCTTCCCTTCCTGTTTTCGGAAAATGGACGGCTGAATCAATTCAAAGGGAGTGCTGCTTCTGTCAATCGTCTCTGTCCTGCCGATAAACAGATAGCCCCCCGGCTCCATAATATCATATACCTTCTGCATCAGCTGCCTTTTGGTATCCTTATCAAAATAAATCATCACATTCCGCAAAAAAACGATGTGCATTTTTCGCTTAAACGGAAAGACATCCATAAGATTAAACTGTCTGAACAGTACCTCATCCTTAATTTCCCTTGTTATTTCATACTGCATGCCTCCCGCAAGCGGCCTCAGAAACCGCCGTTTCCACGGTTCCGGCAGGGGATCGATCTGTTCCTTATCATAAATGCCTGCTGTTGCATACTGCAGTGCTTCCACTGCCACATCCGTCGCCAGAATCTTTGTATCCCACTTCTCATGCTCCAAACCGAAAAAATCCTTGAGCAGCATGGCCAGCATATATGGCTCCTGCCCCGTGGAAGCAGCACCACACCAAATACACAGATCCCTTTTCCGTTCCTCTTTTCTTTTTAACTTGGGAAGCACCTTCGACCTGAGGTAATCAAAATGCTCAAATTCCCGCATAAAAAAGGTATGGTTGGTGGTCAGTATATTGACCAGCTCCCGTTCCATTTTCCCTGTAAAATCACTTTCTACGGCATTCATATAGTCACTAAAGCTTTGATAACCGCCAGCCCGGACATAATTTTCCAGACGTCCCTGCATGATTTCCTTTTTACGGCTCATATCAATTCCATACCGTGCTTTTAAAAAACGATAAATCCTTCTAAATTCCTCTTCTGTCATACTGCCTTCTCCGATGTCTACGCTAATGGAACTGCTTGACAATCTTCTTTAAGATACTGTAAATCTCAGGATTAAATTTTTTCCCGGAAACATAATCCATAATTTCGAGAGCCTCTTCAAACGAAAACGCTTCCCGATAGGTTCTCTTTTCCGTCAAAGCACAAAAAGCGCTGACAACTGATACGATCTGAGCGGATAATGGAATCTCTTCTCCCTTTTTTCCACTGGGATATCCGGTTCCATCCCAATTCTCATGATGATAATTTGCTATTTCAATCGACATTCGGATAAAACTGTTATCATTTCCAATCTCTCCGATATCCTTCAGGATTCTGGCTCCTATCACCGTATGCGTCTGCATGACGGCTTTTTCCTCCGGCGTCAGACTTCCCTCCTTTTGCAGAATATTGGTGGGAATCGCCATATTTCCCAAATCACAAAGCGGCGCCGCCAATTCCATGGTATCCACATAGCTGTCTGAAATGACCTCTTCATACGTTTCCGACAGCTGCATGGCCTCTGTCAGCATTCGGCAGTTATAGCTGAGCCTGTCCATATAAGCCTCATCATAACAGGCATTTTCTCTGGCTACCCGGATCAGTGCATAAAGAACACTTTTCCGTTCCATCTCAATCTGCTTCTGCTGCTCACTGAGTGATACCTGCAGCTTACGGTTCATCTCCACCATGCTGCGGTTTGCCTCATACAGCTTTAAGTGCATACCCACTCTTGCCTTGACAATAGCTGGAATAAAGGGCTTGGTAATATAGTCCTCACCACCCATTTCAAAGCTTTTTACAATATCCGACGGTTCATCATAGGCAGAAATGAAAATAATCGGTATCTCCCTCGTATCCGGATTTTCCTTGATTTTTCGACATATCTCATAGCCGTCCATATCCGGCATCGCAATATCCAGAATGATCAGCTGAGGCCTGAGACGCTCTACCATTTCCAGTGCCTGTCTGCCATTCTCCGTCAATATTGGCTGACATCCCATATCCACTATAATATCTCTTAAAGCAAACCTGTTTGCTTCCATGTCATCCACGATCAGAATCCTCGGAAGCACCTTGTTCATTCCGCTCCCCATCATTCGGCTCCTCCATGTTATGTAACAGCTGCTGCAGCTTTTCAAAGGCTATCGTAGTCTTCTCATAGTCCCCCTTTTGCACTGCCATCTTCAGTCTGAGCGCCACACTTTTCACTTCTCTGGGCGCTCCTTCCACAAGCTGCTTTATCGTTTCTATAAACTGCTCTGCCTTTTCCCAATTTCCCATTTCTACACTGAGAATGAGCTTAGACATTTTCTTATCTAATTCTTCCTGATTTTCTTTTTCACCATAGCTCCAGATTTTTTCACTGATGCTGCTTTCCGTCAGATTTTTCAGCTTGCGGACGATTTCCTGCTCATCCGTCGGAATCGTTTCCGGTTCCGAGTCGGAAACTCCGGCCTCATCCTGCGGTATCTCGACCCAGATATGAAAGAAAAATCTCGTTCCCTTTCCCGGTTCACTATCCACATGAATGCTGCCGCCCATCAGCTCCACCAGCTGCTTACAAATATTCAATCCAAGACCGGTGCCCCCATATTTACGCGAAATAGAAGCATCCACCTGTGAAAAGCTCTGAAACAGCTTGTCCTGATCGGTCTTGGAAATCCCAATTCCGGTATCGGTGACAATAAAAAACAGCTCGGCACGGTTACCGGAACGGGCAGTCTGCACAATCTCCACGTGAATGCTTCCGACCGATGTAAATTTACAGGCATTGGAGAGCAGATTGTTGAGAATCTGCACGATTCTGAGTTCATCGCCTATCACATGCTCCGGAATATCCGGTGCAACCGTAACCGAAAACTCCAATCCCTTCTCAATAATCTTGCTGCTGTGATTGGACTTTACGTAATCAACCATGTTCCGAAAAGGAAAGCTGCGTGCTTCCAACGTGAACTTACCGGCTTCCAGCTTGGAAAAATCCAGAATATTATTGATCAGGGCATTCATATCATGGCATCCTCGTTCTACCAGATGAAGAAGCTTCAATTTGTCCGTTTCCGTCTCCTGCCGAATCAATTCCTGTATATTGCCCAAAATTCCATTGACCGGTGTCCTGAGCTCATGCGTCACATTGGCCACAAACTCCGACTTTACCTTCAGAGCTTCCTCTGCCTCCTGTCCTGCCCGGCTGGCCTTCTTTTCCAGAAAGATTTCATTGGAGACATCATGAGCCATACAAATATAGGCTCTGTGCCCTTCCGCCCCGTCCTGGAGATCACGATAGACAAGCAGCCTTGCTTTTACAGGAAAGCAGGTACCGTTCTTACGATATGCCATCATATCCTGAAGACTCCCGTCAGCCTGACCACATCGGATTCTACCTTCCTTCAGTTCCCAGGTACCGGAAAAGATATCCGTAATCAGACATCCGTACAGTTCTGCTTTCTTATATTCCAGATGCTGCTCCACTGACCGATTCACATAGCAGATTCGGCCGCTCTCATCAAATATCAAAATGTCTTCCAACGCATGATCTGCAGAAAACTGAAACAGGCCACTCTGATCCATAAATCCTTCCTCCAAACACCAGATAAGAAAATTATAGATAATATGTATCAATTATTCAAGTAATTTTATGGTAATTTATATAAATATGTGTCAATTTTTTGTGTTTTTATCAAAAAACCGATTTTTTTACTTTATTTTTTTCATAAAAATCAATCCAAAGGCTCCGATTCCACAGTTACTGGAAATGGTAGCTGATGCCTTCTGCAGCACGATACGGTCAAACCGTACATATTTTGCCACTTCCTCCTGAATCTGCTTCAGCTGCTTTAAGGAACAGCCGGCATAGGTCAGAAAAAGGATTCTGGTATCGATCTGTTTCCTGTGTCGCAGCTGATGCCGGATATATCGCTTAAATGCAGTATCTCCTTTTCCAATTTTCACGCCCTGCACCTTAATTCTGTTCTGTGACAGATAGAGTACCGGATGAATGCCCCAGGTATGGCACAGCTTCATAACGCCTTTACCGATTTTTTGATTCCGGTACAGGCTGTCCGCTGAGGATACGATAAAGCTGGTGGAGATTTTGCCTCTGACCATTTCCAGCTTCTTACAGATTTCCTCTACGCCGCATCCGTCCTTCGCCATTTTTGCGGCATATAGCACCAGAAGACCCATACCGCTTGACAGATGCCCGCTGTTAAATACCCGGACATTGTCAAAGCCCTTTGAGGCAGCCGTGGCATTTTGAAACCCTTCGCCGACAGCCGAAGCCATGGAGATATGCAGTACCTTATCCGCTTCACCCAAAGCACCCGCCATAAAAGCTTCATATTCTTTCACCGACGCTGCCGAAGAACTGGCGGTATTACCCGACTGCTCCAGATATTTCAAAAGGCTGTCCGAAGATACCTCTCTGCCATCACAGAATCTTCCCTCTTTGGTCAGGACATAATAATACATGACCTTCACGCCAAACTGTTCCAGCCAGGCTTCCGGCAGATCGCATACGCAGTCCGTAGTGATCATGACCTTTCGCTTGCCTGCCGGGGAAATCAGCTTGATCGTCTCCCTCGCATTCTCTTTTTCAGCCTCCTGTACACTGTATTCGATCAGCTCCCTTGGAATATACTTTAACAATGTCGCTTCTAACAGCGCCCCGCTGATCGGCTTGGCAAGATAACCTGCAAATCCCTTATCCCGGTATATCTTTTCTGCTCCATTCATGACATTGGCCGTCAGCGCAACGACCGGCACATCCTGACAATGGCCGTTTTCCTGCTGCTTCAAAAGCCTCAGGGTCTCTTCTCCATCCATTTCAGGCATCATGTGATCCATGAAAATCACATGATATGCCTTAGTTTTTGTCATTTCCAGACATTTCTTGCCGCTGACAGCCGTATCGACCTGTACCCTCGTAGCACGCAACAGCTTACATGCCACCATCAAATTCATTTCATTATCATCCACGATAAGCACTCTGGCCTCAGGAGCCTCAAAGCTCTGTTTATATCTTTCCCGGTAAAGGCTTTTTTTCCTGATCATGAAGTCCACGCTTCCTACCGGATTCGCATCCACAATATCCTGCTCTACTGTAACAGTAAACACCGAACCTCTTGTATAGATACTATCCACGGAAATTTCTCCACCCATCATTTCAATGAGCTGTTTGGAAATGGACAATCCTAATCCCGTACCTTCAATATTGCGGTTTTTCTCCTCATCCACCCTTCGGAATGAGGAAAACAGTTCCTTCACACTCTCTTTTCGGATACCGATTCCGGTATCCTCCACCGAAATGCGCAGCAGCACCTTATTGTTGCCAACCCGTTCTCCCTTTGCCGAAAGTGTGACCGAACCCTTTTCCGTATATTTGACCGCATTCGTCAAAATATTGGTCAATACCTGCTTAATCCTGACCTCATCCCCGTAGAGCATGGATGGAATATCCGCTGCAATATCCAGCTTGAACTCCAATCCCTTTTCATGCGCACGTATCCAGATAATATTGACCAGATCACTGAACATGGCACCGGTTTCATATTGTACCGGCACAATTTCCATTTTCCCGGATTCCAGCTTGGAAAGATCCAGAATGTCATTGATGAGTGCCAGCAGCATTTTGCTGGCATTCTGGATATTCATGGCATTTTCTGCTATCTCATCCGAAATCTCCTCTCTCAGGATCATTTCATTTAATCCGATAATCGTATTGATTGGTGTACGAATCTCATGACTCATATTCGCAAAGAAAGCGCTTTTTGACCGGCTCATGCGCTCCAGTTCAATTTTCTGCTGATTTGCCAGTTCGTTCTCTTTGTCATATCCGCCCTTTTGAAACTTGATGAGCACACCAATGGCTGTTCCCACGACCAAAATAGCCAGTCCACAGCTTACATAGCTTACCACCGTCACATCGGACCTCGTAACCCATTCCGGATGCAGATAGGAAGCATACATCGTCAACAGGAAGGATCCATTCGCCCAAAGCAGAAAAAATAAAAGCTGCCTTCCGGAAAACATCAGATAAACATAGACCACTCCAAAGACAAACCAGACAAGTGCGCCTCCCTCTAAGCCTCCGGACGTAAAATAGATGACCGGAAGCAGCAGTCCATTGATAATCAGCCCCATCAAGCAGGCGGCCAAATCAATTTTCTTATAACGACGAACCAGAAACAGACTCAGGGATGCTGCCGTCAATACCAACACCATCGGCAATATCACCACTGTCGAAATCCCCATAAATGGTCCTGCCATCACAAAAAGAGCCGTTGTGATGACAGAAAAGACCAGGATAATCCTCAGGAGTCTTTCCCGCAAGTTGATATCTCCATCATATAATTTTTCCATCCATCTTCTTATCATGCCGCATTACCTCATTTTTTCTTTTGCTTCCTGCAGTTTTTCTCCTGCTCCCATAAAGTCGAAGGCATCCGCCTTTTCCTTCACCTCCTGCAAAAGCTCACTCAAGGCCACTCCCTGATATTGTTTTTCCCATAATCCGTCCAATACCTTCTGTACTTCCTCATATTCAAAACGATCCAGCTGTTCCTGCAGCTTATCAATCTCCTGCCACAGCACCTCTCTCTCCATCTCCGGCAGTTTCTGCTCAGCTGCCTGCTGTCCCTGTGCAACCGCTTCCGTTGCCTGCTCTATACCGCTCTCTGTATCCTGCTTTTTCTCCGGAAACAGAACCGGATGACTGCCGATGACAGAAAGTATATGGCTGTATTCCCCGATTGTTTCTGCATGATGCAGGAGTATGTACGCTTCCTCCCCCGCTTTGGCGGCCGTTTCCAATCCCTTTGCCATGTCAGACAGCTTCTGGGCTCCAATATTTAAGGACATGCTCTTCAAAGAGTGTGTCATAATCGCATAATCATTCCAGTTCCTTTTCGCATATGCTTCTTCCATCTCTGCCTTTTTCTTCAGGCCGCTCGTATAATAGATTCGCGCAATGTCAATATAATCCTCCAGTTGTCCGCCGCAATAGTGCAGTGCTGTCTCTACATCCAGGTCCTCAATCTGAAACTTTCCTGCTTTCCTTTCCACAGCTTCCAGCTGCTGCTTTCCGGTGACACTGCTCTGTTCCGGTGACACTGCTCCATCTGCTTCCTCCAGCCCTTCCGCCTCTTCGATCTTGATAACCTTCTTTTCCGGTATATGCCTGCGCAATACCCTTTCTAATACTGAAATCTCAATCGGCTTTGCCACAAAATCCGCAAAGCCTTCCGACAGGAACATTTCTCTTGCTCCACCAATTGCATTGGCTGTCAGTGCAATCACCGGAACCTCTTGAAAATATCTGCCAGGTTTCTTACGTATTCGATGAAGCGTCTCGACACCATCCATCTCCGGCATCATATGATCCATAAAGACAAAATCAAATTCCATGGACTCAATCTTCTGCAGCGCTTCTCTTCCGCTGCCTGCCACAAATACCTTGATCCGGTATGGTCTAAGCAGCCCCTCCACCACCCGCAGATTCATCACATTGTCATCCACCACGAGCACCGATGCCTGTGGAGCAACAAATCTCCGGTTCTGATAATGACTTCCATCCATACTCTGAACCACATTTTCTCCGTTCAGTACAGAGGCAATCGAAAGCACGTAGAAGGGCTTATAGATATGGAACATTGCTCCTGCCGTACACTCTTCGCTTTCTCTGTCATGCACTAAAATCACCTTAAACCGGTAAGACAGCTCTTCAAAATATTGCTGATCCTCACAGTATTCCTCCCAGCTGATAAACACATGGGTGAAATTTTCCTTTTCAATACGCCTTTTCAGTTCTGCCAGATTCTGACAGGAACGATATGACAGTCCAAGCTGCTCCACCATATGCTGGATCATGTTTTGATACCCTTCACGTACCGACATATAATCGTATTTTTCCATGTCAATGTAGGACGCAATGTAAATCTTTTCAGAGTCCCTCACGGATATAATCGGATGTTCATCAAAGACCTTCTGGGGAATAACCACCTGCAGTTCGCTTCCCTTTTCCGGAACGCTCTTTACTGAAACGAAACCGCCCATCTTATCCACAATGGCCGATGTGATGGCAAGTCCCAGACCAATACCGCCCTCCTGACGGTTACGTTTTGTATCCACCTGATTAAAGCTGGTAAACAGCTTTTCAATCGTTTCGGCATTCATACCGATGCCGGTATCCCTCACACCGATACAGAGATTGATGCCGTATTTCTCCTTTCTGGACGCAACCGTAATGACAATTCCTCCTTCACTGGTAAACTTGATGGCATTATCTACGATATTCATGATTGCCCTTCTGAGCTTCTGCTCATCTCCGACCAGCCCGCACGGGATCGTTGCCTCACAGTCTACAATTAGTTCAATCCGTTTGCCGTTTTTTCTGGCAATACTCATATTGATAATGTCATTGATTGTAGAAGTAATATTATACGGCTCTTCCACAAGCTCCATCTTCCCGGACTCCAGCTCTGAAAAATCCAACACATCACTCACAACAGACAGCAGGTTCCTCCCTGCTGTCTGTATATTAAAAATATCCTTTCTTACCCGCTCCGGTATTTCCTCCCTGAGCACCATCTCACTCATACCGCATACGGTATTGATCGGGGTTCGTATCTCGTGTGATACATTGGCCAGAAAATCATCCTTACTCTTCTCTGCCCTTTGCAGAGTCTCAATGGTATCTAAAAGCTCCTCATTGCTTTCTGCACGCATCTTAATCAGATACCAGGTAATGCAGGTCGTCAGGCCGACTCCCGAAATCTGCAGCACGAGGCGGACAATATCCTTCACAGAACTGGCCTGTATGCTCGACACAATAAACGCATGGTACAAAAGTAAAAACAAAGACGCTGCCGCTGACAGGGGCACAATGCCCGGAATAAAGTAAAGACCCAGAAGCACAGTTATCGCACACATCATGGACAACAGACCTTCATAGCCTGGGGAATGTATTCCATAGATGATAAAATTCATCCAGACCATTGCTGCCGTAAAATAAGCCCGAAACTTATAATCCTTATATTTCTGAATGGTTACCACCCAACTGAGTACCAGGCCGGTCAGCATCATCTGCACACTCCAGCTTCCCCACTCCATCACAACTGTCATCAAAAACATGGCAAGAGTATAAAGTGTATAAATCACCAAAATAATTATTTCAATCGGCCTGCTATTTTCCATTTTATAAGATTTCTTTTTCACGTATGCCACCAGCCTATCATTATTCACCCAAAATATCTCTCAATTTCTGTTCCAATCCCGCAAAGACATCCACAATGACCGGATCGAACTGTGAGCCCTTTCCCTTTTCCAGAATCTCCAGCACCTTTCCGACCGGACGCACCGGAGACTTATAGCACCGCTCCTCATACAGAGCATCAAACACATCTGCCACCGCCATGATTCTGGCACACAGCGGAATCTGCTCTGCTGCAAGCCCTTTCGGATATCCGGTTCCATCCCATCTCTCATGATGATAAAGGGCTATATCGCTTACCACCTTCACATATTCCTCATCCTCGACATCCCCAATGATATTTCGGATAATTTCCATGCTGTATTCTGTATGCTTCTTCATTTCCTGAAATTCTTCCTCCGTAAGCCTTCCCGGCTTCTGAAGGATACTGTCAGGAATCTTAATCTTTCCGATATCATGAAGCGGAGCTGCCTTACAGATATTCTGTATGTACTCTTCGGTCAGAATTTTCGAAAAATACCCCAGATTTTTCAGTTCATCTACAATCATCGTAACGTAAAGCTGTGTATTCTTGACATGCTTGCCTGTACTGCCATCCCGGCTCTCAATGAGATTCGCCATCCCGACAATGACATGATTCTGTATCTCATTGATTCTCTGTGCCCTCTCCTTCAACTGCCTGGTCTGCTCTTTGACGAGCTCCTCCAGACCGGAATGATACCTTTCCAGTTCCAACGTTCTGCGCACCCTGCTGATTAGAATATCCGGTACAAAAGGCTTTCCGACAAAATCAATCGCTCCCGCCTGAAAACATTTCGTCTCTGTTTCCACACTCTTGTCCGCAGTCAGAAAGATAACCGGAATCGAACTGTAATTTTCGTCACTTTTCAATTTCTGAATGGCTTCAAATCCACTCATCTGAGGCATATTGATATCTAACAGAATCAGATCCGGCCGGTTCTTCTCCAGATACTTAAAGGCAGCTGCCCCGGAATTAGCGGCTGCAACCCGATAGCTTCCTCCCAATATCTTTTGCGCCAGCATCAGATTTGCACTGTCGTCATCTACTACTAAAATAACCTCGCTCATATCCGGTTCCTCCGTTTACCTGTCTTAAGTACTATTATAGCGTATAGATCAAATGTCCAGCCGGTCTACTATGGTCTTCAGGACTTCTGCCGATTCTCTCAGCTGTTCCTCTTCCTTCTCACTTAATGGAATCGGGACCTTTGTTTCAATTCCCTCTCTGCCTACAATGCAGGGCATGCTCAGTACCACACCATCAATTCCATGCTCCCCGCGCATGACTGTCGATACTGGCAGAATGGACTTTTCATCTCTGACGATGACCTCACAGATTCGCCTGACTGCCATAGCCACTCCATAGTAAGTGGCTTTCTTTCTTTGAATAATTTCATAGGCACTGTTCTTAACCTGCTCGGCAATGTCTTTCATCGCCTTTTCATGTTGAAAATGTCCACGCATCTCGCAGAAGTCATTTAATGGAATACCGGACACATTGGCGCTGCTCCATGCCGCAATTTCACTGTCACCATGCTCTCCGATAATAAACGCGTGAACGCTTCTGCTGTCCACTCCAAGATGCTCTCCCAGACTGTATTTCAGTCTTCCGGTGTCCAGTACGGTTCCCGAACCAATGACCCGGTTTTCCGGCAATCCGGACAGCTTCTGGGCCACATGAGTCAGAATATCAACCGGATTGGCTACTACAAGTAAGATGCCTTCAAAATTTCTTTTAGCGATTTCCGGGATAATCTGTTTGAAAATAGCTACATTCTTATTGACCAGATCCAATCTTGTCTCATTTGGCTTCTGGTTGGCTCCTGCTGTTACGATGACAAGCCCTGCATCAGTCACATCCTCATAAGTACCTGCATAGACCTTCATCTGTCTGGCAAATGGAATACCGTGGCTGATATCCATCGCCTCACCCTCTGCCTTACCGGTATCAGCATCAATCATCGCAATCTCTGAAAAAAGACCGCTCTGCATCAGGCTGAATACGGTAGCCGAACCAACAAACCCGCATCCTATCATCACCGCTTTTCTATAGTCTGTCATTCCTTTTCTCCTTTCAATCTTCATAAATAGGTTCAAAATCCTCTGCCCCATGACCACACAACGGACAGGTGAAATCCTTTGGAAGCTCGCTTCCCTCATAAACGTATTTACAAATCTTACACCGCCAGCCCACAATTTTCTTATCCTGCACTTTTGCTTCCGTCTTTGGTTTCACCCTGCTCTGGTAATCTGCATAAGTAAGCGGTGCATTCTCACTTAATACCTTCGCATCCTCTACCTCAGCAATAAACAGGGTATGACTTCCCAGATCCTGGCTGCTTACTATCTTACAGCTTAACACGGCGCAGGCGTGCCAACCCATATACGGAATACCATTGATATCTTCCGGCAGTGTCAAATCTGCCATTTTATTCACATCTCTTCCTGACTGGAACCCAAAGTGCTTAATCGTCTCAAAGGTACATGCCTGATCCAGCATACTCAGGGCAAAAATCCCACTCTTTTTTATCAGCTCACATGTATAATTTGCATTGATGACAGAGATTGCCACTCTCGTCGGGCTGTTTGCCACCTGCATACAGGTGTTGGTGATACAACCGTTTGTAATATCACCTGCTTTTGTTGACAGCATAAAAACTCCGTAGCTTAAACTATATAACGCCTTTTTATCCATAGAACAAACTCCTTTCTCTCATCCGTTTTGACTTGATAACACCATGGAATACTTTTTCCTATTATATTCAGTATAGCCAATTTCCTGCAAAACAGCAAGCTATGAAATAAAAAACGCCGGAGCCATACGGCTTCCAGCGTTTTTAACATCTTTATAAAATTTGGAATTACATTCCCATCTGAGCTGCAACCTCAGCTGCAAAGTTCTCTTCCTTCTTCTCAAGACCTTCGCCTGTCTCAAAACGAACAAATCTCTTTACGGAAAGGTTTGCACCAGTTTCCTTTGCTACCTGCTCGATGTATTTGGCAACTGTCTGCTTTCCATCCTCTGCCTTTACATAAACCTGCTCCAACAGACATACTTCCTTCAATTCCTTTGCAAGACGTCCGTTTACAGCGCCCTCGATCACCTTCTCCGGCTTTCCTGCCATCTTCGGATCGTTTGCAATCTGTGCCATTAAGATTTCCTTCTCATGAGCCTTATATTCCTCAGACACTTCATCTGTGGAAACATACTTCGGATTCAGGGCTGCAATCTGCATTGCAACGTTCGTCAGAGCTTCTTTTACCGCATCGTTTACAACATCTGTAATACCCTCTACGATAACGCCGATTCTTCCGCCGCCATGTGTATAGGATACCACACAGCCATTCTCGGCAGTAACCTTCTCAAATCTTCTGATGTTCAAATTTTCTCCGATGACTGCAATCTGCTCTACCAGAACATCCTTAACGGTCTTGGAAGCATCTGCCTTCCAGCTCTCAGCCATAAAGGCATCCATATCTGCTGCATCAGAAGCAAGTGCCTGCTCTGCAACCTCAGCAACAAAATTCTGGAATTTCTCGTTCTTTGCAACGAAGTCTGTCTCAGAGTTTACTTCCACAACAGCTGCGACCTTATCATCCTTTACAACGACCTTGCAAAGACCTTCTGCTGCAATTCTGCCAGCCTTTTTCTCTGCCTTAGCCTGTCCGTTCTTTCTTAAAAATTCTACTGCTGCATCCATGTCACCGTTTGTTTCATTTAATGCCTTCTTGCAATCCATCATTCCTGCGCCGGTCATTTCTCTTAACTCTTTTACCATTGCTGCTGTAATAGCCATCTTGTTTTCCTCCATTATCTATTTGCTTTCTTATTCACACAAAGGGACGGTTCGCATCGTCCCTTTGAAAAACTCTCTTCTCTAAATACCGGATTACTCTGCTGCTACTTCTTCCATATCGGTAGCTTCTACAGCCAAATCTTCCTCTGTGTAAACAGCCTCACCCTGATTTGCCTCGATTACAGCATCTGCCATCTTGGAAACGATCAGCTTTACGGCTCTGATGGCATCATCGTTACCCGGAATTACTACATCCAGCTCGTCTGGATCACAGTTGGTATCTGCAATACCGATCAGTTTGATTCCGAGAGAATGTGCTTCCTGTACACAGATTCTTTCCTTCTTCGGATCTACTATGAAAATTGCATCCGGAATTCTTGTCATTTCCTTGATACCGCCAAGGTTCTTCTCCAGCTTCTCCCATTCCTTCTTTAACTGGATAACTTCCTTCTTCGGAAGAACATCAAAGGTTCCGTCCTCTGCCATGGTCTCGATTGCTTTCAATCTTTCAATTCTGCTGCGGATGGTCTTGAAGTTTGTGAGCATACCGCCTAACCATCTCTCATTTACATAGAACATTCCACAACGCTCTGCTTCTGCCTTTACAGCATCCTGAGCCTGCTTCTTGGTTCCGACAAACAGAATGGTGCCGCCCTCTGCTGCTACATCTGCTACAGCCTTGTAAGCATCGTCTACCTTGCCAACAGACTTCTGTAAGTCGATGATGTGGATACCATTTCTCTCTGTGAAGATGTACGGAGCCATTTTCGGGTTCCATCTTCTTGTCTGATGTCCGAAATGAACACCTGCCTCTAATAACTGTTTCATAGAAATAACGCTCATTTTAATACCTCCATTTGGTTTTCTGCGCTGCCTTTTGGCGCGCGTGCTTCCGCATTTCTTTTCTGTCCGGATCTGTTTCGGCTTCCCAGACATACTCTGCAGCCAACCCCGGCGTTATCGGAGCACCGACCGCAAATCAAAATACGTGTTTTTTGTCACAACAGACAGATTATAACATAAGAAAGTCCCTCTGACAAGGGACTTTCCGGCATTTTTTCTATTTCTTCTATTTTTTGTTTCTTATTTTCTTGCCAGGATTCTGGCGATTTCTTCCTCATCCGCTCCGACCGGAATCTCATAAACTCCGGCACGAAGATATCTGGAATAACCGTTATCACACATAAAATCATCAAATGCAGCTGCATCCTTTACCAGCCCGGCTGCATGTACTCTCTGCGCAACCGGCCAGGAGGTATCTCCCGACTTAACGGTAATACTTACCTTTTCCTCATTTTCATCCTCTGTATCTGCTTCCTGCGTATCTTCCGGTTTTACAGTTTCCTTCTCTTCGCTTTCCTGCTCCGTCACTTCCGGTCTTTCTTCCTGTGTATCTTCACTTTCCGGCTCTGTGCTCTGCGGCTCTGTGCTCTGTGCCTCTGCCGCTTCGCTTTCCCAGCCTTCCGGTTCTTCCTTATCCGCCGTCTCCTCCATTTCTTCCGACATAGCCTTTCCATCATCCTGAAGTTCAGAAAGAACCGTGTTTTCACTCATGCCAAGCTCTGCCGCCCTTGCTCTAATCTCATCATCTGTCAGGGATTCCTTCCCGCCAGTCAGTCCAAGCACAAGCGCTGTGACTGCTATGCCGATTCCCAGCCCGCGTAAATAATATTTCAGTTTCATCCTCTAAATCCCTTCAAATAAATCAATTACCAATTTTACTTCACCGATGCCAAGTCCCAGTTCCTTTGCAATAGCCATATTAGACTTTCCGGCTTTGTGCATCTGCAGAATCTTCTCATTATTATTCGCACGCTCATCACTGCCTGCAAACTGGATATCCACATTTCCTGCCAAATTCTCTTTTCTCAGACTTTTTTCCGGTGTATCTGTAGTCTTCTCGGCCTTCTGCGCTTTCTTTACGGTGCTCTTCTCGGCAGTCTTTTCGCTCTTCTTCGGAACCACCTTTTTCCCTTTCTGGGGATTTTCAAGCTTTGGCACCTCCAACGGAGCAATAACCTTCTCTTCTACATTCTCTGCCGCTTCGGCTACGGTCTCCATAACATTCTTAGCCGTCTCCTCTGCTTCCTTTACCGCAATTTTCGCATCCTGCGCTGTTTCTTTGGCTTCCCTGGCTGAGCGCGTCACTTCTTTTACCGTATTTTTCAGATTTGCATGCTTATCATTGAGCATATCATACAGGAACATGACCTCTTCATGATTCCGGTGTATTTCCTTTAAGACCGTATCCGAATACTCATTGACCGCCATCATCTTCTCATTGGTCAGACGCTCCAGCGAGCGTTCTGCCTTCTCCACAGAATACTGGGCTGTCTCCTCTGTGATATCCGAAATCTGGCTTTTGATATTCCTCAATTCCTCTTCCACATAGGCATGGATTTTTTCTTCCTCCAGCCTGGTGTCGATAGCTCTGTCATTCTTCCTTTCCGGCAGAAGAAATCCTGCTGCAAACAGAATCACTCCTATGAGTAATAATACAATCTCCATTGCTCCCATCGTCTTTCCCTAAATTTTGATGTCAAAGGAGCTTCTCCCTCTGACAATCACCTTTCCATCCTTTTTTTCTTCCTGCTGTCTGCGATGTTTACCGCCGTCTCCGGTATATTCATTATCGCCTTTTTCCCTGGCATCATATTTTTTCTGCTCCATTTCGGAATGATCCGAATGACGCACCTTCGTCATGTGCTCCTTTACTTCCTTTTGAAACTGCGTTTGAAAATTATTCTGATCTATGGAGCCCTTCATGTCCTCATTGTGCTTGAGCATCGTCATATCCTGTGCTCTGGACATGGCACCGTTTAATGTAACCGGTCCTATTGCCATATTGCCCACCTCGCTTTACATGCCTGTCATTTTGACATCGCCTTCGCTCTTGACAAACTTGCAGTATTTATATTCCTTCTGTACTACCAGGGATGCGTCCGAAACAAAAATTCTGGTACCCGGATAAACCGTTCCCGTAACACATACCTTCGCATCTTCGCCTTCGCTGACTTCCTGCTGAAGCTCTTCCATCCGTTTTGTCGCCTTCTCCATCTCCTCCTGCTTTTGTTTATCCAGCAGGACTAGCGACTTAATATAAGACGCCTGATCCGGGGACAGCTTCACACCCTGTTTCAGCTTCTGTGTCGTCGCCTGAATGACAGGCTGAATGGTCTTTAAAACCTTGGCTGCTTCACCCATCTGCTTCTGTATCTGCTGAAGCTCTATCTTCACCTGTGGGTCCACACCGACACTGACCACAGTATCCGCACCCATCGGAGAACCAAGTGTCTTTACGTTAATACACTGGGCTGCACAAACCTCTCCGCCCGTAATAAACCCCTTCTTGCCATTGACATTAATTTCCGTTTTGGCATTGACACGACTGTGCAGAATCGAACCGCTCTCCACATAGCCACCGGCAGAAATCGAAGCATTCTCAATAAATTTAGCTACAATATTGCCCTTTGCGGATAGCTGACCTTTTCCCATTCCATTGACGCCGCGGGCAATCGTAATATTCCCGTCCGCCTCAATTCTGGCGCCTTCTACAACACCCTTTACTTCGACGTTTCCTTTTGCTTTGATAGAAAAGTTGCTGCATACATTTCCGTTTACCTGAACGCTTCCCTCATATTCAATATCACCTGTAGAGTTATCTACGTTCTCTACCGTAAAAACATCCGATACAAAAACACGTCCCTCTACC
This sequence comes from Lachnospiraceae bacterium, assembly GCA_017624235.1. GTDB lineage: Bacteria > Bacillota > Clostridia > Lachnospirales > Lachnospiraceae > JAAYNV01. The sequence goes on along the minus strand of JAGANL010000047.1, from coordinate 81,829 downwards.
AGAGAAACATGTCCGCTGACCTGAGAGGTCAATACAAGACCATCCTCTGAAAGATCTATATTCTTTCCGTAAGCAAAACGTGCCGTCTTGACTTCTCTTGGGGCAATGCTTCCTCCGGTTACATTGGTGCCCGCTTCTCCGCGAACTTCCTTATGCAGCCTTGCCAGCACATCCCCTGCTTTACAATGATTAATCGTGTTTAAATGAAAAAAGTCCACACTGCCGTCTTCTAACAGCGTTGGTCTGGCTCGCAAATCCGTATTGAAAAAATATTCTATTTTGGCATCCTGCCCCTGCACCGGCTCTTTTCCCCTGGCCAGCACAATATTTTCACAATAATTTCTCTTTTTCAGATAATCTTCTATCGCTGACTCATCAATACCGAAAACGATGCCCTGATATTTCAGATCATCCAGTATTTCCTGCTTATTCAATTTTCCTCCATCATTAGACGGAGGATAAAATCTGCCTTCCGCAGTCATTTTATCCGGTGAAAGATACAGGTGAAAACATTCTCTCTCCGGCAATCCCTTCTGTTTCTGCAAAGGATATAACACAGGCTCCTCTTTCATTGCCTGCATTACCCTGTTCATCGTCGGAAGATCAAATGTCAGATTTCTGCCCTGCAGATATTCCGCCATCTCATTGATATTAATCTTCTCTCCGCCTTCTGTCGGTGGAAATAATCTGATTCCACAACCCGTCTCTCCATTGATGATCTGGAAATATCCATTCATGCGATGACCTCCTGTTTTCTACTGCAGGTCATTTAAAATACCGATATACCTGCCCAACTTACCCTTCATCTTCTGCAATCCTCTGGTATGAAGCTGTGAAATTCTGGACTCCGATACGCCAAGAATATTGCTGATTTCCCGCAGCGTAAGCTCCTCATAATAATAGAGTACGATGACCTTACGTTCCTTCTCTGTCAAAAGCTCTAACGCATCCCGCAGCATCTGTTTTAATTCACTCTGCTCCAGTACTTCCTCCGGGCTGTCAAAATGTCCCGAAACTGACTTCTCATTCGGAATTTCACTTCCGTTTTCCAAATATTCGTTCAGGGAAACCAGATTCGTAATCTTCATCTGTCCCTGCCAATCCAACAGCTCTTCTTCACTGATTCCAATTTGCTGTGCAATCTCTTCATCTGTTGCATTTCTTCCCTGTCTGGCTTCGACTTCCTTCATGGCAGCATCTATTTTCTTCTGCTTCTGCCGGATAGTCCTTGGAATCCAGTCCATCTTTCGAATCTGATCCAGAATTGCACCACGAATCCGCAAACTGGCATATGTCTCAAATTTCACAGCCTTTGTACTGTCAAACTTGTCTATTGCATCAATCAACCCAAAAATACCATAGCTGACAAGGTCCTCATATTCCACATTATAACCGAGATACATGCTCAGTCTTCCGGCAACGACCTTCACTAACGGTGCATATTCCAGAATGAGTTTTTCCCTTATTTCCATACTCTTATGCTTCTCATACTCATCCCATAGCTTTAATCTGCCTGTTTCGTCCATAGTATCCTCCGGCTATCCACATTCTGTCTATCCCTTTGGCCGCTCTGCTTCCCTGCTGTCAGCCGTTTGTTTCGTTTCTCCGCCGCCTTCTGTCTCATCTCTGTCGGATTCCTTTGCGATTACGTCCCCCTCCGGACTTTCCTCCGGCTCAGGAGCCGTCACATATTTGTCTAACACTGCCTTGATAACCCATCCGGCTATATAGGAAACAATCAATACTCCAAGCAGAACAGACAAAAGCGTTCTTAGCTCATAGTGCCGCACATACATGGCAATGACGGCAACTGCTCCTGCCAGAAGCATTACAATCGGTGGTACCTGTTTTGTCTTCATTTCTGTTCTCCGTCTCAGATTGTCCTCAGATTACCGTCTGCGAACGTCCAACCGCCTTAATCACGAAATCCCCTGTTTCCGGATAAAAGATAACCGTACGGCCATAGTCTTTACCGGTATCCTCAGCCAAAATACGGATTCCAAGTTCTTTCAGCTTCTTTTTGGATGCTTCTACATTCCGTTCGCCAATTCTTACCATTTCCGATTTGGTCTGAAAAGCAAACATCTGTGCTCCACCCGCAATCTTTGCAACCAGTCTGGAACGATTGGCTCCTCTGGCAACAATCTGTCTGACCAATTCTTCAATTCCAGTATCTGCAAATTTGGGGATATTGGAATTGTTCCGAATTGCTGTGCTGTCCGGAAGCATAATATGCGCCAAGCCTCCAATTTTCGTTACCGGATCCCGCAGGGCAATGCCCACGCAGGATCCAAGGCCCAATGTCGTAATGCTGTCTGGACTGACGCAGACCTTTAAGTCTGCCATACCTACTTTAATCACTTCACTCATATGTACCCCCAGCTTCCGTCCCTCTTCACACGGTCATGCTGTTACACAGACAGGCCAAGTGATATCAGAATTTTCTCATAAGACTCCAGATCCGGCAGCAATATAAAATATCCATCCAATTCATATTCATCCGTAAACTGTGTCTGAATCAGCAGAATCTTGTCTCCGATAATGCCGAACTGAATCGCCGGCACACTCAATATCGCTCCCGCCATATCGATACAGAGATCCGGGACGGTCGGATAAATCTTCAGATTCGTCATCGCCGAAAGCGAATTTAAATAAGATCCGGAAATGATATTTCCGATTTCCTTCAGTGCGGAAATTTCCATTTCACTGAAATGGTCTGCATCTGCCTCTACACCCATCAGCTTGGAAACCAGATGCGCTGCTGCTCCTTTCTCCAAAAGGAACATCATGCTGCCGGAAATATCACCCTCCACGCTTAAAAAGATTCCGGCCATGACCTGTTCTTCACCGCCCATCATGGCGCCAACTTCCTGAAAATTCATCAGTCTTACCTGCGGTACCTTCATGTCCACCTTGCAGTTCAACAGCTGTGCCAAAGCAGTCGTCGCATTCCCTGCGCCAATGTTACCCAGCTCCTTCAGTACATCATAGTACTCGTGAGTCATTTGTTCCAAATTCATATTACCCATAATCTTACTCTACCTGCTCCTTTTTAAGCATTTTCCTTCTCTGCTACCACTGCATTCAGATCCAGTAGGGAAATCAGATTTCCATCCTGTTTGCCGATTCCTGAAATAAAGGAAGATTTTTCTTCATTGTTATCATAGGATACCTTTTCAATCTCTGCGTTATTGAGCGTAACAACCTCTTTTACCTCATCCACAATGATTCCGATGGTCCCATGCTGTTCCAGCTTCAAAATGATGATTCTCGTAGCCTTTGTATACTCATCCACCTGAAGCCCCATCTTCTGGCGTATGCTCATGACCGGAACAATCTCACCGCGCAGGTTGATGACTCCCTTCAGATAAGGCGCTACCTTCGGCACTCTCGTCATATTCTGCATTCTTACAATGTTATCTATGTACTGGATATTGATTCCATACTGCTCCTCGCCAAGCTTGATTACAATAAACTGCGTTGTATCATATTCGCTCTTTTCAGAACCGTTTTCTCTGTCTACAACTTTTAACTCATCCATGGTGTATTTCCTCCTTTTCTCTATTCTTTACACCTAAAATAAGGTATTTGCATCAAGAATCAGAGCAACCTCACCATCACCGAGAATGGTCGCACCGCTGATGATCTTGCACTTATTTACGTATTTGCCAAGAGACTTGATAACGATTTCCTGCTGTCCCATCAGTTCATCTACTACGAGACCAGCCTGCTTGTCCCCTTTCTTGACAATGACAACAATGACATGTCCGTCATCCGATTCCTTCGCCTCGATATCCAATACCTCGTTCAGACGAATCAATGGAATAACTGTTCCTCTCAAATGAATGACTTCCTTGTTTTCAACCAGCTTGATATCCTGAGGTGTAATATCCTCAATCGTCTGGATCGAGCCAAGAGAAATGGCATACTTTTCATTACCGATGGAAACCATAAGTGCCTGAATGATTGCCAGGGTAAGCGGCAGTCTGACAATCCAGGTGCTTCCCTCACCCAGCTTGCTCTTTACTTCCACTTCACCGCTCAATGCCTCAATCTTGGATTTTACAACATCCAGTCCAACACCACGGCCTGAAACATCCGTAACCTCCTTTGCCGTAGAGAAGCTCGGAAGGAATAACAGATTGATAATCTCCTTGTCGCTCATCTTTGCTGCCTGTTCCTCGGTAATCGTACCACGTTCAATTGCCTTCGTCTTTACAGCCTCGACATCGATACCGTTACCATCATCTCTGACCTCAATAACAACATTATTGCCATCCTGATAAGCATCCAGGAAAATAGAACCTACCTCCGGCTTTCCTCTTTCCTTACGGAGTTCATTGGATTCCAGACCATGATCTGCCGCATTTCTGAGCAAGTGCATCAACGGATCACCGATTTCATCCACTACGGTACGATCCAGTTCGGTATCTTCACCGCTCATATACAGCTCCATCTTCTTGTTTAACTTTTTCTGGAGATCACGAATCATTCTCGGGAATTTGTTGACTACGCTTTCAATCGGCACCATTCGAACCTTCATAACCGATTCATGCAGATTTGTCGTCACACTCTCCAGATATTCTATCTGTTCATTAAAGCTGCTGGACGAGGTTCCCTCTGTACTGGTCTGGGATACCAGCGAGTTTTTGGCAATGATCAGCTCGCTCACCAGATTCATCAGAACATCCAGCTTCTCAATATCCACACGCACGGTACGGTTTACCACCGGTTTTCCGCCCTGCGATTTGGCTGCCTGCGGCTTCTTCTCCTGCTTTGCCGCTACAGGAGCCTTGACAGCTTCTGCCGGTCTGCCTGCCGGCGCTGCCTTCTGCTCAGTCTGTACTGCTTCACTCTTTACTTCCTTCACAGGTTCAGCCTCCACATCCAGTACATCCCCAATAGCCTCTGAAATCTCCGATACATTTTTAGCAGCCTTTAAAATGGTTGCTAAAGGCTGATCGGATACGACAATCAGACTGAAGTCATATTCAAACTTCTCATCCTCAATATCCTGTGCACTCGGCTCGGAAACAATAATCTCCCCGTAATCCTCCACTGCCTTGAATACCAAAAATGCTCTTGCTGCCTTCAGAATACAGGACTCCTGTACGAAAACCGTCATGCCGTACACATTCATTCCCTTTGTTTTTGCCTCTGAGAGCACATGCTTCTCCGCAGTTCCAAGCGAAATATTTAACCATTTCTTTTTCGGATCCGCTTCCTGAGAAACGGCTTTTTCGACCGGTTTGGGTGCCGGAGCAGCCGGTTTTGCTTCCTCAGCGCCGCCCTTTGCATTTAAAATTTCATTCAGAGCCTTTATGATCGGTTCATTATCATTGGTACCCTCATCCGCACTTTCCTGAATACTGTTCACATACTCTTCCAGAGCATCCAGACACTGGAACAAAATATCTATCGTAGAAGCCTGCACCTTGATATGTCCGTTACGCACCTCTGAAAAGACATTCTCCATATCATGCGTCAGAGTCTGCATACGCTTATATCCCATAGTGCCTGCCATTCCCTTTAAGGAATGTGCCGCCCGGAAAATCTCATTGATCGTATCCATATTTTCCGGATCCTGCTCCAGCTCCAAAATCTGGGTATTCAGGTTCTGTAAATGCTCTTTTGCTTCATCAAGGAAAATTTCAAGATATTGGCTTGTATCCATATTATCTTACCCCCACGTTCAAAATAATCTCCTGCGCAACCTGTTCAAGCGGCACGACCTGATCGGTCAGCCCTGCAGTCACAACGCTTTTCGGCATTCCGTAAACTGCACATGTCTCCTGATTCTGCGCAATTACATGTGTCTTTTTAGCTGCTTTTAAGTTTGCGATTCCTTTCGTGCCATCAGCCCCCATTCCGGTCAAAACCACACAGACAATTTCGTCGTACATGCTGCTTGTCAATGACTCATACATATAGTTTGCACATGGCTTCACACCTTCTCTGGCAGGTTCATCCGTGTAATGAATCACGGTACGATTTGCCTTGGTCACTGCATTCATATGCTTGCCGCCCCTTGCAATGTACACATGCCCTTCTTTTACCGTCTCACCTTCCACCGCTTCGGAAACCTCTACCTCGCTCAGCGTATTCAGACGCTCTGCAAGAGACTGGGTAAATCCGGCCGGCATATGCTGTACAACCAGAACGGCTGCCTTCAGATTGGCCGGCAATCTCGGGATTACCTGCTGAAGTGCCTTCGGCCCTCCGGTAGAACTTGCCAAAGCAACAATTTTATTCCCCCTGATGTTTGATGTGTGTCTTGCTACCAGCTCGACCACCTTTTTGGAAGTCTTGATTTCTTCCATGACAAAGGTCTTTCCAAATACAGGCGACTTGGACTGGGTAACCGCATCCAGCGTATCAATGAACTGAGTTTTAAATCCATCTCCTCTGCAGTCTGCTGCGCTATCCGGCTTGTGTATAAAATCAAGCGCGCCAAGCTCTAAAGAATCAAGGGTGACTTTGGCACCTTCTCTGGTATCCGTACTTGCCATCATTACCCTGGCTGAAATTTTCCTCTTCTGCAGTTCCTTCAAAAGCTCTATGCCGTTCATCTTCGGCATATTCACATCCAAAACCACTGCATCATAGGTCTTTTTGGTGAGAAGATCCAGTGCTTCCAGACCGTCTACTGCTCTGTCTGCCACTACGAATCGCTCGTCTTGGTTAATTATATCACACATTATCCTTCTCATAAGTGCAGAGTCATCAACTACCAGAACTTTTTTCTTTTCGCCCATATTCGTTATTCTCCTCTCTCCTTTTTTCGATATTTTCTTTCTTCATCAAAGATATAACGGATAATCTCTTCCCGATCCTTTACCTTTATATTTTCAAACTTGATTCGGTGCTCATATGCTCCGGGCCGACTCTCAATCGATCTGGCCTGCAGTACGGTACCGGCAACGGTGTATTCTTTGGACGTACCTGCTATCAACAGATGAAAACGGACATATACATAGGCTTCCTCCTCATACAGCTGCATACCGACACATCTCACTCCACCACCGCTGATATCTACGATAATCGCCTGGTTCATTGGTACCTCTGCATCGTAATGACATTCCAGATTCTTCTCTGCCTGCTCTTCCTCCTCTGTCATATTCCGAATTCTTGCATCAATCGCACAGCCAAGTCTGTAAAATTCCCTTCTCTGATATTTGCTCAGATTGCTGATCAGCTCCATGGCAATCAAATATACATTATTGGATTTATATCTCTCCACAATTCTTGCACAGCACTGATACAGCCCCCCTTTGGTATAAAAATATACCTCATACTCTCCTCCGATTGGCAAAAGAACAATTTTAGTCTTTTCCATCGGCATCACGACTTCCAGTCTGTCCTCCGACAAAATGTCATAGACCTGACTCTGATATACCTTCTCCTTCTTTGCCTGATTGCTCCCCTTTTGGATTCCTGCGATTTCTATACGATCCCCCGGCATCACATATTTTGATAACATACAACAACCATGCCTTTCCATACTCTGCATGCCTTCCATGCAGAATATATTTCTCTGTGAAAGTCCTCCCTCCACACTGCAGTCCTATTTCTTTCCCGTAAGAATATGTGAAAAGAAAGCGGCCATTCCTCTTTTGTTCAGAGTACTGTTCAATTCCCGATTCATCAGAAGTGCAGCAATTTCCTCATAGGCAGCTGATGATTTTGCTCCCGGCTCGTCAATGGACACCGGCATCTGCTGCATGACAGCCTTGGCTAACTTCGTGTCCTGAGGTATGCTCCCCAGATAGACAAGCGGAAGCTTGAGATATCTGGATACCACGGTATTCAGCTTCTGGAACATGACCTTGCCCTCTTCCCGGGTTTCTACCTTGTTGCCAATCACACGAATCTGTGACATTTCCGGCCGGAATCTGGGATGCCTGTTAAGTGCCTTTAACAGCGAATAGGAGTCCGTAATCGAGGTCGGCTCCGGTGTAGTCACTAACAGAATCTCTCCGCTTGCCACCAGAAATTCCAATACCGCATCCGAAATTCCCGCCCCGGTATCCACGATAATGACATCCGCAATGGAATCCAGCTCTGTCAGATTCTGAATAATGAGCGCCAGATAATCCCTGCTCAAATTCGCCATACCTGCAATCCCGGAGCCTCCTGAAATAAACCCTACATCCATAGGCCCCCAGGTAATGATCTCCTTGATATTCTTTCCCTGATAAATCAAATCATATAAATTATATTTCGGTACTGCACCAAACATAATTTCAATGTTTGCCAATCCAAAATCCGCATCCAGAATAATGACGCGCTGCCCCATTTTCCGAAAATGAATTGCCAGATTGATTGCCGTATTGGATTTCCCAACACCACCCTTTCCGCTGGTCACTGCCATAACACGTGCAAGAGGACGCGGCTTCTGATTCTGGGCCTTAATAATATTTCGTAATTGTTCTGCCTGATCCATCCCTTTTCCTCCTGCTTATTTTTTACCGCCCAAAAGCTGCTTGACCGTAGTCTGCGGGTTAAAGTTCTCTATATCATCCGGCACGTTCTGACCACAGGTCACATAGGACAGCGGCGCTCCCGTATACAGCTTCAAATTGAGCAGATTACCAAGTGTCGTCGTCTCATCCAGCTTGGTAAAAATCAATTTGTAGTCCGTCAGCACCTTGTAGGCATCCGCTATACTGATCAGATCCCTGTACTTTGTCGTGGCACTCACCACCAAAAATACTTCCTTCTCTGCCATCTCGTCCACTCCGTGTACCAGACGGCTCATATTTTCCTTCTGCTCCTCATTATGATGAGAATGTCCCGCTGTATCGACCAAAATGTAATCATAATCCTTAAATTCCCGGACACCTTCCTCCAGATCCTCCGTCGCATATATGACACGGAACGGTATATCCAGAATGCCCGCATAGGTGCGCAGCTGCTCCGCTGCCGCAATCCGGTAGGTATCTGCTGTCAGGAGAGCTACCTTTTTCTTTTCATCCACGGTAAAGCGGGAGGCAATTTTGGCAATCGTAGTCGTCTTCCCCACTCCGGTCGGCCCTACAAAAAAGACTACCTTTGGCCCCTGCTTGGCCGGAGAGATACCCGAAGGCTTTCCAAACTTCAAAATCAGCTTCTGATACACATGCGCCAGTACATAATCAATGGGCATATTCTCCTTTTTGATCTTTTCAATTTCATCAATCATCTCATTGGCATAGGCTTCATCCACTTCATTTTCAATCATGGTATTATACAGAAGCTGCATGAAAACCACGGATTCATTCTTTTCTTCCTCGATGGTTTCCTCTTCCCGCTCTTCCTCTGTACCCTTTAGCTGCTTCTCCAAAAAGCTCTGCAGATTATTCAGACGCTCCTCCAGCATTTTTTCCGCAGCAGCCTTCTGAGGCTCATCCACTACATCCTGCCGGAAATGACGTACCGGCGGATTATTGACCATCGCCTCTTCCTGCTTTTCCGGCTTCTGCTCCGTCTGCGGCTCTGCCTTCTGTTCCTTCGCTGTCTGCCCTGCCACGCGCTCTCTTTTTACCGCTTTTTCGCTTTCTTCCTCCAGCGCTACCGTAATCTCTGTCAGCTGCGGTTTTAAGAACTTAAAAAATCCCTTTGGCTTTACCTTGCGCACGCTCATGACGACCATATCCGGTCCCATTTCCTTTTTGGCAGCCTCAACTGCATCATTTTCTGTTTTTGCCTGAAATTTTTTGATGATCATTATGCCGTCACCATCCCTACTGATTGTAATTCAACATTGGATTCTATTTCATTGTAAGATACCACAATCAAATCCCTTAAATAATCTTCCGTCATTTTCTTAAAATACATGCGGACAATCGGTGAAGTCACGACAATCGGATTCTTTCCAAGCTTCTCCAGCTTGTCGGCTTCCGCTTCCACCGATGCAATGATTGCCTTGGACCTCTCCGGGTCCAGCGTCAGATAGACCCCCTGCTCCGTCTGCTTTACGCTGGCCATAATCTCCTGTTCCACCCTGGGATCGAGCGTCACCACGCTGGTCGTTTCATTGGCCGGAAAATATTTGCTGCTGATTGCACGTTTTAAGCTCTGCCTTACATATTCGGTCAGAATATCCGTGTCCCTCGTTGTTGAAGCATAATCCGCCAGTGTCTCCAGAATCGTCAGCAGATCCCGGATAGAAATGCCTTCACGCAGCAGATTTTGCAGTACCTTCTGGATCTCGCCAAGCCCCAACAGCTTCGGCACCAGCTCCTCGATTAAGGATGGGTTGGATTCCTTGATATTGTTTATGAGGTTCTGTACATCCTGTCTTGTCAGCAGCTCTGCAATGTGCTGTCTGATAATCTCCGTCAGATGAGTCGCAATGATGGACGGAGGATCTACCACGGTATACCCCAGACTCTCTGCCCTCTCCCGCTGGCCTTCTGTAATCCAGATTGCCGGAAGATGAAAGGACGGCTCGAAGGTCGGAATACCGGTAATCTCCTCTTCTACAAAGCCCGGATTCATTGCCATATAATGGTCAAACAGAATTTCTCCTTCACTGACCTGTACTCCCTTGATTTTAATGATATACTGGTTCGGATTTAACTGAATATTATCCCTCAGACGGATGATCGGTACAACCGTACCAAGCTCCAGAGCTACCTGTCTTCGGATCATAACCACACGGTCTAAGAGGTCTCCACCCTGATTGACATCCGCAAGCGGAATAATGCCATAGCCAAATTCCAGTTCAATCGGATCCACCTGCAGCAGCGAGTTGACATTTTCCGGCTGCCGCATGCTTTCCGCCGCCGTCTCGTCTGCATCCACCTCTTCCTCGATTTTCGATGTTTCAATGGTACCCGCAATCACCCTTCCGGAAATGATAAAGGCAATGCCGAGTCCCACAAACAGTATCGTATTTAACGGTGTGACAATACCCAGTACCGTAATCGTAGCCCCCACGAAATAAAGTACCTTCGGCACACCAAACAGCTGTCTTACGAGCACTGTACCAAAATCCGCATCCTTCGATCCCTTCGTCACCAGAATACCGGTCGAAAGTGATATCAGAAGAGACGGAATCTGGCTGACCAGACCGTCACCGATAGTCAGTATCGTATATTTGTCCAATGCCGCTCCAATATCCATTCCCTGACGAAGCATACCCATGGCAATACCGCCGATGATATTGACAAAGGTGATAGTCAGACCCGCGGTCGCATCTCCCTTGACGTACTTTACAGCACCATCCATGGAGCCGAAAAAGCTGGCCTCCTGCTGAATCTTCTCACGGCGTTCCTTAGCCTGCGCATCATTGATTGCACCGGTATTCAAATCCGCATCAATGGCCATCTGTTTACCCGGCATGGCATCCAGTGTAAATCTGGCTGTTACCTCAGCCACACGCTCGGAACCTTTATTGATAACCATAAACTGAATCAGAATCAAAATGATGAATACGATAATACCTACAACCAGATCACCGCCACCTACATAATTGCCGAAGGTTGCTACGACATTACCCGGATCACCTGTCGTCAGGATCAATCTGGTCGAGGATACATTCAGGGCAATTCTGAATATGGTTGTAAACAGCAATACGGTCGGGAAGAAGGACATGTCCAACACTTCCCTGGCAAACATACAGCCGAATAATATCGAAAAGGCAACGGACATATTTACGGCAAGCAGTATATCGAGCAGCCAGTTCGGAATCGGAACGATCAACATGACGAACGCTGCCAGCACATATAACGCTACGCCAATATCTGCCTTTTTCATGCCTTTTTCCTCCTATCTTATACACGGCCCTGCATTTTATATACCATGGCAAGCACCTCCGCCACCGCCTGATACAGCTCCGGCGGAATCAGCTCTCCCACCTCAACATTGGCATAGAGCATTCTGGCAAGCGGCTTATTTTCCACAATTTCAATATGACATTCCCGTGCTTTTTCCTTTATCTTCTGTGCCAGATAGTCCTCACCTTTGGCTAAGACGATCGGGGCATCGTATTTTTCTGCATCATATTTCACAGCGACCGCATAATGGGTCGGGTTTGTAATTACGACATCGGCCTCAGGAAGAGCCTGCATCATACGCCTCTGAGACACCTCCCGCATCTTCTGGCGGATTTTTCCCTTGACCTGCGGATCTCCTTCCGCATTTTTATACTCATCCTTCACTTCCTGCTTGGTCATCTTCATATCTTCACTGAATTTCCATTTCTGATAGCCAAAATCAACAAAGGAAATGACCAGATAGAAAGCAGAAATTTTCAGTCCCAGATTGGATACGACATCTCCAAGCAGCACAATAGCCTGCTTCAAAGGCATGTCATACAAACGAAAAATCATTCCGACCTGATCCTTTAAGGTCGTATAGGCAATATAGGTAATCAATCCAATCTTGGCAATCGACTTGATCAGCTCCATCAACGACTGTGAGGAAAAAATTTTCTGAAACCCCTTCACGGGATTCAGTTTACTGAATTTCGGCTGCAACGGCTTCGCCGTCGGTTTCCACTTAACCTGTGCAATCTCTGTCACTAAGGTAATGGCTACACCGACGATCAGCACCGGAAAAATCATGATAAGGGTATTCAATAACATCTGTAATAAAAGACTGGAAATCGTACCCTCTGCAATCTGACCATTGTACAGCCTGATTGTCTCTGCCATCTTATCATAATAGGCCGGAAAAATAGATAACATCCGTTCTCCCAAACTGCCTGCCCAGAATTTTAATAACAGAAACAGACCCAGAAGTGCAAAGCCATTCCCGATCTCGCGGGATTTGGCAACCTGCCCTTCTTTTCTGGCATCTGAAAGCTTTTTCTCGGTAGCCGGCTCTGTCTTTTCTCCGCCGGGCCCATCCTTTGCAAAAAACTGCAGATTCAAGGAAAGTATCACATCAATGCCTCCACAAATCCTACTATCATGCGCTTCATTTCCGTATAGATAAAATCAGCGGCTCCCGGCAGCATACCGACTGTCAAAAACAGCACAGAAAGTCCGACCAGAATTTTAATCTGAATACCTACCGCAAACATATTCATCTGCGGAGCCACCTTCGCCAGAATCCCCAGAATGGCATTCACTACCGTAGTTACAATAAACACCGGAAGACAGATCCGAAATCCGATAATCAGATAATCACTCATAAATTCCAGCATATTTTCCAGCAGTCTGTTGGCGTGAAACACAGCCTCGTTGACCGGAATCAGCGTATAGGCATCCATCAGCGCCCGAAGAATATACCGATGCATTCCACTGATAATCAGCATCAGCATGATCAGATAATTATAGTATACTGCCGAAATGCTAAGCGACTGCTTCGTAGTCGGATCATACTCATTCATCATGGACAACCCGATCTCCATATCAATCAACGTACCGGAAAAGTTCACAATCATCGTGCAAAGCTGAGCGCCTAAACCAATGATCAGACCAACCGCCGCTTCCTTCAGCACAATCGCAGTAAACCCCAAAAGCGTCGTATACTGCAGCGCCTCATGTGGTGTAATTGCATAATACAACAGGACGGATACAAAAAATCCAAGTCCGATTTTGACCCTTCCCGGAGTATTACTCATTCCGTAAAAGGGCGCAATATATATAAAACAGGTCACTCTGACTAAAATCATCAGAAAAAATTCCAGCTCTGCCATGGAAAAAGAAAAATCAATCATTCTCCGCACCCATTCATCTGATATAATAAGCAAAATTTCCCCAAAGCTGTTCCATAAACTCCACCATCTGCTGCAGCATCCAGTGTCCAAGCAGCATCAGCCCCAGAAAAACACAAATAATCTTGGGCACAAAGGTCAGCGTCTGCTCCTGAATCGAAGTCACTGTCTGAAAAATACTGATAATCAGACCAATCACCAATGAAATTAACAGCACCGGCGCCGAAGTCTTGATAATGGTATATAATGCAGTTCTTGAAATTTCCACAACACTGTCAATTGACATACGCTATCCTATCCTTTAGCCGTCTTCTAATAAAAGGTTTTTACCAGATTTCCAATGACCAGATTCCATCCATCCGCCAGAACGAACAATAATATCTTAAACGGCATGGAAATCGTGGTAGGCGGCAGCATCATCATACCCATACTCATAAGGGTTGATGCCACTACCATATCAATTACAATAAATGGTATATAAATCAAAAAGCCTATAATAAATGCAGTTCTAAGCTCACTGATGATAAAACTCGGAATCAGAACGGAAGTCGGTATCTCATCAATGGATTCACCATCCCACTCCAGACCGGATATTTCCATAAACATCCGCACATCCTTAGTCTGTGTCTGAGGATACATAAACTCACGCAGCGGAGCCATCCCCCGTTCAAAGAACTCCTCCTGCGTAATCTCCCCGGCTTCAAAGGGCTGCACTGCCTCCGTATTGATCTCGGAGATGACCGGACTCATAATGAAAAAGGTTAAAAACAAAGTTAACCCAATCAGAACCTGGTTCGGAGGTGCTGTTTGGGTATTTAAGGCCGATCTTGTAAAATGCAGCACAATGATAATTCTGGTAAAGGAAGTCAGCATAATTAAGAGAATCGGTGCCATTGCAATCAATGTCAGCATAATCAGGATTCTCAATGTGCCTGCCACTTCCCCATTGCCATTTTGATATGTAATCGTGAGATTATTTGCAATATTTAATTCCTGAAGCTCCTCCGGAGTCTGTGCCGTACCGGGTCCCTCGATGTTGGTTCGGGTATCTGTCATCCCCGTCTCATTCTCGAAATGGGTATCCGGTACCGTTGCATATACCTTCCATGGGCTGATACAGAATATGCCTACCACTACGAGCAGGCATACCATACTTATTTTTTTAATTCCGGAAAATAAATTTTTCATTCACCAAGCGCCTACTTTTTCGGTTTCATCGTTTTTGCCTTATCCAGAATGTCCTGAAACCGGAATCCGTTTCCGTCCGTTGCTTCCAGCCTCTGAATTTCTGCTTCTTCCAATTCAGTCAAAACGGTTACCGTATCTTTACAAAGTGCAATGACCAGATACTTTTGTCCCGTCCGTATGATCTGAATATATTTGTTTGTCGTCAGCTTAAAGGTCTCAATAACCTCAATATTTTTGCTGGAAAGTCTGCCCTTCTGATAACTCGCGGTCCACTTTGTCGTATAATACGTCAAAGCCAAAACCGCGATAAAAATAATCAGAACCGTGAAAAACTGTGCGGCTGCATCCAGTTTTCCCATCGTAAGCAGCATTTAACCCACAACCTTCTTGACTGCTTCCAGTACACGATCTGCCTGGAACGGTTTTACGATAAAGTCCTTTGCTCCTGCCTGAATGGATTCAATAACCATAGCCTGCTGACCCATTGCAGAACACATAATTACCATTGCACCCGGATCAGCTGCCTTGATATTCTTAAGCGCCTGAATTCCGTCCATCTCCGGCATGGTAATATCCATCAGTACAAGGTCCGGTTTTAACTCTTTGTATTTTTCTACCGCAACCATTCCGTTTTCTGCCTCTCCGGCGATATTATAGCCGTTTTTGGATAAAATATCCTTAATCATCATACGCATAAATGCTGCATCATCACAAATTAAAATATTTTTTGCCATCTTTTCCTCTCCTGTTCTGATTATTTTATAATTTCTGTTACCCTGACGCCAAAGCTTTCTTCAATCACTACTACTTCACCTTTGGCAACCAGCTTTCCATTTACTAAAACATCTACCGGCTCTCCGGCGATTTTATCAAGCTCTATAATCGTACCCGGTGCAAAATCCAAAATCTCTGAAATAGATTTCTTGGTTCTGCCCAATTCTACTGTTACCTCCAGCGGGACATCCATAATCAGTCCAATATTCTCCTGACTCTGCATTGGATTAAAGCCAGTCGAAAAATTCTGAAACTGTGCCGGCTGTATATCCATCCCCTGCATCTGACCATAGCCCTGCGGTGCCATTCCCATCTGTGGCATCCCCATCTGTGGCATTCCCATCTGCGGCATCCCCATCTGTGGCATAGCCATTTGAGGCATTCCCATCTGCGGCATCTGTGCGTATACCTGTGCTGCCTGTGGCGCTGCTTCCGGCTGTGGAGCATTTCCGGCTGTCTGCGCTGCCTGTGGCTGTGGTTCAGGCGCAGCACTCTGAGTAGAAGCCCCCGCCATGTTACCGATAAAAATATCATACAATGATTTAGCAAAATCAATCGGATACAGTTGTAAAATAGTACTATCCACCAGATCATCAATCTGCATTCTGAACTCAATTTTTACAAAAGTACCTGTCAGGAAAGAAGCAATATCTGCCGGATTCTTCTCCGATAAATCAATACGGCTCGCCTCTGGCGGACTGATATCAATCAATTTTCCTAACATGGAAGACATGGAGGTCGCCGATGAACCCATCATCTGGTTCATAGCCTCGGAAATCGCACTCAGCTGCAATTCTCCGATTTCTCCCTCTATATTGGTTCCGTCTCCACCCATCATCAGATCTGTTATAATCTTAACATCCTGTTCCTTCAGAATCAGAATATTACTGCCATCAAGTCCCGTCGTATATTTGATCTGTATAAAAACACAGGGCTTCTCATATGTAGCAAGCATGGTTGACCAGTTTGCAAGACTGACCGTCGGTGTGGTGATATTGACCTTTCTATTGACCAATGAGTACAAGGTCGTTGCTGAGGATCCCATACTGATATTAGCCACTTCACCAATGGCATCCCGCTCCTCTGCAGTCAGAAGATCTTCATCAATTCCTCCTGTGTCAGCGGGCTTATCCGTACCTCCACCGTCTGAATTATCTGTCATCCCATTCAATAGCGCGTTAATCTCGTCCTGTGACAGCATTCCATCCATGGGCCTATTCCCCCTCTCTGATTACTGACATTACCTGCACGGCATAATGCTTATCATCCGTACCGGGAAGTGCAGTAAATTTTTTAATATTTCCAACATAGACGGGCAGCTCCTCGTCTACCTTGGAACCAAGTCTGATAATATCTCCACACTGCAGATTTATAAAATCATTGACTGAAATCGCAGTCTGTCCGAGCAGAGCCTTCAATGGGATATCCACACGCTTGATGAGCGATTCTATGGCTTCTTCATAATCCACATCGTTCTTATCCTGCATCGTAGAATACCAGTACTTGGTATTCAATTTATCCATAACACCTTCCAATGTAAAGTAGGGAAGACAAATGTTCATAATACCCTCTACGTCTCCTACCTTAATATTCAGGGTGACAATGGCAATCATATCCGTAGGTGCAATAACCTGCGCAAACTGTGAATTTGTCTCAATACGCTCCAAAACCGGGCTGATTTCCACAACATTCTTCCATGGATCTCTTAAAAGCTGCATACAGATCACCATGATTTTTTCCAGAATAATCAATTCAATTTCTGAAAAATCCCTGTTCTTTTCCAAAGGATTTCCCTGCCCGCCGAGCATTCGGTCTATCATGGCAAACCCAATATTTGCGGCCAGTTCTATCAAAATTGTTCCGCTAAGCGGTTGAAAGTTGATAATTCCCAGAATTACCGGGTTGGACAAGGCATTCTGAAATTCGGAATAGGTAACCGTTTCAGAACTGACCACCGCAACCTGCACTGTTTTTCTTAAATAGACAGGCAGGTTCGTTGATAATAACCGGCCATAATGTTCAAAAATAATCTCCAGTGTACGCAGATGCTCCTTCGAGAATTTGGCCGGACGCTTAAAGTCATAATCCTTTACGACCCTTTCGTCCCTTTCCTGCATCTCATCCACATCCAGATCACCGGTACTGAGCGCATCCAGTAACCTGTCTATCTCATTTTGAGATAAGACTTCACCCACCTGGCTCACCTCCCTGCATCATTTATTCAAGCCAAAGGCTTACTGGAATTTGATATCACTGAAATTCACATTAAAAATAAACTTGGAATCATACATTTCCTGAATCTTCTGTACAATCTCCCGTTTCAGCGCATCCTGATTTCCCTGCGCCTCTTCTATGGTATGAGAACCAAACACGTCAATGATCTGGTTCTGAATCAGGCTCTGTTTTTCCTGCAGGCTGGCATTATAGGTCTCATAATCTTTATCCTTGGTATTCATAGATAAGGAAACAGCTACCACTACATAATGCTGTTCTCCATCCTCTCCAATCTTCAGAGGAATTGTCATGGATTCCGGCAGTTCATGTACTGCCACATCACTCATCGGTATGCTTGCCGCCGGTTCTTCCTCCAGACCGTTTGCCATATCCAGCTTGATGATGGAAGCAATATCATCCACCAACGCACTTGTTTTCTTCGTCATGCCGGTAACACTGAACATCATAATCGCAGTCAATGCAATATTTACGATCAGCAATGCCAGAATCACGATTGATAAAATATTTTTTTTCATTTCCCTTTCCTCTCACATTCCTTATGAACTCAATGTATGATAAATCTTAATCTCTACACGTCTGTTCTTCGCTCTACCTTCCGGTGTTGCATTATCTGCTACCGGAACATACTCACCTCTGCCAGAATGCTTAATCATAGCAGGCTGCAGATCCGTATTTTCAACCAGATAACGGAATACGGCAAGCGCCCGGAAACTGCTCAGTTCATCATTATTGGCAAATCTTGCATTATGGATCGGCACATTGTCTGTATGCCCTTCAATTTCTATCGTGCTTTCCGCATATCGCTCCAGAATCACTGCCACCTTGGATACGACAGGCATAGATTCCTCCCGCAGCTCGTCGCTGCCCGAATCAAAGAGCAAAGCACCCTTTAGAGTAAGCTGCACATATTGGGAATTGAAAGTGACATCTACCACTTCCTCCAGATTATTTTCCTCCAATGCCTCAGAGATTTTCTCTGCCAGTTCCTCAGATTTGGCAAGCTTTTCCATTTCCGCTTTATCAATTGCTTCAGGATCCTCGGCTTCCACATCCTCGGCTTTGCCTGTGCTGTTTATGTATTGATCGAGCTCATTTAACTGACTGACTCCGTTACTGATTAAGAGACCGTCTCCAATTGCACTCGCGCCTCCTGAAAAAATACTGAAGGTCTGAGAAAAGGATTCTGCCATTGCTTCAAATTTCTCTGCATCCACGGTAGACATGGAAAAGAGCAATACAAAGAAGCAGAGAAGCAGGTTCATCAAGTCACTAAAGGTCGCCATCCACGCGGCTGCGGGCGGTGACTCTTCCGGCTTTCTCTTGGCCATTTACTCTTCACCCCCATCGCCCTCTTCCTGAGGGTTCTGTCTGTCCTTCGGTGCCAGGAAGGATTTCAGCTTTTCTTCAATGACACGAGGATTCTCTCCTGCCTGAATAGACAGAAGACCTTCAATCATAATCTCCTTCACTAACATCTCTTCATTATTGAATGCCTTCAGCTTGTTCGCTGTCGGCGTAGCTATCCAGTTTGCCAAAATAGAACCATATAAGGTCGTAATCAATGCAACGGCCATATTCGGTCCGATTGCGGATGGGTCATCCAGCATCTTTAACATATTGATCAATCCGATCAAGGTACCAATCATACCCCAGGCAGGCCCCATCGCTGCAACATCCTGCCAAAAGCCGATATTCTTACGATGTCTGTCATCCACGCTGGTCAATTCCGTCTCCATGATAGCCCTCACCAGCTCAGGATCCGTACCATCGACAATCAAAAGGATTCCTTTTTTCAGGAATACATCATCGAGGTCTCCTGCCGCCTCTTCCAAAGACAGCAGACCTTCTTTTCTTGCCACATTGGATAACTCTATGATCTTTGCAATAATCTGGGGAGTATTCAAAGACGGGCTCTTAAAAATCAGAGTGAAGCTCTTTAATCCATTGACAAAGGATGGCATCGTATAAGATGCCATAACACAACAGAAGGCTCCACCAAAGGTAATCAGTGCAGAAGCAGAATCCAGAAAGTTGCCTAATGCCGCAAAGCCCTGGTCACCACTGACAATACCGAAAATAACCAGTACCAAACATACTACCAATCCAATAATCGACGCTAAATCCACTAGTTCCAACCTCCCTTTTTGCGAAAGAAACCTCTCCTTTTCGAGGATTTTTTACGCAAAAATGTCCTTTCTATAAGATTTTACTAAATTTTTCACTGCTTGTCTACTTTCTTTTACAATTATTTTCCGTCCAGTTGTCAGCGTAATGACCGTATCCGGCGTCTCCTCTACTGATTCAATCAGTTCGGCGTTAATCGTTAACACACTGCCATTCATCCTTGTAAGATCAATCATTTTGCTTACCTCACAACCATTTATTTCCATGGTGTGTCTTCTGACAGCACCATTGTTTTCCTATTCAGCTGTAAAGTCTGTGCGCTACAGCACACCATAATGACCAAGGGGACCTGTGTCAGTCCCCCTGCCCATGTACCTAATTACTTATCGTTTTAAGTTGGTCAGCTCCTCCAGCAGCGTATCCGAAACCGTAATGATACGGCTGTTTGCCTGAAAACCTCTCTGGGTCGTAATCATTTCTGTAAACTCGGAGGATAAGTCCACATTACTCATCTCCAGTACGCCGGTAGAGAAATATCCCTCACCGTCCGAATCAACCGTCACACCGATGCCATCAAATTCACCGGAGTTCAGGGTCTGCTTGTACAGATTATCTCCTGCTTTTTCCAGACCGGAAGCATTGGCAAATTTAGCAACGGCAATCTGTCCGAGCAGTCTTCTCTGTCCATTGTCATAAGAAGCATAAATCATACCATCATCCTGGATGGAAATACCGGACAGGTTGCCGACCTTACGTCCTGCATTGAGTCCGTCCGGATCGCCCTTTTCCATACCAATGGTAGAGGTGCCGCCGTTGTCCCACCAGAGGACACTGCCGACATCTATTTTGATATTACGGAAGCCTTCTGTACCTCCATCTGCTGTTGCCGTTTTATTTGTTACTGTAAAATTAAAAACACCCGTAGTTTTATCGCTTTCAAAGGTATCTGTATCAGCATTTTTAACATCTGTTACCTTACCAGAGTCCAAATCAAAAGTAATAGTTGTCTGATTTAACTCAAACCCTGCATTGTCTGCCACCGCATTTCCTTCTGAATCGAGCACCTGTGTCAAATCCAATGTGTATTTTCCCGGATCTACGGCTCCTGTATTCGCATCTATGATTTCCTTCATAGCAAATTTCATGGTATAAGAATAACCCTTATTATCATAAAACTGAAGACTCAATACCCTTCCGTCTGTTGTAGCCACATTCGGATCGTTCCTATCCAGAATACCGGACAGCGTTCCCGCCTCCGTAGCCTTCGGATCATACTGCATCGCTTCCGGGCTCATGACACGCAGCGCCTGTACGGTATCCTTCTTAATGGTCGTCGGATTCTGGGTATCCGGCAGCCATCCCATGACATTGTATCCGTTGCTTGCCATAGCCAGATTGCCTGCTGCATCCACATAGAAGGAACCATCTCTTGTAAAGACGTTCTGTCCTCCTCCGTTTACAATAAAGAAGGACTCTCCTGTAATCTTGACATCAAAAGGATCACCTGTCGTCTGAGCTGCACCCTCTGTCGTAATAGCGGTTTTGATAGCTCCCATCTTTACACCAAGACCAATCTGCTTGGCATTCGTACCTGCGGTTCCGGTCTCTGCATTCGGACCGGATGCTCTCTGTGTTGTCTGATACATCAAATCACTGAAGGTAGCAGACTGCGATTTATATGCTACTGTGTTGACGTTTGCGATATTGTTACCGATAACGTCCATTTTTGTCTGATGTGTTTTGAGTCCTGCCACACCAGCAAAAAGTGATCTCATCATAATTGAATGACCTCCTTCATATATGCGGTCCGTCCATCCCTTCTGTCGGTCGGGGATGCTTCGCCTCCTGTAAGGTCCGGCTACATAATAACGGCACCATCAATGTTTGTAAATACATTCTCGTCTGCCTCTGTCTGATTCATTGCTGTCACTACCGTCTTATTCGGTACGTTGACAATGAATGCCAAAGAGTCTACGAGTACCAGCGATTCTCTGATTCCTTTCGCTCCGGCTTTCTGCGTTCCTTCGCTCAAACGTTCCAGCTGATTATCGGTCAATGTGATATTCCGGTCACTCAGTCGGTTGGAAGCATGCTTGGAAAATTTGATTTTCTCGTTTTCCTCCGCCTTCGTAGCTAAAATATCCTGAAATGAAAGACCTTCACTCGTTGTCCTGTTCGCCGCCGGTTTTGTCTGTTTCAGGTATTGATCCTGTAATTGTTCAATAGAAAGGAATGGATTATTCTGAATTTTCATAATCGTTCTCCTTCTCTCATTCACAGTTTCGATTGGATGTTCTGTCAGGTATCTGCTGTACTGTCATCCGCCCCACCTGTCTGATTACTGCTTCCAGACTCTCCTGTCTGATCACTGTTTTCGGACGATTCTGGCTGATCCGCCGATGTGGTCTTATCTGTCGATGCAGTCTCATCTGTCGGATTCGTTTCATCCGTCGTATCATCCTGCTTCTGATCATCTGTCTGTGTGGCCTGATTCGTCGTATCCGAACCCGAGCCGCCTGATACGGAAATATTTCCCACTCCGTCTACCAGATCATCAATCTTACCAAGAAGCTCTTCCATCATCTGCTCCATGGTCTTTTTCTTTTCTTCCTCCGGCTCTTCAATGCCTGCCGCAAGCATCAGCTCCTTCATCTTGTCGAAATACTTCGTCAGCACGGTCTTTTCATCATCCGTCAGGAAGCTCTGCTCATATTCTGTCATGGCATTGTAGGTCTTCTTGATTGCAAGCACTGCATCCATATCATCAATCGTAAGTGCGGAATAGGTCGGAAGCTTATACAAATCCGTCAGCAGATCATTGGCCTTATCAAAGGCTACCTGATATTCGCTGTCCACTACAGTCACCAGATCATCCATGGAATACAGATTGCCTTTTACGGATAAATAAGCCTTGTTATTCTCCATTTCCACATAATCCACGGGGCCGGTCACATAGCTGACTCCACCGTTTTTCGCAGTTACCTTCAAAATGACATTTTCACCTACTAACGAAGAAGCTCTTTGAAGATCCATTGTTGCACTCATATTCTGCATCTGCTCCAATTCGGAGAAGGTCGCAAACTGTGAAATATATTCCGTATTGGAGGTAGGCTCCAACGGATCCTGATACTTCATCTGCGCCACCAAAAGCTGCAGGAACGCATCCTTATCCAGCGTACTGTTGCTGTCCTTTGTCTGACTGGCAGAAAGGGAATTGGACGATGCACTGGTATCCTGAATTTTTCCATCTACAACTGGTGCTACTAAACTCATTCTTTTCTCCTTTCCTATGCGCTGAAATCAACTGTATTGCCACTTCTTGCCATCATATCCGCCGCAATCTTTTCTGCTTCTCCCATATCCTCCAGCTCTGCTTCTTCCATGCCCGTCAGATTCAGATTTATCCTTTTGGATGTCTTTCTTTCTTCTTCCCGCGCATGTCCGCTGCCAGACTGGTTCTGTTCCAGATTACGCTCAAACTCATGGCTTGCAATCGTTACCTCTACCGCTTCTACCTTCACTCCCTGTTCATTCAGGGCTTCCTTCAGCTGAACAACCTGGGATTCCAGTGCATTTCGCACTGCTTCATTCTGTGCGGTAAACTGTGCGGTAATCATACCTTCTTTTGCTGCGATGTGAACATTGATAGTTCCAAGACTGGCCGGATGGAGTTGGATTTCCATCTGTGTCATATCTGCTTTCACCTGAACCTTCATGTAATCTACAATCTGTTTCATGATTTCCTCTGTATCCGTATCCTGCCATACAGATTCCTGAACCAGCTGTTCCACATCTGCTTTCATAGTCTGTCCGTTCACTTGCTGTAAATAGCTTCCCTCCTGATTGGCGGTCTGCTCTTTTCCCGCATCCTTTCCGGATGCTTCCTTCTGCTCTGCTCCATTCACCTGCGTTACCTGCTCCGGCTGCTGTGTCTGGTCTGCTGCAGTTCCTGTTATTGTGGTGGGTTCCTTTTCCCTTGTGAATTCTGTCATGAATGCGCTGCGATCTGTTTCCACCGCAGGCTTCTCCACGTTCAGCATTACCATTTCATCCTCTGCCGGCTGAACCTCCTGATGTTTTTGCTGCTCAGTCATTTTCTCAAGGAGCGCCTTTAACTGTTCTGCATCCATGCCTGTTTCTGTTTCCAGCCCGGACATCACATCCTCCAGAGTCTGTGTCACCTCCTTCACCGACTGATATAGATTTTCATCCGTCAGCAAATTCACCTGACCCTCTCCGCCTGAAAGTGCAATCATCAGATCTGTGATTCCTTCGCTGGTAAGCAGCTGTTCCGGCTGCATCTGAAGCTGCTGCATGGTATCTGCAACCTGCTCCTTCGTCAGACCAAGCTGCTCTGCAATGGCTGCCATGATTTCATCCACTGCTTTCAGAACCTCTTCCTCCAAATTTTCTTCCGGTAATTCCTCATTGGTTACTTCTTCGGTACCGGAAGACACCTTGTCCCGAAGTGAATTATGTACTGCACGTTCTGTCCGTGTGCTCTGTGAGCCCTTTTTCACTGCCGTATTCAAATCCGACGGCTGTTTATTCTGCTGATTCCGGCTGCATACTTCCGTAAAGCAATCCGTAAACGCATCCTTTTTCGCCGTACCGTTTCCGGCTGTTCTGGCCAGATTTGCCGTGTACAGTTCCACTCCTTTTACTGATGTACTGGTCATTCCTTTTCCTCCTTTCTTCAGTTTTCAAGGTACTGATTTATATAATAGCTCTGCACATATTTTTTGTGTGCGAGTTATTATTCTATTATACTACAAATTGTGGTTTCTTCCAACCACATCTTGCAGGAAATATACCTAGTACTCCGGATCCATAATCTTGGTCAGACGGGCTGCTATTTCCGAATCCATCACACCTAATATTTTTCCGCGGTCCTCTGCCGACATCGCATTCAGTATCTTGGCTGCAAGGTCCAGATTGTCCGTCATCGCCTCAAAGATTCCGGCTGCCTGAGCCGGCTTCATTGCAGCATAGGCCTTCGCATAGTCCGATACCTCCGCGCTCTCCTCTACCTGCTGAACTACCTGCTTATAAAGCTCTTCCGCTGCTGCCGGATCGATTGCTTCATAATATTTCTGATAGGCCTCTTCTCCGGGTCCCTTTTCTGCATAAATCACTTCATTGTAAAATTCATTCTTAATCCGTTCAAATTCCACCTGCTGGTCCTCAAAGGACTGCAGACGTTCTACCTCTGCCCGCAGGGCTTCCATATCCTCTTCGGCACTTTGCTTATCCTTCTGCGCCTTTTCCAATTCCAGCTCCAATACCTTAATCTGGTCAACAGCTTCCCTCAGGTTATCGTATCCGCCGTATCCATCCTCCGTCTCCGTCTCAGATCCGTTCTGCACCGGCATCTCCGTCGTAGGCAGAATCTTATTGATGACCGGAACATCCTTCAAAACAGGCTTAAGCACACCGGAACCAAAACCGCCCACATCAAGCTTAATGAGGACACACAAAATTGCAATCCAGATCAATACAATAAAAAGCGTAATCAGTACGACCGATACTCCGTTGCCTTCCTCTTCATCCTCTATACCTGCTTCCTGCTTTGCCAATTCCTTTGCTTTTTGCTTCGCTTCCTTTTTCTGCTGCTTTTGCTCCGCCTTGAGCTGCTTTCTCTCAGCTTTAATTCTTTTTTTCTCTTCTGCGGTATCTGTGACCGCTGTATTCTCGTTTAAATCCGGCATTCTTTTCACCCGCCCTGGTTCTGTTTTTGCTTCTGTCCATAGGTATAACTGGTCAGTTCATCAATTTCCTTGCTTTCTCTGGCGTTTTCCTCCGCTAAGAACTGTTCAAAAGCCTTTTCACGAAGCTTCTCATGGGTTTTTCTTTCCTTCATAAGCTCCGTCAGCTTTTCCCTTTCCGCATCCAGCCTGATCTGCGCTTTCCTGATTTCCTGATCCTGTTGCACAATATACTCATCCATCCTCAAAATGGCTTCCCCGGCTTCCTGGATCTTTCTGACCTTCAGCCTGCCTTTCAAAGCAGCACGGCTTTCTTCCTCATAGCTTTGCTTCCGCCGCTTTAACTGCTCCTTTTTTTCTTCTTCCTCCGTCAGCCGCATTCTGGCTGTCGCATAGTCCATTTTGGCCTGTTCTTCCATCTTGTACTTGATATCCAGTATGCTCTGCATACGATATCGGAACCTTGCCATACGCTACCTCTATTTCTCAAACAGAGCCTCCAGTCTCCTGACTGACTCTTCAAACTCCACCTTTTCTTCGACATCCTGACATAAAAATTCATTAACGGCATCGATTTTTTCAATCGCATAATCGATATTGGGATTACTGCCGCTTTTATATGCTCCGATATTGATCAGATCCTCAGCCTCATTATAGGTAGCCAGTACATTTTTCAGCCTTCCGGCAGCCTGCTTGTGCTCCTTATCTGTAATCTGGCTCATACATCTGGAAATGCTCTGTAAAACATCAATCGCCGGATAATGATTCTTATGCCCCAGCTTTCTGCTTAACATGATATGTCCATCCAGAATGCTTCGCGCCGTGTCCGTAATCGGCTCATTGAAATCATCGCCATCTACTAAAACGGTATACAGACCCGTAATAGAACCGCATTGTGCACAGCCTGCTCTCTCAAGCAGCTTCGGCATCTCCGAATAAACGCTCGGTGGATATCCTCTGGTTACAGGAGGCTCCCCGCTGGCCAGACCAATCTCCCTTTGTGCCATGGAAAAACGGGTCAGAGAATCCATCATCAGTAAAACATCCTTTCCCTGATCCCGAAAATATTCTGCAAGAGCAGTTGCTGTCTGTGCCGCCTTTTTTCTCTCCAAAGCCGGTCTGTCCGAAGTCGCCACAACTACAACAGACCGTCTCATGCCTTCTTCACCCAGATCTCTCTCTATAAATTCACGTACTTCTCTGCCTCGTTCTCCAATCAGCGCTATCACATTGATATCTGCTCTGGTGTTTCTGGCAAACATTCCCATCAGGGTGGATTTACCGACACCGGATCCGGCAAAAATACCGATACGCTGTCCCTTTCCTACTGTAATCAGTCCATCCACCGCCTTGACTCCCAGTGGAAGCACCTGATCAATAATCTTACGACTCATGGGATCCGGTGGCGCCGCCTCCACACGATAGAAGGCTCCATACGCTCTGATACTGTCCTGTATCGTCTCGCTGTCCACAATCCTTCCCAGACCGTCCAGTGTCTTTCCCAACAGGAAATCTCCTGCTTCTACCTTCAAAGCCTCTCCGGAATTTTCAATCATACACCCGGCCGCAATTCCATCCGTTGCCTCATAGGGCATCAGAAGTGTTTTGCTGTCCTTAAAGCCAACTACCTCTGCCATAATCCGTTCTTCCGAATCCTGACTCGGATAGATATAACAGATATCGCCCAGTCTTGCCTCCGGGCCTGCTGATTCAATCGTCAGCCCAACCACGTTGACAACCTTTCCCAGACGCTTAAAAAAGGCCTTTTCTGACAGTCTCCTGTATTTGCCGAAATTCACATATCCTGCTTCCAAGTCCTTTTTCCCACCTTTTATCTCTTCTATTTTTCATAGGACAGAAGCTTTAATTCCTTTTGCAGCTGTGAAAGCTCTGTCCCCAGACTGCAGTCAAAAATGCCTCCGCCTGTCTCTATAAGACACTCATTTTTACCAAGTGTCATATCCTCTATGATTTCTACCGTAGCGCTTCCAACCAGTGACTCACTTGTCAGGATATCCTTTGCCTCTCTCACTTCCCGATAGTCCTGCGGAGAAACATGCAGAATAAAATCCTTTGTCTCCTCAATCCCTCTCATTGCATTGGTCAAAAGATGGAGAACCAGTCCTCTCTGTTCACTGAATTTCACATCAAAGACTCTCTCATAAATGCCGTTTAAGGTATCGACAAACTGTGGCTCCAATTCCCGCATCTTGTCCTGATACCGCCTTTCCAGCATCTCCTCCTTCTTGACCAGTTCGGCCTCCATTTCCTGAATCCTGGCAAGTCCGCTCTGATAGCCTTCCTGATAGCCCTGATTTTGACCTTCCTCACGGGCAAGACTGCGAATTTGTTCTGCCTCTCCCCGCGCGGTCTGTCGGATCATCTCTGCTTCCTTTTCTGCCTCCGCGATCAGTTCCTCCGGAGAAGGGCCTTCATAAACCGGCTCCTGTATTTCTACCGTCGGCGCATCCAGGCCGCTTTGAAATCCCTCATCCCGATCTGCAAAGAGTGCGTCAGCCAATCCGTCTGCTCCACTCTCTTCCTGTACAAAAGACGGTTCCTCTTCCCCCGTCTGTCTGCCGGTAGTGGTAGTGCTGACACTTCCACCCAGTTCTTCCAGCTTTCTGGCTATCAGACTGTTGTTGTCAATTACCTTTTTCTCCTGTTCATTGCAGACTACCCAGCCTGCTTTCAGCAGATTACTATACAACGATCTCGTCACCTCCGCCTCTGGAGATAACAATCTCACCTGAATCTTCCAGTTTTCTGATAATATTTACAATCTTCTGCTGTGCCTCTTCCACATCCTTCATACGAACCGGACCCATAAACTCCATATCTTCCTTAATCATTACTGCAAGACGCTTGGAAAGGTTATTAAAGATCGTATTCTGTACCTGCTCATTGGCACCCTTTAACGCGATTGCCAGATCATTATTATCCACATCACGCAAAACTCTCTGGATTGCCCTGTCATCCAGCAGCAAAATATCCTCGAATACAAACATCTTCTTGCGGATCTCGTCTGCAAGCTCCGGTTCCTCGATTTCCAGAGTTTCCATAATGTGCTTCTCGGTTCCGCGGTCTACCGTATTCAAAATCTCGACGACGGCATCCACACCACCGATTACGGTGTAATCCTGATTTACCAAAGAAGACAGCTTGGATTCCAATACCTTTTCCACTTCCTTTACTACCTCCGGGCTGGTTCTGTCCATCATAGCGATACGCTTTGCCACATCAGCCTGTCTGTCCGGCGGCAGCGCAGATAATACGATGGATGCCTGATGCGATGGAAGATAGGACATAATGAGTGCAATGGTCTGCGGATGCTCATCCTGAATAAAGTTAAGCAGCTGGGAGGCGTCCGTCTTACGGATAAATTCAAACGGTTTTACCTGCAGGGATGCTGTCAGCTTGCCGATAACATCCATTGCCTTCTCCGTACCAAGAGCCTTTTCCAGCAATTCCTTGGCATATCCGATACCACCCTCTGAAATATACTGCTGCGCCAGACAGATCTCGTAAAATTCATTGATGACCTGATCCTTGATCTGCGGCGTAATACTTCTGGTATTTGCTATTTCCAATGTGAGTTCTTCAATTTCTTCTTCCTTCAGATGTTTAAAAATGGTCGCCGATTTTTCGGGTCCCAGTACAATCAGAAGAATCGCCGCTTTCTGCAGCCCTCCGATTGTAGCGTCTGACGACATTGCCATTTTTTTACCCCCAATCCTCGTTCAGCCAGTTGCGAAGCAGATTCGCAACAGCTTCCGGATTCTCGTCCACAAATTTTTCTATCAGCTTACGTGCCTCTGATTTATCATTCATTTCAATATCTTCCAAATCAGACTCAGGTGTAGACTGCAGCAGGCTTTCCACGGAAAGCTCTTCCTCCTGCTCCTGCTTCTTCTCTCCTGCCATACTTCTGAATACCACAAAAGCAAGCAGCGCCAGAATCACAATAATCAGAATGATCGTAACAATATCCGTCGTGCTGAAGGATGAGCCCTCGCTGTCAATGAACATCGGCTCTTCATAAGCCACCAGCATGATATTTTCTTCCGGGATTCCCGTTGCCCTTGCTACTACGGTAACCAAATCCGGATCCACATCCAGCTTCGTCCGCTCGCCGTTTGCAGCCTTATATTCCTCCCAGGTGATACCGTCTAACAGTCCCTGAGCCTTAATATCATCTTCGTTTATGACTTTATAATTGATAGCCGCTGCTGACAAAGATGATTCCGCATACTGGATTACCCCCGGCGGCACCGTTTCCTTCGTGATTTTCTCATTCGGCAAATAATCTGTAGAACGCTCGGATGTAGAGGAGGTAGATATCTCCGAATCCGGCATCACGTAAGTCGTATCATTATCCGTTCCATTGGAATCCGTGCCCGGCACACCACTGGTACCGCCGGTAGATTCCGCTTCATAAATATCCTCATGGCTCTTTAAGCCCTGATCCTGTCCATCGGCTGCCGTATAGTCATGCGAGGTCAGCTCCTTGGAGGAAAAATCCAGGGAAAGATTGCTGGATACCTCCACATTCGTAAATTCATTCGTCCCAAGCAGTACCTTGCGCACTGCCTCCTGCACCATCTTCTCTGCCTGCTGCTTGACCGCAAGCTGGCTGTTGGCATTACCCGAGATGGAGTAATTTTCTTCTCCTGAAAACAGAAGATTTCCCATCGTATCAATAATGACAATATTATTGGTCGTTTCATTACCAAGAGCAGTGGCCACGATTCTGGCAACTGCAGAAGCATTCTCCTGTGTAAACTCTCCATCCAGCTCTAAAATAATACTTGCATGAGATTCCTCTGACTTTGCAATCAGCGTACCGTCATTTTCCGGAATAGAGAACTGTACATCCGCTTTTTTAATGGAAGACATCGTCATCAAATCCTCTTCCATTTTCTTTTCCAGATAAAGCTTATAGGTTTTCTGCTTATCAGATTCTGTTGTACTGAATCCGCCGTTTGTTACATTTTCAATTCCATAGGAAGCTGCGGGAATATCATTTGCACCCAGCAGCAGGCTGGCTTCTGACTCATCCTTCTTCAGTACCCGGATTGTCAGGCCGTCGGAAGAGGTCTCATATGTAATCTGTTCTCCCTCTAAAAGTTCAACAATCGTTGATGCTTCCTTCGTTGTTTCGCAATTCGCCAATACTACGTACTGCGGTCTTGTCAGAACTGTCGCTAAAATAGCCAGTGCGAGAATCACGCCTGCCGCTATACATACGATAATCGTCTTCTGCTTTGCAGTAAATCTGTTCCACCATTCCAGTACTTTCGCAGGAATTGCCTTGATCCTGTCCATCATGACCGTTCTATCCTCACATTTCTATGTACTCATTCCTTAAATCTGCATGTTCATGATTTCTTTATAGGCTTCCAGGAACTTGTCCCTCACTGCTACCGTATACTGAATCGCTTCCGACGCCTTCTGCATCGCTATGGTAAGATCATGTGTATTATCTGTCTGTCCAAGCGCCAGTTTGATCTTCTCATTCTCGGCATCTGAGATATAGGCATTCGTCTCATTCAGATTATCAATTGCCGAATTCAGAATGGATGCAAACATGTCACTCTGTGTTTCCGTCTGCTTTCCCGAAACTCCTGTATTTTCAGCCGCCTCGCGAATGACTCCCGAACTGATATTATACAATGATGAAATATCCATTTTCAATCTTCCTTTTCTTTTTCACTCAAATCTCTGCGGAATTATCTTCCCTGATGTCCTGCCTACTGTGCCATCTCCAGGCCCTTCAAAGCCATACTCTTGCTGGCATTGAAAGCTGTCGCATTGGCCTCGTATGCTCTGGAGGCATCAATCATATTGGTCATCTCCGTGATAATATTGACATTCGGATACCATACATAACCGTCCTCGTCCGCATCAGGATGTGACGGATCATAGGTCTTTACAAAATCTGTAGCCGTATCTTCATAGACACCGCTCACCTTTACACCCTTACCTGAATAATTATCTCTGGCTTCATTCAAAACCCTTGAAAACGGAGTCTGTGATTCCTTTTCCGAAAAAGTAACTACCTTTCTGCGATAAGGTGTACCGTCTGCCGTGCGGGTCGTATTGGCATTCGCCACATTCTGTGAAATAATATCCATCCGATAACGCTGCGCAGTCATACCGGAAGCATTGATATCAAATGCCGAAAAAATACTCATGTTTCCTTCCTCCTATTACACACTCTATTTCGTAACCAGCTTCAAATTGGCAAATTCCTGATTGACAGCAGCCATAAGACCATTGTATTTGATCTGATTAGCAGCCAGCTCCACGCCCTCCGTATCCGGATCCACGTTGTTGCCGTCCACCCGGTAGGAATACCCTGCATAGTCTGTATAAGTACGTGGCTTCAAACGGCCAAGCTCCACATTTCCAACCTTCTCATCCATACTTTTGAACCGATTATGTCCGAGAGCCTTTCCAAGCTCTGTCTCAAAAGACACATCCTGCCTCTTATAGCCCGGTGTTGTAGCATTCGCAAGATTATTGGCCAGCGCCTGATTTCTGAGGGACGCTGCATCCAGTGCCTTATCCAGAACATTCACATAATCATATACGTTTGAATTTATCATATAAGTCCTTCCTTTTTTCCCTAAATCACAATATCTTGTTGTTTTTGAAAGCAGGGTATACTATAGCCGCTCTATTTTATTATAGATTATTCGACAGAAAAGACAAGTTTTTTTTCATAAAAAAAGACCTATTTGTCATAAATAGGTCTTTTTTCCTATATTCATTTCTTATTCTGAAGCTTCAGCTTTTCAATTTCATCAAATACCACGTCGTTAAGCACCTTAATGTAAGTGCCCTTCATGCCGGAAGAACGGGATTCGATGACTCCCGCACTTTCAAACTTCCGCAGGGCATTCACAATCACCGAACGGGTGATTCCCACGCGGTCGGCAATCTTGCTGGCCACCAGAATACCTTCCATTCCATTCAGCTCATCAAAAATGTGGGTAATAGCCTCCATTTCCGAAAAGGAAAGGGTACTGATTGCTGATTTGACTACCGCCAGCTTTCTGCTTTCTTCCGCACTTTCTTCATTGACAGCCCGCAACATTTCCAGTCCCACCACCGTAGAACCGTATTCGCACAGTATAATGTCATCAATGTCATACTGCTCATTGCATTTGTAAATGAACAACGTACCCAGTCTCTCACCTGCAATCTCAATCGGTGAAATAATGGCCTGGAACTTTCGGATATCCGCGCTTTCAAATCCAAGCGTCTCCAGATTGACATTCTCTTTGGTAGAAAGAACAGCCAAAAGCCTTTCATTGAGCATATTATCAATGAAGCCTCCGACCTCATCCTTAATCAGCTCCTGAATTTCCTCTACTCCGTCCGAAATCCCCACACCGAGCACCTTGCCCTTTTTACTGATGACAAGCACATTGGAATTGAGGATTTCCCTCATGACACGGCAGATATCATTGAAGACTACCTTACTGGAATTATTATTATGCAGAAGTTTTCCGATTTTTCTGGTTTTATCCAACAATTGTACGCTGCTCATATGAACCTCCTTCAAAAGAATGTCTATGACATCCAGCTAACTTTAAAATTATTGTTATCTTACCATATATAGCGTCAAACTTCAATGCGTATAAAAGCAATTTATTATATTTTTTCAATTTTTCAGAATATATTCTGAAATTTGCAGTCCCTTTACGGCTTATTTATAACATATCCGCACTTTTCATCGGAGCAGACCAGCTTATTGCCCTTTTCCACCAGTATAGATCCGCATTTTTCACATCGTTTGTCTACCGGCTTCTGCCATACCATAAAATCACATTCCGGATTATCGATACAGCCATAGTAGCGTCTGCCCTTCTTCGTCTTCTTGAGTACGATGTCCTTTCCGCATTTCGGACAGGCCACTCCGATTTTTTCAAAATAAGGCTTGGTATTACGGCATTCCGGAAAACCGGGACAGGCCAGAAAACGGCCATGCGGACCATATTTGATCACCATGTTCCTGCCGCAGACTTCACAGATTTCATCGGTCACTTCGTCTGCAATTTCCACCTCAGCCAGCTCTTTCTCTGCAATCTTCACCGCTTCGTCCAGATCCGGATAGAAATTGGATACCACCGTCTTCCAGTTTACGCTTCCTTCCTCTACCTTATCCAAAAGTGCTTCCAGATTTGCCGTAAAATTCACATCTACAATGCTCGGGAAGGCTTCCCTCATCATATGGTTGACGACTTCTCCAAGCTCTGTCACATAAAGATTCTTATTTTCCTTGGCAATATAACGCCTTGCCAGAATCGTTGTAATGGTAGGCGCATAGGTACTCGGCCTTCCGATTCCAAGCTCCTCCAGTGCACGCACCAGCGAAGCCTCCGTATAATGAGCCGGCGGCTGGGTAAAATGCTGTTTCGGCAGAAACTCTTCCAACGTCAGCACGCTTTCCCTGCTCAGGCTTCCGGCCAGCGTATTGCTCTTTTCCTTTTCCTCATCCGCTTCCGTATAGACGCTCATAAAGCCCTCGAACAGCATTCTGGAAGCCGCTACGGAAAAGCGGTGTCTGCCTGCATCGATTTTCACGGATGTTGTCTCATATTTTGCCGGCGTCATCCGGCTGGCAGTAAAACGCTTCCAAATAAGCTGGTAAAGCCGGAACTGATCCCTGGAAAGGGATTCCTTCAGTTCCATCGGCGTTCTTGCAATATCGGTCGGCCGGATTGCTTCATGGGCATCCTGTATCTTTTGGGAATTTTTCTTCTGTTCTCCGCCTCCGGCAGCAAATTCTTCACCATACGTTTTTCCGATGTATTCCCTCGCCATATTTTCCGCTTCCTCGGAAATACGGGTAGAATCGGTACGCAGGTAGGTAATGATACCGACCGTTCCGCTTCCCTTGATATCTATTCCCTCATATAGCTGCTGCGCCAGACGCATCGTCTTCTGTGTGGAGAAATTCAATGCCTTGCTGGCCTCCTGCTGCAATGTCGAGGTCGTAAACGGAAGCGGCGGTTTCTTGGTACGCTCTCCCTTTTTTACTTCCGCAATATGATACTCAGCGCCCTCCAGCTCTTTTAAGACCGCATCCATCTCCTCCCGGGAGGAAATGGTTCTTTTCCCTTCCTCCGTACCATAATACTGAGCCGCAAGCGGCTTCTTCTCACCGGCAACCTTTAAAACCGTTTCCAGGCTCCAG
The DNA here is from genome assembly GCA_017624235.1 of Lachnospiraceae bacterium. Lineage (GTDB taxonomy): Bacteria > Bacillota > Clostridia > Lachnospirales > Lachnospiraceae > JAAYNV01. The sequence goes on along the minus strand of JAGANL010000047.1, from coordinate 46,953 downwards.
TATTCTTCCGGTATGAACGCGTTGATTTCTTCTTCCCGGTCACAAATGATGCGAAGCGCAACCGACTGTACACGTCCGGCACTCAGTCCGCGCTTTACCTTCGCCCACAAAAGCGGGGAAATGCGATACCCCACCATACGGTCTAACATCCTTCTGGCCTGCTGTGCATCCACCAGACTCATATTGATCTCTCTCGGATGCTTTAACGACTCCCTGACCGCATTTTTTGTAATTTCATTAAAGGTGATGCGATATACCTTTTTTCCCTCCAGACGGAGCGCCTCTCTTAGATGCCAGGAAATGGCCTCTCCCTCACGGTCCGGGTCGGTTGCAAGATAAATCTTATCCGCCTTTTTGACTTCTTTTCTAAGCTTTGCCAGTATATCCCCTTTTCCCCTGATCGTGATATACTTTGGCTCATAATCATGTTCTACATCGATACCCATCTGACTCTTGGGCAAATCCCTTACATGTCCATTGCTGGCCATCACTTCATAATTGGCACCCAGAAACTTTTTAATCGTCTTGACTTTCGCGGGTGATTCCACAATCACTAAATATTTTGCCATGCCTTTTCCCCTGTTTCTTTCTGGTATTTCCACACCGACGTTAATCGTGAACCACTATACACTAAATTACGTGCGGTTGCAAGAAAAATTTTGTGAAAAAAGAATGAAGCAAATGTTTCAAACTCTTCTATAATAATAGTTTTTTCCCGTCTCCGTCAGCATTCCACACACGTTCAAATTCATAATCGCCTGCACCACCTGTTCCATTGGAACCTTTCTTCCACCTTCCTTTTGATTCAGCATTTCATACAATTCCATGAGGGATCTGGGATAACAATCACAGAGACCGTACAGTTCTCTTTCGAGGGAATCTCCCAGCCCATTCTGTAAAAGCCGCTTTTCAGCATCCTCCCATGATTCTTTTCCGGCAGTCCCTTCAGACTTCAGCTTCTGCCCCGGACACTCAGACATCTCCTCCACCGACCAGAATATCTGTGCCCCCTGGCTGATCAGTCTCATACAGCCTGCACTGAGCGTATCCGTGAGTCTGCCCGGCACCGCATAAACCTCCCGTCCCTGCTCCAATGCCATATCCACCGTAATAAATGTCCCGCTCTTTTCTCTTGCCTCCACTACAATCACATTTGCAGAAAGCCCACTGATGATGCGGTTTCTCGGTGGGAAATTTCCAGCCTCCGGCTGTGTGCCCGGCACATACTCGGATAGCAAAGTCCCTTCCGACAGACACCTTTCATACAGCCTTCTGTTTTCCGGCGGATAACAGACATCCACGCCGCAGCCGAGCACGCTCACCGTGTAGCCGCCGGCCTCTATTGCCGCCCACTGTCCGATGCCGTCCACTCCTCTTGCCATGCCGCTGATCACACCGATTCCATGCTCTGCCAGTTCCCGCCCGATCCTCTCTGCCATCCTTTCCCCATAAGCCGAACAACGTCTGGCACCAATCAATGCTGTCAAGCCTGTCTGTTTCGGAATATCTTTCCCCGCCAGATAGATTCCATACGGTCTGTCCGGTATGTTCCTTAGCTGCTCAGGATACTGTTCCGAAAAGCAGGGTAAAAACCGTATCCGTTTTCTTTGTATCTGCTCATAAACCCGCCCCGGTTCTCTGGTCCGCTGCCAGAGCAAAAAGCTTTGCAGCTGCCTTTTTGTAAGGAGCTGTCCTGCAGCCTTTTCAGACAGTTCATACACTTCCTTTTCCTCTCCTGCGTATTCTACCAGCTTTTGTATCGTTTTATTCCCAATTCCGGGAATATGATGCAGCCAGCATGCGTATTCTATTCTCTCCCCCATACTTTATTTCTCCCTCATCCCTGTCCGAAAGCTCAAAGCTTCACTCAAATGCCTTCTTTCTATCCTTTCCGCACCCTCCAAATCCGCTATGGTTCTGGACACCCTCAAAATGCGGTGATAGGCTCTGGCACTCAAAGCCATTCGCTCAAATGCCTGCTGCATGAATTGCTGATCGCTCTCTCCCAGAGCACAGAAGCGTTCCAGCTCCTTCATTCCCATCTGTGCATTGAACAAAATGCCGCTGTCACGAAAGCGCTCCTCCTGTCTTCTTCTTGCCAGCATGACCCTTGTGCGGATACTGCTGCTGTTCTCCCGTGTCTGCCCGCCTCCCTGTTTTCTCTTAAGCTCCGAAAACTCTAACCGGTTCGTCTCTACACACAAATCAATCCGATCCAATACCGGGCCTGAGATGCGTCCCAGATAACGTCTGATTTCATTTTCTGTGCAGCGGCACCTGCGCAGATCAGGATAATATCCGCACGGACAGGGATTGGCCGCGGCCACCAGCATAAATTCTGCCGGATAGGTATAATTTCCATAGCTTCTGGCAATACAGATTTTCTTTTCCTCAAGCGGCTGCCTGAGCAGATCCAGGGTCGAACGCTTAAATTCTGTCAATTCATCCAAAAACAGAATGCCTCTGTGAGCCAGACTGACCGCACCCGGTCTCGGTATACTGCCTCCTCCGGTCAGTGCCTGCGGCGTAATTGTATGATGCGGACTCACAAACGGTCTGGATTCCATAAGTCCGCTTCTTCCCTGCCATAGTCCGGCTACGCTGTAAACTGCAGATACCTCCAGACTCTCCTCCTGATCTAATGGCGGCAGAATTCCCGGCATACATTTTGCAGTCATGGTTTTGCCCGAGCCCGGCGGCCCAATCATCAGCATATGATGAAAGCCTGCCGCAGCGATTTCCGCTGCCCTTCTGACCCTCACACTTCCCCCAAGCTCTTCAAAATCCGGCAGCTGCACCTTTTGGCAGCTCTGTGGCAGATCAGATTTCTCCCTTTTACGGATTCTGACCACGTCCTCCTGTCCGATTCCGTCCTCTTCTTCCGTACAGCAGAACAGTTCCTTCAGATGCCCCACAGGACAAATGCTGATACCCTCAATCAGCCCGGCCTCCTGCTCGTTTTCGACCGGAACAATACACTTTGTTTTCCCCTGTCTCCTGGCCTCCAGAACGATAGGCAGAATCCCTCTCACCGGCTTCACTCTCCCGTCCAGGCTCAGTTCTCCTACCACGACGGCATCCTGTACCTCCTCCTTGTTCAGACAGCCCAGATTGACCAGAATTGCCGCTGCAATCGGCAGATCAAAGGCACTCCCCTGCTTTCGTACATCCGCAGGCGAAAGACTGACCGTGATACGCATGGGCGGCAGGAAGACTCCTGCATTTTTTAGCGCCACGCGCACTCTCTCTCTGGCCTCTCTGACCTCACTGCTCAACAATCCCACCAGTTCCAGTCCCGGCAGACCACCCGAAACATCCACCTCAACCTGCACGAGAAAGCTCTCGATACCGCAAACCGCTCCGGAAGTAACTACACTTACCATATTTCACTCCTTCCCCCTGTGAAAATACCCCTTTTATCTATCTTCCGTTTTCTTGCTCAGATTTGAAATTTTGGGAAGAACTTCCCTCGACAGAATCCCCGATTTGGGATTCCTGCTGGATATGACCGGCATAATGCCGGTCATACAGACTCCACTCATTCCGTCTTCCAGTACTTTTATTCTGCTTCCGGTACGGCTACATAATCCGGTTCTTCGACCTGAATGCCCTGTCTCTTTAAGGCTGCCGTATCCATAATATAACGGTTATCCATTGTCTTCATAATGTCCTTGATGGATACATCAGCATATTCCCGATTGCTCAGATCCATAATACTGTTGTCTTTAAAGCACAGGATAATCGGCTGCAGGATATTCTCTTCATTGGATGTGATGACCAGCGCCTTTTCTCCGGTATTCAGCTCTACGCTGGTTCCCGGCGCCAGAATATAAATGGAATCAATAAGTGCACGCACCACCTTCGGATCAAACAGCTCCGGATGATCCAGAAGATGCCGAATTGCCGCCACCTCGGATGCCGGATCTCTTCCAAACTGCATGGCAGTCATCTGGTCATATACCTGCGCCACCAGAAGAATCTTTGCACCGTGTACGATACGCATATCCGGCATCTTTCCATCCTCAAACTCTCTCAGGCAGCGATAGAACTGCGTACAGATTCTTTTGATACCCATATCGGCAGATAATACGTCATCCAGAAGCTGAAAGCCCTCCATCTGAATCCGGTCCTTGACTGCCTGTTCCTCCGGTGTCAGGCCGGTTCTTCCAAGCAGTTCCTCCGGCAGCTTCAAATGTCCGATATCGTGGATCACTGCCGCCGTGACTGTCGCGTGCTGCTCCTCCCCCCTGATATTCAGGACATGTCCCATCATGGCACATAAGGCTGCCACATTCAGGGAATGCTTATACAGATAGTCCTCTCTGCTTCTCAGCCCCTGTACAAAATTAATTTTCCGGCTCAGATGTCCATAGTTTCTTGTAATATTTCCAACAATCGTCTCCAGCTTTGCCATCTTTTTCTTTTCTGCGATTTTCTTCAATTCCTCCTCGATGGCAAAGACCTGCATCGTCTGGAAACGTTCAAATTCAATGTCATCGGCAGTCATAGGCGGCACCGGTTCTGCCGGCTCCAGAATAAATATGCCAATCAGACCGAAATTCTTAATACTGTCAATTCCCTGCTGCGTCAGCTTGGAATTCCTTTCATACAAAAGCACACCGTTCTTGTTATAAATCGGTCTTGCCAGGCGCATACCGACCTTCAACGCATCATTCTTTACAAATAACATTGTGACACCCCTTTTACTCCTAAAGTATTGTATTATTCTTATCAAAACCGTCTCTCAGTTTTTTTAATGCCCTCTTTTCAATACGGGAAACGTAACTTCTGGAAATCCCCAATCTGGCACCAATCTCCCTCTGTGTCGCTTCCTCACCGTTCCACATACCGTAACGCAAGTATAAGATTTCTTTTTCACGATTGGAAAGAAGTCTGTCGGAAAGCTCATACAGCCGCTCGATGTTCTGCTCCAGCGTAATGGACTCCACAACATCCTTCTGTTCATGCTCGATGATATCCAGGAGGCTGATTTCATTTCCCTCTTTGTCTGTCCCTATCGGTTCATAGAGCGATACTTCCCTCGTGTTTTTCTTCTTCCTCAAAAGCATGAGCAGCTCATTGTCAATGCATCTTGCCGCATAGGTTGCCAGCCGGCTTCCCTTCGTACTGTCATAGCTGCTGACAGCCTTAATCAGACCAATCGTTCCAATGGAAATCAGATCCTCCATATCCTCATCTGCATTCTGGTATTTTCTGGCGATATGCGCTACCAGACGCATATTACGCTCAATCAGGATCTGTCTGGCTTCTTCTGCCCTTCCGCTGTCTGGATCCTGCAGCATTTGAATATAGCAGGTCTCTTCCTCTGCCGTAAGCGGTTTTTCAAAGGTCTTCAAAAAAAGCCCCCAAAGTCAATTTGTTATTATTCTATGTAACCTCGGGAACGAAAGTGCCTTTCCATTCCGTTTCCGAACCGGAAACGGGAATCTGTCTGCTCCTCTACTATTATACGAATCTCTCTCTTCCATTGCAAGTTTTTTCCAGTGCTCAGAACAAAAACTGCTCAGAGCAGAAACTGTGCAAAGACATAGTTGCTGACATCAATTCCCCGTTTGGTCAGAAAGAATCTGTCTCCCTCTCTCGCTGTAAGCCCCTGCTTCTCCAATTCTGTCAAAACCTTTCCATATACGCTTTCCATTTCTGTCCCAAACTGCTGTCTGAAATCCTCTGCGGAAACTCCTGCCATACAGCGCATTCCCAGAAACATAAATTCCTCCATGGCATCTTCCCGGCTTAAAGGTTCCACCTGCTCCTTACTGCGCTTTCCCATCAGATATTGTTCCATGCTTCGCGTATTCTGAAAACGGACTCCGCTTATGAACGAAGAGGCTCCCAGTCCAAAGCCGGCATAATCCGTTCTCCTCCAATAGGCCAGATTGTGCCGGCATTCATACCCGTCTTTAGCATAGTTGGAAATCTCATAACGATGGTATCCCTCCGCCCGAAGCAGCTTTTCCGTCAGATCATACATCTGACGCTCCTCCTCTTCCTCCGGCAGCGCAAGACTCTCCCGCTGTTCATAAAACGGTGTGCCCTCCTCCAGAATCAGACTGTATGCACTGATATGCTCCGGCTCAAAAGAAAGCACTGCCTGCAGCGTATGCTCATAATCTGCCAGCTTCTGTCCCGGCAGTGCTGACATAATATCCACATTGATATTCCGAAACCCCACTGCTCTTGCCATGCCATAGGCTTCCTCAAACTGCTTCCAGGTATGGATCCGGCCCAGCTTTTGAAGGAGTTCATCCTCTGCTGCCTGTAAACCGATGCTCAGTCGATTGATGCCAAGCTGCCGCATCCGCACCAGCTTTTTCCAATCTGCCGTCCCCGGATTCATTTCCATGGAGATTTCGGCATCCTCCGCCACGTCAAAATTTTTCCATACGGTCTCCATCAGCTCTTCCAGCTGCTCTTCCGTTAAAAGGGTCGGTGTACCGCCGCCGAAAAAGATGGTATCTACCCTGCGGTTTCGGTAGAAACCGGCTTCTCTTTTGATCTCAGCGTTCAAAGCCTCTGCGTAGGCCGCCCTCAGTTCCGTTGAATAAGCATCGGACAGGAAATCACAATACAGACACTTTCTGACGCAGAAAGGTATATGGATATACAGGCTAAACATCCGCTCCGTCATCCTCCCTACTTATCATCCAGCTTTAAAACGCTCATAAAGGCCTTCTGCGGAATTTCTACATTGCCGACCTGGCGCATACGCTTCTTGCCTTCCTTCTGTTTTTCCAAAAGCTTCTTCTTTCGGGTAATATCGCCGCCATAGCATTTTGCCAGTACGTCCTTTCGCATGGCCTTGACCGTCTCTCTGGCAATGACCTTGCCTCCCACCGCCGCCTGAATGGGAATTTCAAACAGATGGCGCGGAATCTCTTCCTTTAATTTTTCACACATTTTCCGTCCGCGCTCATAGGCGCTGTCCTTATGCACGATAAAGGAAAGCGCATCCACCTCTTCCTTATTGATCAGAATATCCAGCTTCACCAGCTCGGAACGCTCGTAGCCTTTCATATCATAATCAAAGGAAGCATAGCCTCTGGAACGGGACTTTAAGGCATCAAAAAAGTCATAAATGATCTCATTAAGCGGTAGTTCATATTTCAAAAGGGCTCTGGTTCCCTCAATATAATCCATGCCCAGATAGCGTCCTCTTCTTTCCTGACACAGTTCCATGATCGAACCGATAAATTCCGTAGTCACCATAATCTCGGCACTGACCACCGGCTCCTCCATATAGTCGATTTCCGACGGGTCCGGCAAATTGGACGGATTCGTCAGTTCAATCACCTCCCCGTTTGTCTTATGCACCTTATAGATAACACCCGGAGCGGTCGTAACCAGATCCAGATTGTATTCTCTCTCCAGCCTTTCCTGAATGATCTCCAGATGTAAAAGTCCTAAGAAACCGCATCGGAAGCCAAATCCAAGGGCAATGGATGTCTCGGGCTCATAGTTCAGGGAAGCATCATTCAACTGCAGCTTTTCCAGTGCATCCCTTAAATCCGGGTACTTTGCACCGTCTGCGGGATACAGTCCGCAGTAAACCATAGACTGCACCTTCTTATAGCCCGGAAGAGGCTCAGCACACGGCCTGTCCGCATCCGTCACTGTATCGCCCACTGTCGTGTCCTTCACATTTTTGATAGAAGCTGTCATGTAGCCTACCATACCGGCAGAAAGCTCGTCACACGGAATAAACTGTCCTGCCCCGAAATATCCTACTTCCACTACTTCTTCCTCTGCTCCGGTTGCCATCATACGGATCCTGGTGCCCTTTCGTACCCTGCCTTCCTTGATACGGCAAAAAATGATGACACCCTTATACGGGTCATAGACCGAGTCAAAAATCAGCGCCTGCAAAGGAGCCTCGGGATCTCCCGTGGGAGCCGGAATTTTGGCTACGATCTGTTCCAGCACCTCTTCAATTCCGATACCGTTTTTTGCAGAAATCAGCGGAGCATCCTGTGCTTCAATACCGATGACATCCTCAATCTCATTCTTGACAAAGTCAGGCTGTGCACTCGGCAGATCAATCTTATTGATGACCGGAAAGACATCCAGATCATGATCCAGCGCCAGATACACATTGGCCAGTGTCTGTGCCTCAATCCCCTGAGCCGCATCCACGACCAGAATCGCACCGTCACAAGCCGCCAGGGATCGGCTTACTTCATAATTAAAATCCACATGCCCCGGCGTATCAATCAGATTGAAAACATACTCTTCGCCGTCCTTTGCCTTATAAATGACACGAACCGTCTGTGCCTTTATGGTAATGCCTCTTTCCCTCTCCAGCTCCATATTGTCAAGCACCTGGTCCTGCATCTCTCTGTCCGTCAAAAGCCCTGTTTTCTCTATGATTCGATCTGCCAGTGTGGACTTACCATGATCGATATGCGCCACGATACAGAAATTCCTGATTTTGCTCTGATCCATGTTCCGTTCCTCTCTATCCTCTAAACCCAATTTACGCCACAATGTGCGGACGCCATTTGGTTTTAAGTATAGCACAGAGGCAGGAGCCTGCGCAAGAGGCGGTTCAGGGGGATATATTTCGTGAAAATTTCGGTTCGTCGAGCCCGTTTTCTGCCTCCTGCCCCGGGTCGCTTAGAACATTGCGGGACGACATCCGGACTGGGGTTTTCTAAATGGAGCCGGAAAGTATGAACAACCAACCGGGCCGGTGCCCATGTGCATCCGTGCACATGGCACCTAAAATCGGCATCCGTGCCGATTTTTCCCTGCGTTTTGAAGGCTCCATCAAGAAAACACTCAGTTCTCCTGTATGTCCCGCAATGTTCTAAGCGACCCGGGGCAGGAGGCAGAAAACGGGCTCGACGAACCGCTACTGCTCCCCAAGCAGCACCTTTGCCAGAACGTCCGCTAACGGCTCACAGGCATGATAAGCCTCCTCCACCGTATTGGTCTGTGCTCCCAGTTCCACTAAGAGAGTTTTTGGACAATAGTGCATATTGTAGCGATAGCCCTTTAAATAAATTTTTCTCGTCAGTCCCGGATAGTATTCATTGCAGGCTAACTGCATCTGAAAGGCAAACGCCAGATTGTCCTGCAAATATGGATTGTTCAGATAAGGAATCTCTCCCGTCTTTCTGGTTCTGGAAAGACCGTTGAAAAACATGAATCTTGCCGTCTGCTTTCCGTTAATCAGGGTCACAAGCTTCGTGTCCTCCCGTACCTCATCACGGTGCAGATCAATCACCACCTGAATGCTTGGATTATCCTTTAAAAGCTGTTCCAGTGCAGGGGCAGCCTTCGTATACGCATAGTCTCGCTTTTCCACATCATACTGTCCTTTATGATGGAGCACCCGCAGTCCATAGCGTTCCTCCAACAGCTTTTGAAGATAATCCCCCACCCCCACTACCGTCGTTCTCTCATCACCTGCTATCGAATCTGCGAATCCCTCTTGGGAATGGGTATGATAAATTAAAATCTGCGGCCCGTCGCCGTTATCCTTCAACGTCATATCCCGGTTCCATAGCGCATCCAGATTTAGCAGACTCTCATCCGCCATAGTGGTCGGATCAATCGCATAAAATTCACTTACCAGCTTGTCATATTCCCGGTATTCTTCCAACGAATATTGTATCTGCCTCTGCGGTTTCTGCTGCGTATCCACATTTTCCTGTACTGCCAGAGCTTTCTCATTTTCCAGCCGCAGCGCTCTTTCCTGTTCTTCATCCACATAAAACATACTGTCGCTGTATTCCTCGTCCATCCCCTCCAAACGGAGCAGCTGCTCATATTCCCTCTGGCTTTCTGCCGTCAGCCTGCAGCTGCTTTCTTCCGCATAGGCAGCAAGCGGAATCGTATTTTTCAGCATCCCATACCAGAGATTTTCCTCCTCTTCCCGGCCACCATGCTGCTGTACAAATGCAAACAAAGGCAGCAGCGTATTCAAAGTACTCTCCTGCCCTGCCTGCCAAAGCTCTGTCTGCCAAAGCGTATTTTTTTCTTCTCTCTCCACATCTGCGGCACCGCTCAGGAAACACAGTATCAAAACTGCCATCAGACTCATTCCCCAAAGCCTTGCAGGCACGATCCTGCTTCCGTGCAAACGTCTGTGCAGAGTATGTCTGGCCCGATATTTTAACAGATTCACTCTTAGCTTATACATACTTCCAGTATATTCAGGCGAGCTCTCTGTTTATACCAATGTGTCCCTATGCCTCTTCCATTTCAAAGGTCATATTCAGCGCCTCCGAAAGCATAAAGCTCAACCGCTTTATCGTTTCATCAATATCCTTACAGGTCACATACATATTATTCAGCTCATTCAGCGATCCAAACGAAATATCCGGAAAGGATTCCATACCATTTTCTGCTTTTTCCTTACGAATCTTCTCAAAAGCATCATTTACGATGGTCGCTGCATCCACCACAGTCGGAACTCCGATAGCAATGACCGGAACTCCCAGACTTTCTCGTGTCAGTGCATTTCGATGATTTCCTACACCGGAGCCGGGCTGTATACCCGTATTGGTAATCTGTACCGTCCGGTTCAGCCTTCTCGTGCTGCGTGCCGCCAGAGCATCAATCACAATGACTACATCCGGTCCGGTCTCTTCCACTACTCCTTTGATAATTTCCGCCGCCTCCATACCGGTTTGCGCCATGACTCCCGGCACAATCCCGCTGACCAGATTCATCCGTTCTCTGTTATAGGCCGCCTTTCCGTATTCCCGCACAATATGTCTGGTAATGAACAGATTATCGACCACTCCCGGCCCCAGAGCATCTGCCGTAACCTCTCTGTTCCCGAGTCCTACCACCAGAATGGCTTTTTCACGTTCCATGTCAGGAATCAACTGTCGCAGAATATGAGAAATTTCCTCCGCTATTTCCCGATGGTAATCCTCATCCGGTTCCTGCATCGCGGGAGCCTCCAGTGTAATATAGGTCCCCATCGGCTTCTGCATGGCTTTTGCTCCATTTTTCGTTTCAATCACAACCCGGGTAATCCTGACATCGCTGTGCTCCCTGTATTCCTCCTCCACTGAAATGCCCCGTATCTCGCCATCAGCTTCCTCAATACTCTCTCTGGCCTCCAGCGCCAAATCCGTCCTCACATTATAGCCGCTCATAATCCCCTGTTCCTCATACCCTTTCTTTATGATATGTGTGTGCCGCCTGTCTGCGTTGCACAGTTTCCGCTTTACAGGTTATTTTTTACAAAAAAAACTAAATTATGTATTGACACAAGCAAACTCTTCCTCTACAATAATACAGGTATGTTTCGATTGAATCGTCCGTGTCTGGTTTATGTGAAACATCTTATCAAACAATGAGATTTTGTGAAATGGGAGGTGTAGGTCTTGGCTAATATCAAATCCGCTAAAAAAAGAATTTTAGTAAACAGAACAAAGGCTGACAGAAACAAAGCAATCAAATCCGGCGTAAAAACAGCAATCAAGAAGGTATATGCTGCTATCGATGCAAACGATAAGGACGCTGCAAAGGCTGCTTTAGCTGAAGCTACTTCTGTTATTGATAAAGCTGCTGCGAAGGGTGTATATCACAAAAATACAACTTCCAGAAAGGTTTCCCGCTTGAACAAAGCCGTAAACCAGATGGCTTAATCTAAGTACTGCTTAGGAAATAAATGAAATAAAAAACAACTCATACCGTCATGTGAGTTGTTTTTTTATTTCTATTTTTATATATTTTTTTAAAATACAACACGATTTCTTCCGCTTTCCTTGCCGATATACAATTTATGATCCGCATCCTTGATTGTTTCATCTGCTCCTGAACGGAAATCATATTCTGCCACGCCCAGCGTCATCGTCAGGCTTACTCTTTCCTGACCATACACGATTTCCATCCTTCGGATATCATTGAGCAGTTCACTTAACAGGGCTGTCGCTTCATCTCCGTTGCATTCCGGAAAGACAAACAGAAATTCTTCTCCGCCCCAGCGGCCGACCTGTGCTTTTCCTTCCAACTTTCTCTGCATCAGCACCGATAACTGCTTTAAGACAATATCGCCACATTCATGACCGTAACGATCGTTAATCTTCTTAAAGAAATCAATATCTCCTAAAGCTACTGACAGATTACTGATTTTTCCATCTGTGTACTCCGATGCCTTCTTTTCCAGATACCCGAGAATATTCCTTCTGTTTCCCAGACTCGTCAGCGGATCAATGGATGCCATCCTCTTGAGCTTATCATTATATACCATCAGTTTGTTTTCCATCTCCATGGAATCCTTGCTGTAAATATACAGGCTGACTATAATAATCCCGCTTATGGCAATGGTATTTAAAAACTGAAAGGCAATAGCGATATTCTGATGCATGACAAAGTCCGGCTTATGTCCCAGCGTATACAGATACAGGCCAATCCGCAATGCACAAAGAAATATCGCATAAAATATCTTCCACTCCATTTTGCCATGAGCAGTCATAAAAACCAGCATCATCAAAACAAACAGGAAATGCTGTACACCGCTGTCCCAGCCAATCGTAAAGACGATCGCCAGTATCCAGGCTAACGTCACCACATTGACCAGTCCGATCGACAGCTTGGTTCTATCCCGATAGGTTTCATAAAAGGCTACCAGATAGAACAATCCGCACGGAATCGATGCCTCAAAAATCAGAACATCTCCATGTACCAGAAAAACACTCAGCAGAACCAGATAATACACCCACATAATCACGGCGAATAACCGGAGGATTACTGCCGCCTTCTTGGTTTCATTTTCACTTTTCACATCCTGGAACAGCAAACTCTTGACAGCCTGCACTATTCCCATTTTTTTCATCATGAATCCCCTTGTCTATATCGTACTTTATTCCTACATCTTGTTTTCTAATATTATACAATTTTTCGCACATTTTGGCAATATTTTCTGTTATTTTTGTCTAAAAGCAGAACAACCGGCAGGCTCGTCCCCACCGGTTGTTTTCCTTGTCATGCAGACATTTTATCCATCGCATTGAATCAAAAAGTGAACTTATCTGCAAAATATGCATCCAACTCGTCAATCCTGACTCTCTCCTGTTCCATCGTATCGCGGAAACGTACTGTCACACAACCATCTGTCTCAGACTCAAAATCATATGTAATACAGAAGGGTGTACCGATTTCATCCTGTCTTCTGTATCTCTTGCCAATATTTCCTCTGTCATCAAATTCGCAATTATACTTTTTAGAAAGCTCTGCAAAAATCTTCTCTGCACCTTCATTCAGCTTCTTGGAAAGCGGAAGCACACCAATTTTAACCGGTGCCAGAGCCGGATGGAAATGAAGCACGGTACGCACATCTCCCTCTGCAATTTCTTCCTCATCATAAGCGGCACACAGGAAAGCCAAAACCACACGATCCGCTCCCAGTGACGGTTCAATAACGTATGGTACATATCTCCAGTTCTTCTGGTCATCAAAATAGGTCAAATCCTGACCGGATACATTCTGATGCTGTGTCAGGTCATAATCCGTGCGGTCTGCGATGCCCCAAAGCTCACCCCAGCCAAACGGGAATAAAAATTCAATGTCAGTAGTTGCTTTGGAATAGAAGGACAATTCCTCCTTATCATGGTCTCTGACACGCATCTCCTCATCCTTCATACCAAGAGATTTCAGCCAGTCGATGCAGAACTGCTTCCAATATGCAAACCACTCCAAATCCGTATCCGGTTCACAGAAGAACTCTAATTCCATCTGTTCAAATTCTCTGGTACGGAACGTAAAGTTACCCGGTGTAATTTCGTTTCGGAAGGATTTTCCAATCTGTCCGATGCCGAACGGAATCTTCTTCCTGGAGGTTCTCTGTACATTCTTAAAGTTTACAAAAATACCCTGTGCTGTCTCCGGTCTTAAATAAACTGTATTTTTGGCATCCTCGGTAACCCCCTGGAAGGTCTTGAACATCAGGTTGAACTGACGGATGTCAGTAAAGTCATGCTTGCCACAGGTCGGACATGGAATCTGATTCTCTTTGATAAACTGCATCATCTTCTCCTGATCCCAGCCGTCTACAGAACCGTCCAGTTCAATTCCCTTCTCTGCAGCATAGTCTTCAATGATCTTATCTGCACGGAAACGTTCATGACACTGCTTGCAGTCCATCAACGGGTCCGAAAAGCCGCCCAGATGTCCGGAAGCTACCCATGTCTGCGGATTCATCAGAATAGCACAGTCCACACCGACATTATACTGATTTTCCATAATGAATTTCTGCCACCATGCTTTTTTGACATTGTTCTTCAGCTCTACACCGAGGTTTCCGTAATCCCATGTATTCGCTAATCCGCCATAAATCTCAGAGCCCGGATATACGAATCCTCTCGCCTTTGCCAAAGCAACAATTTTTTCCATTGTTTTTTCCATCGTTTCAGTCCCACCTTTGTTTAAATTATACTCTTCTACTTATATATAATGTACGCCTTCCCGTTTACAGGATGCACCATGGCGCTCTTACTCTGCAAAAGTTCTGTACCTTCTGAAACATACAGAATCTTGCCCGGCACCTTTACGGCTACATCCTCTTCCAGGATGACGATTTTTTTCTCGCCCATCTGAAGGATCTCACTCTTGCCTACCGACACACCTTCCTCTGACACATCTGTGAGCGTAACATCCAGATCCATTCCTTCCTCATACGCTTCAGCCACGGTTCCTGCAAAAATCTCTTTTCCATTAAAGCCTGCATAGTCTGCCGCACTGCCATACTTCATCTGCAGCCGCACCGTACCATCCTTTGCTTCCACCTTGGATACCGTAATCTCTCTGTCACTGCCTGCCGCGTTGTAAACTGCCACGGCATCTAACGTATATTCCTTCAGATCCTCAGCATCATAATATTCTCTGTCAAAGGCCTCTACGATCGTACTGGTCAGGCTGCCATCCTTTTCCACCGCAATCGTTGTAGTGTCCTCCTCCGCTTTACTGCCGCATCCGGTAAAGACATATGCACACAGCATGATAAGCAGGGCTGCTATCCATTTTTTCATCCAGTCATCCTCCTCAAAAAGTACCGCCTACTATTATAACGGACTTCCCCCTGTTTTTCAACAGCAGTTTAGTGACTTTCCAATATTTAAAGACTTTCCAATATTTCCAAACTGTGAAACGGCCGGTCGAATACTTTTCTACAGCATTCCCCTGCAATTTTTCCAAGCTCCGACAATACCTGATCTGTTACGGTAAAGGTATAAAGCTTTTCTATGCTGCTTGCCAGAATATATTCCACGGCATAGACTGTGGACTCCGTATACAGACCGCCTGTCGGAAGTCCCGGGAACTCTCCCTCCACTGCCATGGCCTTCAGTTCAAATATGTACCGTACCAGCCGATTTTGCAGGCTCACCGCAAGCAGTGCCCGCAGGGACTGATATAGGAGCTTTAGCAGCACCTTATCCTCATTGTTCTCCCTTGCATAATAATCTGCAATTTCCAGAAAATACATTCCATAATAGGCCCCCTCAAAATCCTCCCGCAGCTCTGCAAAATAATTGCTGATTGACGCTTCGGTAATATTATAGGAGTTTCTGCCCTCAAACAGTTTAAACTCTCCAAAACAGAACGGATTGGTAGCGGCCATAAACCGACTGTTCTGCCTCCTGGCCCCTTTCGCAAAGGCAGAAATTTTGCCCCGCTCCCTGGTCAGCAATAAGACGCGCCTATCATAATCACCGATAGGCGTCGCCTTTAGCACCATCCCCGTTACCACAACAAAATCCTGCATTCGGATCTCCTTCTTCCCTAACATCCGCTGCCGTAGCTTCCTCCTTGGCAGACTTGAATTTGAGATAGTCCTCTACTCTTCCGGACACCATAAACTGATCCCAGTAACTTATCTTTTTCATCCTGCGCGCCCCCTGTTCTTTATCTCTATTAGGGTCTGCGGATTTTAAATTTCTATTCGTTGTCCCTAGGATTGTAGCCGAAATTTTTTAACAGGAAATCGCTGTCCCGCCAATCCTTTTTGACACGTACCCAAAGCTGCAGATTTACCTGCATCTCCAACATCTGCTCTATTTCATAACGTGCCTGGGAACCGATTTTTTTTAACATCTGTCCCTGCTTTCCGATAATGATTCCTTTATGGGAATCCCGCTCGCATATGATTGTCGCATCGATGTCTACAATATTTTTTTTGAACTTCATCTGTTCTATGGTAACCGCGATACCATGCGGAATCTCCTCATCCAGACAGCGAAGTGCCTTTTCCCGGATCAGCTCAGCCACAATCTGCCTCTGCGGCTGATCGGTAATCGTATCCTCATCATAAAAAGCCGGCCCATAAGGCAGATACTTCATAATACATTCGATCAGCACCTCCGTATTTCTTCCGGTTCTGGCACTGACCGGCACGACTTCCTCAAACGTCCTCTCCTTACTGTAGGTTTCAATGCACTGCGCGATTTCCTCCGGCTTTGCCATATCGGTCTTATTGATGACCAGAATGACCGGTGTATGCACCTTCTCAAGCTGCTCCAGAATATGCCTCTCACCCGCTCCGATAAACGTCGTCGGCTCTACAAGCCAAAGAATGACATCCACCTCTTTTAAGGTCTGCTTCGCCGCACCGACCATATAGCTGCCCAGCTTGTTTTTGGCCTTATGAATACCCGGCGTATCCAGGAAGACAATCTGACCTTCCTTTGACGTATAAACAGTCTGAATCCGATTCCTGGTCGTCTGAGGTTTATTGGAAGTAATCGCAATCTTCTGCCCAATCAGCTTATTCATCAAGGTCGATTTTCCGACATTCGGCCTGCCAATCAGTGTGGCAAAGCCTGATTTAAACTGTGTATTTTCCATCTATTTTTCCTGTCCTTTTTGTGTCTCTATGAGTTCCTTCTTTTTCCGGCGATTTTTCAAAATCCGCCGGACGATCAGGACGATTGCCGCAATGACCACGCCCCATACCGCCAGAATCGGCAGTGCAATAATGAACCGGATGACAAAATTCCGAAGTCCATCGCCTACCCGGTATATATTTTCGATAAAGCCCGTGCTGATCTGCTCCCAGACCCCTTTCTTCTGCGAAGTCCGAAGCATCCTGTCCACCTCACTGATATCCAGATAGACCGTACTGTAATTCACCTGGTTATCCATGGTGCGAAGCTGGGATTCCATACTTTCGATCTGATAACGCACCTCGGAGAGTCTTCCTTCAATGGTAATAATGTCCTCCACATTCTCCGCCTGCTCCATCAGATCCAGCAGTCTCTCCTGCTCGGTAAGCAGCGCCTTCTTGTGGCTTTCCATATCCACATACTGTAACGTCACATCCCGTACATTTTCCGAGCGGTACGTCACATTGGACTTTTCTGCCACATTACCCAAAAACTCTTCCAGCTTTTCTGCCGGAATACGCACCGTCAAAGACGCGCTCCTGCTTCCTGTCCCATATTCCTCCAAATCCCATCCGGGGCTGTACTGACGCGAGCTTTCTATGTAACCTCCCATACGTTGTATCTGCCCGTCCAGCTCTTTTAAAAGCTCTTCCAGATTCTCGGTCTCTACGGATAGCTCCACCTCTTTTATGAGCTTCCGCTCTGTCGAAACGGCGCTCTCCTCAGCAATCGTATTCTGATCGGCTGCATCCGCCATATCCATATCGCTGACCTCTGCTGCTGCCGCCTCCTCCACCGCATAAGAATTGGTATAGATTCCTGCATCCTTGCTTCCTCCCGCACTCTGTACGGACATCGCAGTATCCGACCGGCTGCTGCCGCAGCCGGTACAGAAGCACAGCAGAAGAAGCAGGCTTCCAAGCAACTGATTTCCTTTCCTCATTCCTTATCCTCCTTGCCTTTGGCACCCTATGCAAACAGATTTTCCATATGTTCAAACAGGCTGCTCTGGCTGTTTAGCTTCTCATCGTTTCCGACCACACAGAGACACTCATCGGATAAAAAGGCCTTTACATATGCACTTAATGCCCGGATTTTCTCCTCATCCACCGAAAGCAGCTCGTCCCGCTCTTTCTGCACATCCTCTGCCGTCTGCCCGGACATCCATGCTCCCAGCGAGCGCGCTCCCTTCGTAGCCGGAGTCATCGGTATATCCAGCTCGCTGATGGCACCGATGATATACTGCATGATCGTACGCTCATCTGCCTGATAGGCTGCAATATAGTCCGCTGCTTTTTCATAAACCTCAATCGTCTTTTCCAGATTCGGATCCCGGTAGGATACAAAATAGCTGTCTCCGTTTTTGCCGAAATTGCACATACATCCATAGGCTCCACCCTTCACCCGGACATTGGTCCAAAGGTAATCATAGCCCATCATCACACGCAATACCCTGAGTGCACCGGTATAGGGCAGCCCCTTGGTAACAAAATTACCAGCCCGGCAGACGAACTGCACCTGGGAGGATGCCTGAAAGCCTTCGTTTTTCTTCTCCGGCACAAGCACAAACTCTGTTTTTTCTGTTCTTCCCGTAAACAGGCTCTCCTTCAGCTTTTCTGTCAATTCAGGCAGCCTGTCACAGCCTTCCTCTTCCGCCGTATAATCCACCATCAGATTTTCTGCCGTAAAGATCAGCTCTGCCGTCTGCTGCAGCTTTTCTGCAATCCTGTCCTTTTCATTCTCAAAATCCTGCTCCAGCCGTTCTAACAGACGGTAGAACGGAATACCGCTCATCTGTCCCGAAAGAGCAGCCACCTCCGAAAAATATCCCATGGCTCTGACGGCAGCCAGAGAATGTCCTGCGGAAATAAATCCGGCCTGCATTCTGGATTTTGTTTCCTCGATCAGCTCAAACAGCCTCTTTTCGTCTGCGTATTTTGTGGTCGTAAGCATCTCCTGCATCAGCTCAAATGCCTTGTCCAGATTCTCATAGAGTACCTTGGCCCGGATTTCAAAGCAGGCCCTGTATTCCTTCAGATTTCTTGCATTGGTATAAGTATTGACCGCTGTGGAGATTCCACCGGTGGAAACATTGATTTCATTGAACAGCTCTCCATAGCTGTAATGCTCCGTATCCATCAGGCCAAGTACGGCCTTCAAAAGCGCTGCATAGGGTAAAAGCTCCTGCGGCAGCTTTTTGATATCAAACAGCAGCTTCACATAGCCGATTCCATTCGTGAAAATATCATGAAACAAAATATCGGTACTGCCGCTTTGTCTCTTCTCATTGATAAAGCCTTCTGCCGTTTTCCGAATATCCTCTCTGGTCAGAAGCGGAATACATTTTAAGGTTTCCGGATCATCCTCTGCCTCCTGATATTCCTTTAAGGCCTTTGTCTCCTCCACAATCGTTTGAAGCTCCTCCTCGGTCAGCCTGCTGCGATAAGCCAAAAGCAGCTCCTTCTGCTGATTTTCCCGCTCGGTTGTAAGCCCCTTCTTTGGCACCAGCATCACATAGGATTTGTGTGGATTATTCAGAAGATAACGTGTAATCAGTTCCTCATAATAGCCGGACGTCGCCTTCTCCTTCAGCGAAGCAAAGGTGGCATTTGCTTCAATATGAGAAAAGGGTGCATTCTCATCATACAGCCAGCTGTCAAACATCTGCAGTCCATACATCAGCCCCTTCGGATAAGAACCAAAATCAGCCTCTCTGTACTTAAATTCATAATAATTCAGCGCAGCCCTAAGCGCTTTGCGGTCCAGTCCGTTGTGCACCAGACCCTTTAAGACCTCTTCAATGGTACGTATAAACTCCTCCTGCTGCCCTTCGTTCGCATTTTTGGCTACAATGGAGAAATAGGGCTGTTTTACACCATTGTCATAGATACTGTATACATCCTTACCGATTTTTTTATCAATCAGCGCCTGCTTTAACGGTGCACCGGGCGCCGAACAGAGTACATAGTCCAACACCTGAAAGGCAATATAAAGCTCCGGGTCCAGACTGTCTCCCACTATGACATTGTAAGAAAGATAGGTATTATCCTTTTCCTCCTCATTTTCGGTAATGGCATATTCCTTTTTGACATAAACCGGTTTCTCAAAGGCTTTTTGCGTCTCTATCTCAGAATCAATATGAAGCGCATCAAAGGCAGAAAGATATTCCCTGTCCAGAAATTCCAGTTTTTCTGCCATATCCATATTGCCATACAGATAGATATAGCTGTTGGACGGATGGTAATAGCGTCTGTGAAAATCTAAAAATTCCTCATAGGTCAGGGTTGGAATGACCTGCGGATCTCCGCCCGATTCATAGCCGTAGGTCGTATCCGGGAACAGGGAATTGAACATTTCTCTTTCCATAACATCATCCGGAGAGGAAAAGGCCCCTTTCATTTCATTGTATACCACACCGTTTACGGTCAATTCGTCCCCGATATCTTCCAGCTCATAATGCCAGCCCTCCTGACGAAAAATCTTCTCTTCTTTATATATATTCGGATAAAAGACTGCATCCAGATATACGTGCACCAGATTCTGAAAATCCTTGTCATTGCAGCTTGCCACCGGATAGACCGTCTTATCCGGGTAGGTCATGGCATTTAAAAAAGTATTTAAGGACCCCTTCGCCAGCTCGATAAACGGATCCCTGACCGGGAAATGCTCCGATCCGCACAGAACCGAATGCTCTAAAATATGCGCTACTCCGGTACTGTCTGTAGGCGGCGTACGAAAGCCGATGTAAAATACCTTATTTTCATCCTCATTGGACAGCAGTGCGATTCTCGCACCTGTCTTTTTATGTTTTAACAGCCAGCTTTCACTCTTTAGATCCGCAATCTGCCTTTTCTGCACAATTTCATATGCCTGTAAATCCTCTATTTTCATACCATACCTGTACCTTTCTGTAATTTTGTATCTCTGTTTTTCCATACTTATTATACATTCTACCACAAATCCCCCGGATTACACATTAAATTTTGTAATTTTCATTTTCCCTTAAGAATGTTATACTTGTTAAGGTTCGCCGTACTACGACGCCAATCGCATCAAAATTTCCAAAATATCACGAAGGAGTATGCTTATGAATATGAATAAAATTGAGCCGGCCAATCGTATCGGCACAACCAATCGTATTGGCTGGGTGGATACGCTGAAATGTATCGGCATGTTTTCCATCTATGTAGGACATTTTTTGAGCCTGACGGGACTTTCCTATGCCTTTATTTTTGCATACGGCGTACAGGTCTTTTTCTTTGTCTCCGGCTTTTTTGCCATATCCGGCAAAAAACGTTCCCTGAAAGAGACTCTCCTGCACCGGATACGGACGCTCTTAGTTCCCTATGTCTGCTTTTCCATACTGGCACTGGTCATCATCAGCCTCCAGAACAACTACGGGCTGGAACAGGTACTGCCCTTAGTCAAGCAGTCGCTGCTTGGCATGCGGAACCAGACTCCTGCCATCGCGCTCTGGTTTTTACCCGCCCTCTTCATCATGCAGGTACTCTATGACCTGCTTTACCGGGCGCTCCGCCAAAACAGACTGCTTATTTTCCTGCTGTCTATGGTGCTTTTCATCCTGACGGCTGTTTATATCGACCCAATCGGTCAGCCGAAATGGATTTTCAGTCTGGACAGCGCACTCTACTTTTTTCCGTTCTATGCCATGGGACCTCTTCTCTATCCGGTTCTGTGCTTTGACTGGAAAGAACTTTCCATGCGCCGGAAGGGACTGTTTGCAGTGCTGGGAGCTGCTATCCTCGCAGTCACCATGGCGATCTACTTTGCCAAAATGCTGCCCTTCTATCAGCTCTGCAAAAATATACCGCTCTTTCCGGTACTCTATCCGTTCTTTACTGCCTGTGTGCTGATTGGATTTCTTTACATACTGGCACGTGCGCTGGAGCACCTTCCACTGTTGCAGGCCATGGGACAAAAGACGCTGTATTTCTGCGGCAGTGAGACGATTCTCAAAATACTGGTACCGGAGTTCCTTTCCATCTGCGGCCTGACCTTTGCCCTGAACGATCCGCTCAGCGTCTATCTCTACGGTGCTGTACTGATGCTCCTTGGCTACTATATTCTCATTCCGATTGAGAAAAAACTATTCGGAAGGTGGTTTTAAGCATGAATACAACGAAACGAACACAGATCATTGGTACTGTCCTGACCTTACTCGGCGGCACCTTCTGGGGGCTTTCCGGTGCCTGCGGACAATATCTTTTTTCAAGGGAAGGTGCCAACTCCAAATGGCTGGTCTCTCTTCGGCTTCTCATTGCCGGACTGATTATGGTGCTTTTCTATCTGGCCAGGGATCTGATCAGGCATCATACCCTGCGAAATGCCCTGCGTGTCTTTTCCGACAGGCGAAATGCTCTCGACGTGGCGCTCTACGGCATCGGCGGCATGATGCTCTGCCAGTTCTCCTACTTTACCTGTATCGAATATTCCAATGCAGGCACTGCCACCATGATTCAATACATAGCGCCCGTCCTGATCATGCTTACGGTCTGTCTGTTGGAAAAGAAAAGGCCCTTACCTGCTGAGCTTGTAGCGGCTTTCTTTGCTGTACTGGGCATTTTCCTGTTAGCGACCCATGGCGATCTGACGCATTTAGTCATCTCCAAACAGACCCTGTTCTGGGGACTGCTGTCCGCTGTCACGGTCGTATTTTACAATCTCTATCCCAGACGGCTGATGCAGCAGTTTTCCGCTCCCTATCTGCTTGGCTGGGCGATGCTCATCGGAGGCATCCTGCTCTGCGCCCTCTTTCAGCCCTGGAGCTATGGACAGCCTCTGCATGCCTCCACTCTGGCTGCCATGTTTGCCGTGATTTTCTTAGGAACGATTGTTTCCTTTTCCTTTTACATGCAGGGTGTGAAAATGATCGGGCCGACCAGAGCCAGCCTCTATGCCTGCATCGAACCGGTATCCGCAGCCCTGATCGCTGCCGTATGGCTGAAGGAATCCTTCCAGCCCATCGATATTGCCGGCTTTGCCTGCGTCATTTCTACCATCTTTATTCTGACCTTTGCCAAGTCAAAAAAAGAACCCCTGTAAAGCAATACAGGGGTTCTTCTACAATATCTCCATGATTTTAAAGGCAAACAGCAGACGGAATCTCTCCGCCAAAGTATTGAATTCCATACCCAATATTTTTTTGATGCGTTTTAACTGGTAATTGATGGTATTGCGATGCACATACAGCTTCTCCGCTACAGCCTGTATGCTCCCGTCATTTTCCAGATAATATTTTAAAAGTTGCAGATATTCCGTATGATTTTCGGCATCGTATTTTCGAAGCTTCTCCAGGGTTTCCTCCACATACTCATAAAGCAGCTTTTCCTCATCCACACTGAGCAGAATCCTCTGCACATCCAGCTCATCATAAGACAGATAGTCCCTCTCCTTCCGCTCGCAGATTTTCAAAAGGGACATTGCCTTCTGATAGTTACGGGAAATATGTTCAATCCGCTCTTTTCCGGTACCCGCACTGACATAGATACGGCTGCCCTCTGCCATCCCTCTGGCCAGTGCCTTGAACTGTCCGGCCAGTTCCCGTCTCTGTTCCTCAGAATACCCAAACAGTACAAAAACACGCACCTGCTCGGTCACAAAGCTCCCATAGCTTCCCGGCATCCTCTGAAACATCCGGTCTATCTGTAGATTCAAAAACTCCCGGTCTTGTTCCCCCAGCTCCTTCTCCGGCCTGATATCCACACAGAGCACACAGCAATTTTGATTCAGGTCAAAATCATGACGCTCCAATACCGGAAGATACCGTTCCGCTTCCTGCGGGTAAAAAATAAGATTTTTTAAGGTCGAGGCAACATCTGCTTCCACCTTCTCATTCTGTATGATCCGGTTACAGAAATCTCTTGTTACATCCACCAGTCTGGTTTCCCAGGGTATGATAAAAAGCGGGAAACCAACCTCATTGCAGTATTCACACAACTCCTCCGGCAGCTTTTCAATATAGGGGCCCAAATTGATGACCAGACCGCTGGCCTCCCTCGCTTTCAGACTTCTGGCAAAGGAAACCAGCCATTCGGTTCCCTGCTGCCCAATTCCGGTTGTAAACACCAGCTCACCACCATGCAGAAAAGCGCTGACCCGCTCATCCTCCAGCGTATGCACCCACTGCACAATATTTTTCATGCCCTGACTGCCTGCCACATTCCGCATTCCGTAAAGCTGTTTTGCATTTTCACATAGTTTCTGCAGCGTAATTGTCATATTCACTCATCCCATAACCGTTTGTAAATGGCCCGGACATCCCCTGCGTTTACTTCTTTTATGGTGTTGGCCGGACTGCCGGACGCAATGGCATCCTGACTCATCTTATCGATTACTGCAAAGAATTCCTCTCTTTTGATTCCATACTCTTCCAGAGTCGGCACCTCACAGGCACGACAAAGCTCTTCCAGAGCACCCATGAATTTTTCTGCTGCCTTCCTGTCCTCGTCCGTTTCACCTGCTGCGCCAACTGCTCTTCCCAGTGCCGCAAAACGTTCCAATGCTCCGTCCAGAGCAAAGCCCAGACATTCCTTTAGCAGCATGGCGTTGGAAAGACCATGAGGAACATGGAACAGGGCGCCGATGGGACGGCTCATGCCATGCACAATGGTCACGGAGGCATTATTGATGCAAACGCCTGCCTCCAAAGCTGCAAGAGACATCTCCTCTCTGGCCCTTCTATCCTCCCCATTCCGATAGGCTCCTGGAAGATAGGTAAAAATTCGCTTTACGGCAGACAGAGCCAGCGTATCCGTCATGGGAGAAGCCTTTTTCGAGGTATAGGATTCCACTGCATGGGTCAGGGCATCCAGACCGGTTGCCGCCGTGATACTCTTTGGCCCGGATACCGTAAATTCAGGATCCACAATGGCCAGTGCAGGTACGAGCACATCTCCCTTTAACAGCATCTTGATATTCTGCCTGGTATCCGTAATAATCGTAAATTTCGTAGCCTCCGAACCGGTTCCGGCTGTCGTGGGAATGGCCACGACCGGTGGAAGCTTTCCTCCTATGACCTTACCATTGTAGTCCGCTATTTTTCCGGGATTCACCACCATGGCCGCAATGGCTTTGGCGGAATCCAAAGGACTTCCTCCTCCGATACCAATGCAGAAATCACAGTTTTCCTTCTGATAGATCATAACCCCTTCTTCCACCATCGTATCGGTCGGTTCTCCTGTGATACCATCAAATATGACAAAGTCGATTCCGATTTCGGAAAGTGTCTGCTTTAGTTCCTCCATCATAACAGACTTTGCCACATGCTTACCGGTTACGATCAGAGCCTTTCTTCCGTATTCTTTCAGGTAATCTTCTGCCTGTTTTAGTGCTCCGGTGCCCACAACGCTCCTTGCAGGCATTACAAAACAACTTGCCATCTTCTCCTCCTGCCTTCCATCCTGTTCCTTATCCTGCTCAAACTCCTACCGATACTCCCGATCCACAATACCCAGTACTTCATCCAGCTTTGCAAGCTCCTCCGTAAGCTGTTCTTCTGTAATAATGAGCGGTGGACAGATAAAGATCATATTTTCGTGAGAATAGGTCATGAATTTACGTTTTTTCAGTTCTCCGATAATCTTGCCCATCGTTCCGTCCGGATCCTTTCCGTATGGAACAAGCGGCTCCTTCGTGGCTTTATCCTTTACCAGTTCTACTGCCGAAAACAGACCGATATACCGTACATCACCCACGCACGGATGACTCTCCTTCATAGCCTCCAGTTTTTCACCTAACACCTTGCCAACCTGATTGACATTGTCCAGAATCTTAGCCTTGCTGTAATAGCTGACACAGGCGACACCGGCAGCACAGGCAAGTGGATGTCCTGAATAGGTCAGACCGCAGGAAAGCAGATGATCTTCAAAATACTCCGCTATCTTACTGCTTACGGCTACACCGCCAAGCTGCACATAACCGCAGGTAACACCCTTCGCAAAGGTCACAATATCCGGCTTGACGTCAAAATTCTCAAACGCAAACATTTTTCCGGTTCTGCCCCAGCCTGCCATGACCTCATCGCAGATCATCACAATGCCAAATTCATCACAAATCTTACGGACTCCCGGCAGATAGCCCTTCGGCGGAATGATAATGCCATTAGAACCGGTAATCGTTTCCATCACGATGGCAGCCACGCTGTCCGGCCCTTCGTAGATAATCTGCTCCCTCAGCTTGGTCAGATAATATTTTGTCGCTGCTTCTTCACTTTCAAAGGCAATCGGCTCTCTGTAAAGATACGGATCAAAAAACTTGACAAAGCCTGGAATACCCGGTTCCAGCGGATATCTTCTCGGCTCTCCGGTCAGGTTTCCTGCCCCGAAGGATGAGCCGTGATAGCTTCTATAACGGCTGAAGATTTTATTTCTACCGGTAAACATCCTAGCAATCTTCACCGCATTTTCATTAGCATCCGCACCGGCATTGGTAAAGAAGACCTTTCCGAAATTATCCGGCATCAGATCAATAATCATTTCCGCCAGCCTGGCTCTTGGCTCTACCGCATAGGCAGGTCCCACAAAGCAGAACTTTTCCGCCTGTTCTTTGATCGCCTCTACGATATCCTGATTTCCAAAACCGACATTGGAATTGACCAGCTGGGAAGACATGTCCGTATAACGGTTTCCGTCATAATCATAAAAATAAATTCCCTCCGCCTTCTCTACCGGAATAGGGTCCGTTGCCTTTTGCCTGCTCCAGGACTGTAACACATATTTTTTCGATGTAGCTTTTACCTCTGCTCCTGTCATAATCATTCTCCTCCTGCATATAAAAAAGCAAAAGCACAGAAGATCTGTCATCCTCCGCACCTTTGCTTTGTTTGATAGTATTCATTATAACAGCCTGGATGAAAATGTCTACACACTCACGCCCAAACTTTTTTGTGCCAAAGCACAATGCTGCCCGCACCGTTACCTTCCCTTTCCGAATTTCTTTACCTACAAGCTGACCGATATCAGAGCAAACTTTTTGAAGCAAAGCTCCTCCACTACGGTAATATCCCTGTTCTTCTGCAGCTCTTCATCTGCCAGAAGCTCATCGATCGTATAGAGCTTGCTCACATATCCTGCTGTTTTACGCTTTTTGCCATCCGGCTCACACCAGACACTCAGCTTAAACCGTGCTTTCATCTGCTTATAGGCCAGATAGGACAGATCGTTTTTCCGAATAAAAAACAGATGATCTGAAATCGTCGTCTCCGCCGCTACCTCCTTTAACATATAGTGCGCCAGCACGGCCCGAAGCTTAAACGGTACATCATCACGCTCCATCAATTCCCCATAGGTCAGCTTCGCTCCGATATAAACATGACTGACATCCTGCATGACATATTCAAATGCCGCATAGCTGCTACTGCTGTTTTCCATTCTCTGTTCCCTCTATATAATCCATACTGCCGCCCATCACCTGCAGCATATCCAGTATCTCATCCTCTGTAACTCCGGTTTCCCTGGAAAGCTCTTCCACTGTTACCTTGCGAAGAAGGCTCTCCGAAAGCTCTTTCGCCTGCCCGTAGAGCTTTTCCGCACGCTCAGCCAGTTCCTTGCCGCCCTCGTCCTCTTCTCCGGCCTCTCCGATAAAATCTTCCATAGCATCCATCATCATCTTTCCAAGCATTCCGGCAGCCTCCTCGGCCGTTTCCAGACATCCCAGCATCTCTACTCCCAGCGTCAGCGCCATATTGCCTTCTCCAATCAGATCCTCCATAAAAACACCCTGTCCGGCATAGAGCTTAGCCACCTCTACCACCTCCGGCAGAAAGATTTCAATCAGCCGTTTTTTGGCATCCCTGTCTCCTGCCATGGCAGAGAGAATAATCGCCTGCTTTTCTCCCTCACTGACCTCTGAGAGACCACTCAAATCCTGCAGGTACATTTCCAGATAATCCAGATCGTCCTCCGTCAGATATTCATCCAGATCCACCGGCTCACCAATGCCGATCTTATGCTTTTTCAGATAGTCAAATACCATCTGGAGCTGTTCCTCCGAAAGCTCAAGCGTCTCAAAGGCCTTTCGCACCTGCTCTTCGGAAACCACCTGGTTCTGTGCCCTGGCACGCTTTATCACACCCTCCAGAGTCTTCGCAAACAAAAGCTCCTGTTCTCTTGTCGTGTCACTCATACTCTTCTCCTTTATCCTGCCTTTTTGTCTGTTCCCGTTCTTGTCAGCTTCGCTTGATATGCTCATGGGTAAAAAGATGATCCTGACAGTATTCATAATTGCCGTCACACTTGGAACAGAAACGAAATTCCAGATTCGGATCATCCTGCTCTGTCCTGCCACAGATTGCGCATTTGTGCTTGGTCACACCCGAAGCCTGTCTGACCTCACGTTTGAACTCATGCTGTCTCTTCATCTGCTTCGGAGAGGCATACATCAGGTTTCTCGTCGATAGGAAAAAGACAACAAAATTAAGCAGGGATGCTGCAATCACGATTCTGGTGACAAAGCTGCCGGTAAACATCTGTAAAGCCAGAAGTACCGCATAGGCAATGCCCATCCATTTCATCCGAACCGGAATCACAAACATCAAAAGCACCTGTGCATCCGGGAAAGTTGCTGCAAAAGCAAGGAAAATGGACATATTGATATAATAGGTACTAAACTGCCTGAAAACAGCACCCGCTATCTCCGGAGAAAAATACATCTTTGCACCCATCACAGAAATCGCCTGTGCGTCCAGCACATACAGGATTCCCATCACGACAAAGCTTCCGACTATGGTAAAAAGAATACCGGAAAACAAATACAGATTGTAACGGAAGGTTCCCCAGGTCCTCTCCAACGTCGTCCCGATCGAATAATAAAAAAACAGGGTAATAATGACCAACAGATCAAAGGAATACGGCGGAATGAGTATCCAGGTAATCAGTCTCCAAATCTGACCATGCAGAATCAGATAAGGATTCAAAGTCAGATAATCCACAAAAGACGGATTGACCATCTCAATCAGATATCCAAAGGCATAGCAGATCAACAAATAAAGCGACACATTCTGTATCGCAAATCTTCCAAATTTTCGTTCAAGCTTATTCATCCAGTTCATAGATATATATGACTCCTTTACTTCCTATTAAAATGCCTCTCTTTTCCTGCCACAGGCAAGGTACTGGTATACATTTTATCATTCCCCCATAAAAATGTAAACAAAGCCTGTCAAACTTCATAAAATCCTTAGAAACAGTTCACAAAAACATTAGATTTTGGAAAGGCATTATACACAATTTGTTGATTGCACTTTTAAAATGTGTGTCGTATAATGTAGAATGGTCGCGATGGACGGACTCAATGAAAGGTTAAGCTAATCTATGCAAAAGGAATATACTCTCGGAATCGATATCGGTTCCACTACTGTAAAAATAGCCATCTTAAACGATGTGCATCAAATATTATTTTCTGATTACAAAAGGCATTTTGCCAACATCCAGGGAACTCTGGCTTCTCTGTTAGACGAAGCAAAGGCCTCCCTTGGCAACATTACGCTGCATCCGATGATTACCGGCTCCGGCGGACTGACTCTGGCCAATCACCTGGGCGTTCCCTTCAACCAGGAGGTAATCGCCGTATCCACTGCCTTACAGGAGCTTGCTCCCAAAACCGATGTAGCTATCGAATTGGGCGGTGAGGATGCCAAGATCATCTATTTTGAAGGAGGCAACGTCGAACAGCGTATGAACGGTATCTGCGCCGGCGGAACCGGCTCCTTTATCGATCAGATGGCATCCCTTTTACAGACTGATGCCTCCGGCTTAAACGAATATGCCAAAGGCTATCAGTCTCTTTATACGATTGCAGCGCGCTGCGGCGTTTTTGCCAAAACGGATATCCAGCCGCTGATTAACGAAGGAGCTACCAAGGAGGATCTTTCCGCTTCCATTTTTCAGGCAGTGGTCAACCAGACCATCAGCGGACTTGCCTGTGGAAAGCCGATTCGCGGACATGTGGCATTTTTGGGCGGCCCTCTTCACTTTTTATCGGAACTGAAGACAGCCTTCATTCGTACCTTAAAGCTGGATGAGGAGCATATCATCGATACGGATAACTCTCACCTCTTTGCGGCAATCGGTTCTGCTTTAAATGCTAAAAAGGAGGTTTCTGTCACCATCGAGGAAATGGCAGAAAAGCTCTCTCAAGGCATCAAAATGGATTTTGAAGTAGAGCGTATGGATCCTCTTTTCGCTTCGGAAGCAGACTATCAGGAATTTAAAGACCGTCACAGCAGACATCATGTTGTGACCGGAAATTTAAGTACATATCATGGGAACTGTTATCTGGGCATCGATGCCGGTTCTACCACTACCAAAGTCGCTTTGGTCGGTGAGGACGGCTCCCTGCTCTATTCCTTTTACTCCAACAACAACGGCAGCCCCTTAAAGACCGCAATCCGTTCCATTCAGGAAATCTACGGGCAGTTGCCGGATGATGTGAAAATTGTCCGTTCCTGCTCCACCGGCTATGGAGAAGCTCTGATGAAGGCCGCCTTTTTACTGGATGACGGAGAGGTAGAGACCGTAGCGCACTACTATGCCGCCGCCTTCTTTGATCCTCAGGTGGATTGCATTCTGGACATCGGCGGTCAGGATATGAAATGTATTAAGATCAAAAATCAGACGGTAGACTCTGTCCAGTTAAATGAGGCCTGTTCTTCCGGCTGCGGCTCCTTTATAGAGACCTTTGCCAAATCCTTAAACTACAGCGTAGAGGACTTTGCAAAGGCTGCCCTGTTTGCCGAGCATCCGATTGATCTTGGAACCCGCTGTACCGTATTTATGAATTCCAAAGTAAAGCAGGCACAGAAGGAAGGCGCATCTGTAGCAGACATTTCGGCCGGACTGGCTTATTCGGTCATCAAGAATGCCCTGTTTAAGGTCATCAAGGTATCCGATGCTTCCGAGCTTGGAAAGCAGATTGTAGTACAGGGTGGAACCTTCTATAACGATGCTGTTTTGCGCAGCTTTGAAAAAATTGCGAACTGTCAGGCAATCCGTCCGGATATTGCCGGCATTATGGGTGCCTTCGGTGCTGCTCTCATTGCAAGGGAACGTTTTCATGAGACAGAGCATTACCAGACCACCATGTTATCGATTGATAAGATCAACGCTCTGGAATTTACCACTACCATGGCAAAATGTAAGGGCTGTACCAACAACTGCCGTCTGACCATCAATAAATTCTCCGGCGGACGTCAGTATATTTCAGGCAACCGCTGTGAACGCGGACTGGGCAAGGAAAAAAACGCCAATCATGTTCCGAACTTATTTGAATATAAGCTGAACCGCTACTTCTCCTACGAGCCTCTTCCTGCGGATGCGGCACCCAGGGGCACGGTCGGAATCCCTCGTGTTCTGAACATGTATGAGAATTATCCGTTCTGGTTCACCTTCTTTACCAGACTCGGCTACCGTGTCATACTCTCTCCGGTGTCGAACCGTAAGATTTACGAGCTTGGCATTGAATCCATTCCGAGCGAGTCCGAATGCTATCCGGCCAAGCTCGCGCATGGACATGTTTCCTGGCTGATCAAACAGAACGTGGATTTTATTTTTTATCCGGCTCTATTTTACGAACGAAATGAATTCAGCGAGGCAAACAATCATTACAATTGCCCGATTGTTACCTCTTACTCGGAAAATATTAAAAACAATGTGGACGAGATTTCAAGCGGACAGGTCACCTTCCGCAACCCTTTCATGTCCTTTACCTCACTGGAAACCGTTACCGAAGCACTGACTCAGGAATTTCTGGAACTGGACAGGGGCGAGGTAGCAGCTGCCGCCAAAGAAGCATGGCAGGAGCTTGCACTGGCACGTACCGATATGAGGCATAAGGGCGAAGAAGTATTGGACTATCTGAAGGAAACCGGGAAACGCGGTATCGTACTGGCCGGACGCCCCTACCATATCGATCCGGAAATCAACCACGGCATCCCGGAGCTGATCACCTCCTATGATATTGCCGTACTGACGGAGGATTCCATCTCCCACCTTACTGCACCAGAAAGACCGCTGATCGTATCCGACCAGTGGATGTACCATTCCAGACTGTACGCTGCCGCAAGCTATGTAAAGACGGTGGATAATCTGGATCTGATCCAGTTGAATTCCTTTGGCTGCGGACTGGATGCGGTCACGACCGATCAGGTCAATGATATCCTGTCCGGTTCAGGTAAGATTTATACCTGCTTAAAGATAGACGAGGTGAACAATCTGGGGGCTGCACGTATCCGCATCCGCTCCCTGTTATCCGCTATCCGTGTCAGAGAGCAGAAGCACCAGCAGCGTGAAATCCACTCCTCTGCGATTACCAAGGTGCCGTTTACAGAAGAAATGCGCAAGGACTATACCATTTTATGTCCACAGATGTCACCAATTCACTTTGAGCTTATCGAGCCCGCCTTCCGGGCCTGTGGTTATCGTTTTGAAGTACTTTCCAATGACAATAAGCACTCCGTGGATGTGGGCTTGAAATATGTCAATAATGATGCCTGCTATCCTTCCCTGTTCGTCGTAGGGCAGATAATGGAAGCGCTGCTTTCCGGGAAATATGACCTAAATCGCATAGCCATCATTATGTCCCAGACGGGAGGGGGCTGTCGGGCAACCAATTACATCGGCTTTATCCGCCGTGCACTGGAAAAGGCCGGCATGTCGCAGATTCCGGTCATTTCCCTGAACATGGCAGGAATCGAAACGAATCCCGGATTTAAGCTGGATGCAAACCTTCTGCTGCGTGCTGCCTGTGGAGCTATCTTTGGCGATATCTTCATGCGCTGCACCTACCGCATGAGACCTTATGAACAGGAAGAAGGCAATGTCAATGCCCTGCATCGCCAATGGGTATCGAAATGTCAGGATTTTGTCTCCGGCAGACATCTGAACTTCTTTACCTTCCGGAAAATGTGCCGACAGATCATCCGGGATTTTGATGCCATCCCCATTACGGATGTGAAAAAGCCACGCGTAGGTATCGTGGGTGAAATTTTAGTAAAATTCCTTCCGGCCGCTAACAACTATCTGGTAGAATTACTGGAATCGGAAGGTGCAGAAGCCGTTGTACCGGATCTGTTAGACTTTATGCTTTACTGTTTCCAGAACCAGATTTACAAAGCAGAACATCTGGGAACGAGCAAAAAGGCTGCAAGGCTCTGCAGGCTCGGTATCAAGGCATTGGAATTTGCCCGCTCCGCTGCTGCCGATGAATTTGCCAAAAGCAGGCATTTCACACCACCGGCTCATATTGAGGATCTGGTGCATTATGCAGAGCCTATCGTTTCTATCGGTAATCAGACCGGTGAAGGCTGGTTCCTAACCGGTGAAATGATTGAACTGATTCACAGCGATGCTCCGAATATCGTCTGCACACAGCCGTTTGGCTGCCTGCCGAATCACGTAGTCGGAAAGGGTGTCATCAAGGCGATCCGCAAGGAGTATCCGCAGGCCAATATTGTAGCCATCGACTACGATCCGGGTGCCAGTGAGGTAAACCAGTTAAACCGCATCAAACTGATGCTCTCTACCGCACAGAAAAACCTGAACAGGAATACGCAGACGGACGCTTCAGAGCATTCTGCCTGATTAAAATACAGTTTTTATCAAAACAGATTTTTCATCAAAAAAGGTCATGAACCATTTTTATCTGGTCATGACCTTTTATCTGTTAGTATTTGATTTCCATATGAATTTCCGTATGATTTTCCGACTGAGGAATCTATCCTGCTGCTTCCTCTTCCTGAAAATGCTGAATAATATTGATGATGGATTCGCGGTTTAAAAGAAAGACATCCGTAATCATCGGATCAAAATGAGTTCCTCTGGATTCCCGAATAATTCGGAAGGCTTCCTCCACAGAATACGGCTCCTTATAGCATCGCTTGGAAATCAATGCGTCAAAAACATCTGCGATTGCCATGATCCGGGCAGCTAACGGTATCTTATCCCGTTTCAGCTTTGCCGGATAACCGGTTCCATCCCACTTTTCGTGATGATAAACTGCCACATCTACCGCAATATCCATATAGTGATTATCATCCACTCCGGTCAGACATTCCCGCACCAGCTTACCGCCCATCTCACAGTGCGTCTGAATCACCTCAAATTCCTCCTGGGTCAGCCTGCCCGGTTTACAAAGTATATGATCGGGTATTGCAATCTTTCCAATATCATGCAGTGCTGACGCATTACGCAGTCTCGCAATGTAATCCTCCGTCAACTCATCTGCATAGATTCCTTCCTTTTTCAGCCCTCTGGCAATCACCTCGACATAAGCTCCGGTACGTTTGACATGATGCCCGGAATCATTGTCTCTGCTCTCTATGACATTCGCCAGATTTACGACAATATTTCTCTGTATCTTCTCAATCTTCCTTGCCTTCTCCTCTACCATTTCCTCCAGATTATGCTGATATTCCTCCAGCTCCAGAATCCGCCCTACACGCATCCGAAGAGTCTTAGGCGCAAAGGGCTTTCCGATGAAATCCATTGCACCATTTTCCAGACAGGTAATCTCTGTTTCCACAGACCTGTTGGATGTGAGAAATACGACCGGAACCGTTCTCAGCTTTTCATCCTTCTTCAACTGTTCAAGCACGTCCAGTCCTGTCATATGCGGCATAATCAAATCAAGCAGAATCAAATCCACCTTTTTTCGATTCTGCTCCAGAAAATGAAGCGCCTCCGGTCCACTCTGCACACAGGTCACACGATACTTGTCCTTCAACGCATCCTTTACGATATTCAAATTTGTCCTATTGTCATCAACCGCCAGAATGTGTTTTATCCGCATAATCATTTCTCCGCTTCTGTTTTGACTTATTTTTTGTCATTATAGCAAAAAAGGACTATTTCTTCAACTCTGGTTTTTAACGTTTCCACGGTGTTTTTTCCGAAAGTCCCATATTGATCATTTCAAAAAACTGCTCATCCATCGTTTCATCCGGCTCATAATACTTCAGCATTTGAATCGTATTGCTCTCATGCTCATTTCCGGGTTCATAATTCTCAAGCAGTTCCAGCATTTTTTCCTTCAACTGCGCCGGGGAGGAAAAATCCGCCGGGTACAATACTCCGCTTACTTTCGTCAATACACCGACCGCATATCCCATTTCATAGTTTCCGGTCATGGTACTGGTATTCCATCTGCTTTTGATGATCACCGCCTGCCTTGCCAGTTCCGGCACCATAGCTCTTCTCTCCTCTCTGCAAAAACGGACGGAAGACTCTGTCCTCCGCCCATTTGCTACGATATTATAGTATCTGCTTCCATCCCTTATATAGGATTTCCCGCTATTCACTTATCTTGCCTGAACTACCTGACTCCACTCAGAGATTCCGATGACTGCCTTCAGACCTTCCACTGCTGCCGGATTGGTATCCATGCTCTTATATACGCTGTAAGCCAGCTTGTTGGAGCCATCCGCATTGCGGAGTCCCATATTCAATCCCTGTGCAACCTCTGTCGGAGAATCAATATCTCTTGCCAGAATGAAGGCATCAATATGCTGGTTGTAAGCTACATTATAATAAGCATAAACAATAGCTGCTGCCTGTACATTCTCACCCTGTGCAGACGGGAAGCCAACCTCGCTTACCATCAGATTTCTGACTGCTCCGGTTCTGGACAGATTCTGCGGCTGGCACATATAATCTGTAAAGACACTAATATTCTGTGCTGTAATCATCGGTGAATCCGCTGTGTTGGTCACAAGCTTCATAGCAGCATACTGCGGCGGCATATTCCAGAATGCGGCCCAGGTCAGAGGTACACCGTATGGATGAATTGCTACGCCCCAATCAAAGTTGCCGTGTGCAATCGAGTTTGCACTCAGTGCGTCAATGATGTCGCGTCCGTCATAACCGGTTCCGTCTGTCAGATTACGATTCCAGGTCTGATCCAATGAAATAAATACTCTTGCATTGGCATTGCTGCTCTTAATCGCTGTATAGAAGACACGAAGTGCCTTTGCATATTCCTCTGTATAAGTGGTCACATCCATCGGTGCAATGTAATTCCACTGGCTTCTGGCTGTAATTTCATTGCCGATGATCCAGTTATGTACACGACCGACACCGATGTCCGAATAACGGCTGGATAAGAAGGAAGCCGCTGCTGCAAGATGCTCTACACCGGAAGCATCTGCTGCATTGAACATATAGTACGGTGAAGTTGTCTGTGTTCTGGCAAGCGGATGCGTGGTCTGCATGCAGGTCGGATCTAACTCATTTAACAGGATAGCCGTGACTACAACACCCTTCTGTGTCAGATTCTTAAATACATGATCATACTGGGCTACGATAAAACCATCAAACTGATAATTCTTTCCATTGTATTTATAATTGATGGTCGGATAGGAGCCATTGGTTGTCGGCCCGAACAGTCGGTTGATCGGTACATCATAGGTTACCTGTTTCACACCTAAATCTGCAATTTCATTGGTATTATACTGCGTTGGGGATACTAAAAGTCCCTTCTTGGATACTCCCTCCGGGTACGCCATCGTATGCTTTGCAATCGCTTCCGGATTACCAATGTATGCCGTATCCGTAATCTGCACGAAAGCGCCGCCGCTCTTTACCGCAACGGCAAATTTGGAATACAGTCTGGAATTTGCCTGATCCTGATTTAACGGCACCGTAAATGCTGCTGCCTGTCCGTAAGGTGCTGTAGCAACCGGACTGCCTGTCAGTCCTGCCGCATAGGTCGGCATCTCAAATAAATACAATACATTGTCATCGGTAGGTGTGCCTGCCGGAACGGCTGCTGTCACCACTACATTGTTTCCGTTGATTGCACATGCCTGAATCACGGATGTATAGCCTGCCGCCTTCACAACATCCTGTCCATTTCCCATTCCCAGCAAGGCTGCAATCGCCATTGCGGAAACGCCTAACATAAGTTTTTTCAGTCCTCTTCTCATCTTTCCTCCTCGTTTGCTAAAAGAATTCTGTTTGTTTGTTCCACCATGTCCGTCATCGTATCCAAAATACCACTCATCTGCTGCATAACATCCTGTATATTTTCACTCCGTACGGAACTTTGGTTCACACCCTCAATGGCCGTCTGCACGACCTCCGTCAGCTTTGCAATATTGTCTGTAAAGCCATCCACAGTCGTATTAACCGTGGAAATCACACCTGCAATCTTATCATCATTGTCCTGCGCTTCGGCTACTGACTGCTTGGACTCATCCGAAAGCTTCCGGATATTATCTGCTACCACGGCAAAACCACGTCCTGCCTCTCCTGCTCTGGCAGCTTCAATACTTGCATTTAAGGATAACAGATTGATATTTCTGGCAATCCGCTCCACGCTCTGGGACATCTCACGGTACTTTGCAATATTCACATTGATATCCTGCATTCCGTTCAGAATCGTACCGTTCAATTCCTTCAGCCCGTCCATATAGGTAATGACATTTCCCATCTCAGTGCTGTTGCTGCGGCCGATTTCTCCAATATGGGCTGCTGCCTCCCTGACCTCAGCCATACGCGCATTGATTTCTTCCGTCACATCCTGCAGCTTATGCGTCAGCTCACTGACCTGACTATTGACTCCGGTAATCCGTTCCCTTTCCTCACGAATCTGCTGCATCATATACTGATGACAGTTCTCGGGCAAATTGAGCCCTCTGACAATCGCCTTGGCCATATCCGCACAGGAACGGAAACCGCATGCGTGACAGTCAAAATGCTTCTCCGTCTCTGTCCTTTTCCCGAGTGCCGTATAGCCCCGCTCTAAATCAGCCTGGCTGACGGACACTTTAGCTACATTTTCCGGCTGGTATTCCCGTAAGAAATCCTCCAGTCTCAATTCTTTATCGAACCGGTCATACTGCAGATCCTTTCCGCGTTTGGTATTCTTCTGTCTCTTCTCATGCGCATACGTCTCTACGTCGTGCATAATGGCATTCATCCGCATAAAATTATAATCCTGACCGACAGCCGGCCCACCGTTGCAGCCAAATTCACAATTCAGTACATCCAGTACCTGCGGTTTATACCGTTCATCCTCATCCATATATTTGACAAGTTCCTTATAAACATGCTCCGTACCCTCCAGATTCATAATATCCAGATCTGGTTTATGATACAGCAGATTCTTCATCAGTCCGCCCGGCTTCGGATAGATTGCACCTTCCATGCCCTGTTCCACATCAAATTCAAACTCAGAATACAGCTTAACCTTAGGCAGTTCAATATGATGCTCCTCAAAATACTGCTTCAAATGCTCCATCGTTACATTGTACTGAATCAGTCCCGTCATCCGAAACTCATCCCTTTTTCCGATACACGGTGAAATGGCAGCAATCTTTCCCTTATAATTCAAATACTTACGCATATAGACTGCCAGACAAAGCATCGGACTCTGAACCGGAGAAAGGTTCTTTAACAGCTTTTGTCTGTGTTTCACAATATAATTGACAATGACAGCACAGGGCTGGCTCAGGATTTTGGCATCCGGATGCCTCTCCAGATAACGCAGATGCGCCCATGTACAGATATCCGCTCCCAGAGACACATCATAAACTCCATCCACACCTTCATTGCGCAGCCACTGAAGCGCGTGCCTCCAGTTGCCGTCAAAAGCAATCTTAATGGCCGGAGCTGCTATGACCGCAATTTTTTCGCCTCTTTTCAAATCTGCCAAAAACTGTTCCGTATCATCCTCAAACCCTCTGGCTCCATGACTGCAAGCCTTAATACAGGCACCGCACTTGATACACTTCGTCTCATCAATCTCAATGATAATATTTCCGTTTTCATCCTTTTTGGCGCAGTTCGCATCACTGACCGGGCAAACCCTGACGCAGGAATTACATCCCACGCATTTGCTGCTATCCACCCAAACTGTGCTCATTCGTATACCCTCCATTTTCGCTTTATAGCATAGTTCTTATTCAATTCTATACAATAGAATACCCTGTTTGGGCAAATAATTCAACAAATTTTACCAATTTTCTTTTAAATTTGCTTCATCAGATTTACCATTTCAATAGCAGACAGTGCACAATCATAGCCCTTATTACCTGCCTTGCTTCCCGCCCTGGCAATGGCCTGCTCAATGTTCTCTGTCGTAATCACACCAAAAAGCACCGGAATGCCGGAATTTAAGCCTGCCTGCGCCACTCCCTTGGAAACCTCATTGCACACGTAGTCATAGTGAGAGGTTTCTCCCCGGATGACAGCGCCCACACAAATGACCGCATCGTATTTACCCGACTGTGCCAGTTTTGCTGCAGCAAGCGGAATCTCAAAGGCGCCCGGCACCCAGGCTGCCGTAATATTTGCTTCCTCCACACCATGCCTGACCAGACCGTCTACCGCTCCGCCCAGCAGCTTGTTCACGATAATCTCATTAAATCTGGAAGCCACAATGGCCACTTTCATTCCCTCCAGTGCAACTACCTTACCTTCTAACATCTGAATCTCTCTCATCCTTTTCTTTCCTTTCCTGCTAACGTTTTCTCTATTCCTATTCGATTTATTCCACTTGAATCTGTTTGAAAATATGTCCCATCTTTTTTTGTTTGGTCCTGATGTAAAAACGGTCATACTCCTGCGGCTCAATTTCAATCGGTACTCTTTCCTCTATGGTCAGTCCGAAGCCCTCCAGCCCGTATATTTTATCCGGATTATTGGTCAGAAGCCGCAGCGAATGCACTCCCAGGTCCTTTAAAATCTGTGCCCCGGCCCAATACTCTCTCAAATCCGGTGCAAAGCCCAGACGGATATTCGCTTCCACCGTATCATAGCCCTGCTCCTGCAGTTCATAAGCCTTCAATTTATTGATGAGTCCTATTCCTCTTCCTTCCTGACGCATATACAGAAGAATGCCTCTTCCTTCGGCTTCAATCTGACGCATTGCGGTCTTTAGCTGGTTTCCGCAGTCACAGCGCATGGAGCCAAAGGCATCTCCGGTCAGACATTCTGAATGTACCCTGCATAGCACGTGCTCTCCGTCTCCGATTTTTCCCTTCACCAATGCCACATGATGCTCCCCTGTCACATCGTTGACGTATCCGTAAATCTGAAATTTTCCGTAATCTGTTGGCATGCCTGCGCAGGCCTCCTGATGCACATGCTTCTCATGAATCCGGCAATAGTCCTGCAAATCCTTAATCGTGATGAATTTCAGGTCATATCGCTCTGACAGCCGGAACAAACCAGGTGTACGCATCATCGTACCATCCTCTTCCATAATCTCACAGCATATGCCGCACTCCGAAAGTCCTGCGAGGCGCATCAGATCTACGGTAGCCTCCGTATGCCCTGCCCTTGTCAGCACACCTCCTTTTCTTGCCACCAGCGGGAACACATGCCCCGGCCTTCTGAAATCCTGCGGTCCGGTTCCAGACTCCACACATTTTCGGATCGTCAATGCCCGCTCTGCGGCAGAGATTCCGGTACTGGTATCCACATGGTCGATGGAAACCGTAAAGGCCGTGCTGTGATTGTCCGT
Source organism: Lachnospiraceae bacterium (assembly GCA_017624235.1). Taxonomy (GTDB): domain Bacteria; phylum Bacillota; class Clostridia; order Lachnospirales; family Lachnospiraceae; genus JAAYNV01. The sequence continues at coordinate 6,622 of JAGANL010000047.1, read as the reverse complement.
ATTTTCTGCTACCATCTGCGGAAGTCCGAGTCTCCCTGCCAGTTCGGCACTCATGGGTGTACAGATCAGACCTTTTGCATGACAGGCCATAAAATTCAGGTTCTCCTGCGTGGCAAACTCCGCAGCACAGATCATATCTCCCTCATTCTCCCGCTCCGGGTCATCCGTCACCAGGATGATTTTCCCGGCCCGAAGCTCGGCAAGCGCCTCTTCCACCGTATTGTATTCTAATTTTTGATTGTTCTTCATTTTATGCTTCTACTCCTTTTCCATCTATCGTTTGGCTATCTCTCTAAAAGACTCCGGCAGTCTGTGCTGTGTTCCGACTGCTGTGCCTTATAAATCATACTGTGCCAACAACTCCATGGTCAGCCCTCCAGCCTTGTCCGTACCGTCCGTCTCCCGTTTCCCGTCTCCGGCTTTCAGCAGCCTCCTGACATATTTTCCAAGCATATCATTTTCCAGATTGACCGTATCTCCTATTCTCCTTGACAACAATGTTGTTTCCTCTCCGGTATGCGGAATAACTGACACCTGAAATGCTGTTTCGAAAAGCCCCGCCACCGTCAGACTGATGCCGTCGATGCAGACAGAGCCTTTTTCCACAATCAGATCCAGAATATCGGGTGTCGTCTGAATCGTAAGCCAGACCGCATTCCCTTCCTTTCTTCTGGAGCTCAGAATACCGGTTCCGTCTATGTGTCCCGATACGATATGCCCGCCGAAACGGCCGTCCGCAGCCATCGCCCGCTCCAGATTGACCTGATCTCCCGTCCGCTTCTTTCCAAGACCACTTCTTCGCAGAGTTTCTGCCATGACATCTGCCGTAAAACCACCGTTTTCCAATGAAGTAACCGTCAGACAGATGCCATCTACCGCAATGCTGTCACCGATTCCGGTTCCCTCCAATACCTTCTTTGCCCTGATACGTATGGTTCCTGAAATTCCCTGTAAAGACAAGCTCAGGATTTCCCCCGTCTCTTCTACAATCCCTGTAAACATTATGACTCCTGCTCCCTTCCGACCCTGTACTCTAACAACAGGTCTTCCCCGATTGTGCTCATCTGCTGCAGACATAGTCTGTAGGCTTCTGAGGGATGCTCTACCCCCTCTCCTGTCACCGGACTCTTCGCCAGACTGCCGCCAAACATCTTCGGCGCCACAAATGCTTTGACCTCCTGCACGATGCCCAGCCTCAGCGCACTTTCATTCATACTGCCTCCGCCCTCTAACAGGACGCTGTCAATTCTGTGTTCACCCAGATACCGCATAAGAGCCTTCAAATCCACACGTCCCTCTGCATCTGGTACCCTGACCACCTGTATGCCAAGCTCCTGCAGGCTTTCTGCTTTTTCCGCACTGCCATCCGCACAGGCCAGGATCGTTTCATATTCTCCTGCACTTTGGCAGATACGGCTGTCCAACGGAATCGTCAGATGGCTGTCGCAGATAATCCGCACCGGACTTCTTCCTCCCTCTATCCGTACATTGAGCATGGGATCATCTGCAAGCACCGTTCCAATGCCTGCCATGATCCCCATATACCTGCATCGAAGCTTTTGCACATAGGCTCTTGCCTGCTCACCCGTAATCCACTTCGACTCCCCGTTGACGGTGGCGATCTTTCCGTCCGCTGTCATGGCATATTTCATGACCACATAGGGCAGTCCCGTCTCCATAAAGTGAAAAAAGACCGGATTTAAGCGGTCACATTCCTCCCGCATGAAATCCTCTACCACCGTAATGCCTGCTGCACGAAGAAACGCTACTCCCTTGCCCGACACCCTGGGATTCGGATCTCTGGAACCGATGATTACCCTGCTAATCTTCTGTTCCAAAATCACCTCCGTACAGGGTGGTGTTTTTCCGTAGTGACAGCACGGCTCCAGCGTTACATACAAATCGGCTCCCTCTGCTGACTCCTTCAGAGAAGCGACCGCATTTCTCTCGGCATGCAGCTCTCCATATCTGGCATGGTATCCTTCTCCGATAATGCGCCCATCCTTCACAATCACTGCTCCTACCATGGGATTCGGGTTCGTCCAGCCCTCCCCTTTTCTCGCCAGTTCGATGGCGCGCTTCATGTAAATCTGATCCATTCTCCGTCTCCTTTCAGACCGGTAAAATAAAAACCCTGCGGCATTATTTTTCCACAGGGTTTTCCTTTCACAAAATAATGGATTAAGCTCCATCATACCAAAAAGTCCTGAAATGAATACTCATTTCAGGACACCACTTACCAATATCAAACAGAACGCTCTCTGTTTGCTGATCTTCTTTCATCCAGACTATACTGTCGGCCCCGGAATCTCACCGGATCATGCCTTTTCGGCTCGCGGGCTTTACCGCCGGTAGGGAATTCTTACTGTATGGACTGCATTGGTCCAACCACAAGTCACCCTGCCCTGAAGATATTATGTTATTTTTGTTTTACGGCTGTCGTTATTATAGTTCAGATCTGTTTCTTTGTAAAGTCCTTTTCGGAGAAATCAGGATACTCGTATTCAAAAGAAGCACGATCGGTATCACCCAATACATCTGAAAGCCCTTCTGCTGTTGCCTCTTTATCGGAGCGCTTTCCGAATATTCTGGTTTCGTTTTTCATTCAGTTTTTCGTATAGTTCAATCTCTTCCTGGGAAAAGCCTTCGTACTGTATCTGTTCAAAATCATTTAATACAAACAATATATCCGATAGAATGACTTCTGCCTCCGGAGTGACCAGATAATCCCGCCGCTTTTCCTCTTTTGTCCGATCTTTTGCCTTTACTTTGATTTCAATCAGTTCTTTTGCTGACAGTCGCTGAATCGTTCTGGTCAGTTCTGCTCTGGTAATATTCAAAATAGCTTTTACTTCTTTTGCCGTACAGTTCTCATGGTGCTGACTCAGATAATACAACAGCTTAACATCGTTGACCGCCAGATCATTCTTTAGTGCGACAGTATCAAATAGCATTTCCTGCAGCATACGCTCTCTGTAAAGGTCAAAAAAGAAGCCTTCTCCTTCCTGTACGCCCTCACTGACGCTGGTACGCTCATTCCCAAGCTTGTAGCTTCCGGGCAGGATGACCGGTGCCACCTCCCCATCTCCGGCAGCATCAAACAGAAAACGATAGATCTGTATCCTTTTCCTTTCGTACTCTTCCTCTCCAAAAACTTCTTTATAAAAATGATTATAATAGGTAAATACAGTACGTTTCATCTGTATCATCTTTTTCATGCTCATGCCCTGTGACACCAATGAGCCTTTTGTTTTCACATAATAGTACACAGGCACCTTCAAAACATAGATTACCTGAATACATCGGATATACTCCAAATTAAACAGAAAATCTTCGCACCAGCTGACCGAACTGTCCATTTTCAGCTGATGCTCCTCTACAATGGATCGTTTATATAATTTGTTCCACAAAACACCATAATAAAAATCGGCAGGCTTCTGCATCATATTCGCAGCATATGCGGCTCTGTCCATCAGACCGGCTTCCTCTATGGCACCCTTTTGGGATACACGTTCTCCCTTGACCCTGTAAAAATCCGCAATAACCATATCACACTGCTGCTCCATGGCTGTCCGTACAAAGAGTCCTGTCGCATCCGGACTGATCCAGTCATCACTGTCCAAAAACTGCAGATATTCTCCCTTTGCTGCCGCAATACCCTGATTTCTGGTATCGGAAACCCCTGAATTTTCTTTATGTATCACATGAATCCTTGCATCCTTACTGGCATATGCATCACAAATCTGCCCGGAAGCATCTGTACTTCCATCATCCACCAGAATCAGTTCAAATTCTTTGTATGTTTGATTCAAAATACTCTCAATGCATCTTACAAGCGTTTTCTCCGCATTATAAACAGGTACAATAATACTTACGAATGGTATCATAACTTTGAATGCTCTTCCCTTTCCTTACAGGCTACTACTCTGTTTTTCATTATAGCATTCCAGATTCAAAAATAACAGTAAATTGTAAACTGTATAGACCCTCTACCAGACAGATACCTCATGCGTAATCAGATACCGTCCTCCCTGCAATTCTTCCATTCCGAGTGCCATTTCACAGGAAGATGCTCCGATTGCAGTCACTGCACTTTCCATATATGCCTGCCTGTAATTCTCATTTTGGTAATCTTGGTACCATTCCTTCAGAAGCTCCTCTCCTTCGATCACATTATAAAAGGTGTACCTTCCAGTTCCATTCTGTAACATCCGATTATAGCAGTCCTCATAATAACTCTGTATATCTGTAATAACCTGCTCTTCTGTCATTCCCACATCCTCAAGACTTCTCAGGCTATGGTCCTCTGGTGCCTGCTCCAAATCCCGATAGGCCTGTCCATTGCATGGAGGCAGATATACAGACAGTTCCTGACGGATATGATTTTTTGCATAATCAGCATCCGTTTTGTTGAAATAGTCATACGTTCCGCTTCCGGTGTCATCCCAGGTAGTGTCCACATTGTAGTAGCCGTCATCCAATGCCACAATATTCCAGGCATGGCTCTCTCCGGCATATCCGGTGCAGTAATAGCAGGGAATCCCAAGCTGCTGAAGAAGATACTGGAAAGCCCTCGCATATCCGGCGCATACGGTTTGTCCATTCACCAAAGCGCTGTAGGCACTCTGATTCATTTCAGCTCCCAGATGATAAGAAATCTGATCGATCAGCGCATCATGCACAAATTTTTCCTTTTCATAATTGGTGGAAAGGTTCTGCGCTCCTGCTAGAATCTGATCCGCATTTTCATGAAAATGGGATTTTGCACTTTCCAAATTCTGTGCCGTGCGGTTGAATTTCAAATCCATCTCCACGCATTGTCCGCTTCTTACATACTTACCCGCATATGCCGTTTCCAGCCAGAAAAGCTCTGGATGATCATTCACGACAGCAGAAAAAATATTTTTCAGTTCACCTGCCGATACGGATTCCACCGGGGCAAATGTAGAATATAGTTCATTGGCATTCGCATAGATTTGACGATAAACATGCTTTCCTTTTTCATCCAGCATGGCATAATAGGGATAATAAGCTGCATCAAAATCCAGCCCATCACCCGTATAACCGTAATCCAACTGACTATGTAACTGTTCTGCGGCCTTCTCGTCAATCTGCTCCTGCTCATCCTGTATCGGCTGATATCCATTTTTACCGGATACATTTTCCGGTATCACAATCTCTGACTGGTCGGGCGGTAAATAATCGGATGCTATATCCTCATCTATTCCCTGGTAGTGTACATCTGTGACCTGATCATCCTCACTTATAGCAAAGGCTGCATCATCTTTTGGAGTATTACTTATTTCTGCTCTCATGTTCCGGCTTTGATTAGGGTAAAGAAATCCGGCAATGGCCTCTGTAATATCTGGTCTAAAGGCGCATACCAACACCAGACTGCCAAATAGGCCAAGTAAACCTAATAGCAGATATAATAGTCTCTTTATCATTTTCATGGTATGCCTCCTCCAAAAACTCTTGATTGTTTTCCATTCCATCCTTCTCTTTCTTTACCGCTTCTTCTTAGCATTATACACGCTTTCGGATAAATGAGCAAAAAATCGGGCAAAAACTGGTCGATTTTCGTCCCAATTTTTGCCCGAAGAGCACAACCCTTGGCTTTCCGTTAAGCCTTGGATTCAAAAATGACACAATGGGCCCTTTCGTGTCCTGTAAAAACGGCATACTGCACCCAGATGCACCTGCCACAGAAAAGATTAGTATTGATTTCTTAGGCGAACCCTTCATTGGCTTCAGTTTGATTTGAAATCAGCTCTTTGCTATGGCACTCATCGCTACTTGCAATTGTACCATAGTTTTGCTTTTTCGGATAGATTTTCCGAAATCAAAATGGGCAAAATAGGCAGAAGAAAGCCCCCAAATCCTTTAGGACTTGGAGGCTTGATTTCGGTCATTTTATACTTTATTGTTTTCTGTATCTGGTTATTTTTCTCCAGTTTTCCGGAAAACCCATTTTCTCATATAATTCCTGTTCCGATATACTATCATGTTTCTTAAGGTATTTATCAATCAATGTTTTAAGTTCCTTTATAAATTCCTTATACCAGCCATCGCTCAACAAATATCTTAAAGCAATCACTACTGAAAACAAATCGTTTTTTCCGTTCACATATTGTGTGCCTTTTTGAGCAATCTTTAATTTCATATGTAACGGTAAATCAGGGATACTGTCGGTAGTTCTATAAGTAAATAATCGTTCACCATGCGCACAGACATTTCTGAATTTTACCATTACAGCCAAAATAGATATCATTTGACTTTCATTGATGCATGGATAATTCCTGCTGACTTTAATCTGTATATCTTGCGGAAGCAACATATACATTTTTGAGATATTTCCAAATGTCAATGCATTTGTCAGTACCCATAACGGAACATTTCCATATTTTCTCTGTGCATGATTTATGTAATGATAATCTGTCGGCTTTGTAACATACCCTTCTAATATTTTTATTAAACGGTCAATATCTCTTTGATTTTTCTTACCTACATAATTGTAATTTGCAGTATCAAGATATTCCTTTTGGTTCTCGCCATTCTTCTCTGTAAAATAGTAGGAGACTTGTGACTTTATTTCATTTTCTACTTTAATGAGATATCTCAA
>JAGANL010000006.1 GCA_017624235.1 Lachnospiraceae bacterium | reverse complement strand
GACCGCACCAATTCCGCACCAAATGCCCATGAAACTATATGTAAGTACATGGATTTATATAACGGAAAAGTACGAAAATATGGGATTTATTGAGGTTTATGAAGGAATATAGAGATATGAAAAGGCTGTTTATCCAACGATTCCTAATTTCATATTTCCTGATCCCTTTCCAGAATTCCTTTCCTGTTCCAGAATTTCTGCCTTTCCCTATATTTCATTACTTTCCGTTTTTTCTTTCAGAATAGCGGTTTTCCCGTCCTTTGACTGACGCATTTTGATACAAACAAGGATTATACCATATTGCATGCCTTTTTTACAACTGTATTTTATGATAGTAAATCTCTTCTACCTTTTCCCGATCCATCATAAATGCGTCTACAATATCAGGATCAAAATCGACACCTCTTCCGTTTTCTATGATACGATAGCATTCTTCGAGTGGCATGGCATCTCGATAACAACGCTTTGCCGATACAGCATCAAACACATCTGCCACAGCCATGATGCGAGCGCACAGCGGTATATCCAAACCGCTAAGTCCCTCCGGATATCCTTTTCCATTCCATTTTTCATGATGATACACTGCCACCTGAAATGCCATATTTTCATATTCTCCATTATAAAGATGGCCAAAGGTATCCCGGATGATTTTTCCGCCAATAACGGGATGCTCTTTCATCTTATCAAATTCTTCCGCAGTCAGTCTTCCCGGTTTCTGTAAAATCACATCCGGAATGCCGATTTTGCCAATATCATGCATCGGAGCAGCCTGAGCCAGATTGTCCAGAAAATCCTTTGTAATCAAATACTTATATTTCCGACTCTTTCCCAGATTTTGGGCAATCAGAACAGCATAAGCAGAGGAACGCCTGATATGCCCGCCTGTGTTATCGTCTTTATTTTCCACCAGTGTGGCAAAGCCCATCACCATTTCACGATGATAGTATTCCAATCCATGAATGGCCGGGTTTTCCATGTTCAAATAAATACCTACGTTGATTATGACAACTGCCAGACAGGATACTAAGGACTCCGGGAATATGATCTGGATTGACATGATTAAAGCAATACATATCAGTGTAGAAACTAAGCTTCTCCTCTTCTTATCCGGTATATATCTGTGTTTTGCAACAATGACAACAATCGTAAGTACACAATAGATTACCACACTGATAAAGCATGTATAGACTGCGTCTCCCATGGAGTAATTCGTAAACTTTCCCTGAACAAACTGAAGTCCGGGCAGAAAATAAATGGTCAGACCAATGGAAATGGCACTGGGCAATATATAAGCTGCCTTGATCCATTTTCCTTTTGGTATACCTACCGTTACAGATACCCAATACCAGAATAACAATGCAACATAAATCTCATAGGACACAAACATCCCCAAGTGGACCAATAGATTGACCCCTCTTGGAACCTGTTCTAAAAAGTTTACGGTGCAGGCGGTTACCCCGTCAAAAAATACTGCCAGTTCCGATACCACAAAAAGTGCATCAAAAATCCTGTTGCAATTTGTTTTTTTCGTAATGGCAGAAATACTTTTTTCTTCTTTGATATAAACAATTCCAATGTACATCAAAATCAGCAGACTCATAATCTGCACTTTGCACCACTGTAATATGATCATTTGTATCTCCTTCCAGCTTCATCAACAGCCGTCCCCTTTTCCCAGACATTTGTTCAATGCTTTTGCCAGCATCTTCCATCCATTTATGTCAGCAAAACCACAGAATCAGCCTAGGATTATATGACTTTGCAGTAAAATCAGCTGCTCCCAACCAACCGACGGACACTTCCCTTAATACCGCCGTCTGTTCTTTAATTCTTCATAAAGCAGCACATAATTATCGTATCTTGTCCGGCTGATTGTGCCTTCCTCTAAAGCCGCCTTTACTGCGCAGTCCGGCTCATGAACATGTACACAGCCCTGAAAGCGGCATCGTTCCTCATACCGTACAAATTCCGGATAATAATCCTTCAGTTCTTCCTTCTCCATATCCGCCAGATGCAGCGAACTGAAGCCGGGCGTATCCATAATATACGTATTCTCCGCAATGGAAATCAGCTCCGTATGGCGGGTCGTATGACGGCCGCGCTCTATCTTTTCACTGATAGCGCCGGTTTCCATCCTGGTATGGCTCTGCAGCGTATTAACAAGAGAGGATTTCCCCACACCGCTGGGCCCTGCCACCGCAGTCGTCTTATGAAACAGGATCTCTTTCAGTTCATCGATGCCGTCCTTTTGTACGGCACTCGCAAACAATACCCGATAGCCGCATGGTTCATAAATGCTCCGCAGCCTTTCCTTTTCCTTCTCTGTCACGATATCCAGCTTATTGAAGCAGATCGTACTGTGTAATCCCTGTCTTTCCATCATAATCAGGAAACGATCCAGCAGGTTAAAATTCGGTTCGGGTCTGGCGGCAGCAAAAATAACAAGAGCCTGATCGATATTGGCTACAGCCGGACGAATCAAATCATTTCTTCGTGGCAGAAGCTCAACGATATTTCCCAGCTTGTCTTCCTCCGACAGCACATCCAGACGAACGTCATCCCCGACCAACGGTTTTTTGTGATTCTTTCGGAACACACCCTTGGCCTTGCATTCATAGATGCCCTTCCCCTCTACATGCACATAATAAAACCCTGCAATTCCTTTGATTATCTTTCCCTGCATGGCAGCCTCTCTAAGATTCCGGTGTAAATGTGACAGCTCTTTGTGTTGTCTTCTGCTGTGTGGTTCCCGGCATATTTACCGTATTGCCGTCCTCATCAGTGGTTGTGGAGGAATCCGTTGTTACATCATAGACGAATGTAATAATTCCAACGCCGGAGCCCTCAATTCCACTGAAATTCACCGCAATTGGGAAGGAAGAGGTCGTAGTGCGCATCAACTCGATTCCCTCTGCAGTCGTCAGAATCACCTGCGTCGATGTACCGGACTGGTACTGTGGATCCTCTGCCGCCGGAGAGTCGATGCTGGCATTGTAGCTGAATCTGCCATGTTCCGGCCCTATGCTCACCTGAATATCCACCGCGGTTCCAAGCTCCACATATTCTCCAACCGAGTAACTCTGATAGCAGACCAGACCGATATAGGCCGCATCCTCATAGTTGACCTGCTCCACCTTGCCGACCGTAAGTCCAAGCTCTGTCAGCTGGACGGTCGCATCCATCTCGGATAGGCCAAGCAGCTGCGGCATAGCTACCTTGTTGCTGTTATCCGAGCCTGCACTGATGGTAATAATGATGGCAGAACCCAGAGGTGCCTTCTCGCCACCCTGTGGTGACTGGGACATGACGCTTCCCTTCGGGACGGTATCGGAATTGCCCTCCGCCTTATTTACGACAAACCCTTCCTTTTCCAGTGCAGCCGTAGCCTCTGCCTCGGTCTTTCCTGTCACATCCGGAATGGAAACTCCATTCTGCCCGGCGCTGACAATGACCTCTACCGTTTTATTGGCACTGACCTTCTCACCGGCTGCCACACTGGCAGACATAATCACATCTGCCGCATATTTTCCCGATTCCTCATAGCTGATCTCATAATCAATTCCTGCCTTACGAAGCTCTGTCTTAGCCTCTTCCAACGTCTTACCTACTATATTCGGCATGACTCCCTGTCCGCTTTCGCCGGAAAACGGAAGCCCGCTGAAGGTATCCGGGCCAAACAATCCAAATGCCCTTCCTGCCAAAAAGATGACAATCAGTCCGATGATAACTGCTGCAATGACTGCCAGTACGGTAGTCAGCTTTTCCATTCTGGGATTATATTCTTCATAAATTTCCTCTTCCGGCTCATTGTTCCGTACCGGCCTCTGAGGTCTGTTGGCAGACCTTGTCTGTTTTTGCTTCGTCGGTCCGGCCTTTCCGCCCTGCTGGGAACCTCTTCCCGGCTCATTTAACCGCAGCGTTTCCTCATAATCATCCCGTCTGGCTGACTGCTTCTTGATCCGTTCAAATTCACTGTCGGAAATCGCCTTCGTCTCGCCATTTCCATCCACATCGATCACTTTTACAAAATCCTCGTACGGGCTGATCAGAGAACGCTTCAAATCCTCAATCAGCTCTGCCATGGACTGATAACGCCTGTCCGGACTCTTCTGTGTACATTTGAATACAATCTGCTCTACACTGATTGGAATCTCCGGTACAAACTCACGTGGAGAGGGCATCTCCTCCTGAATATGCTTAATGGCAATGGCTACCGTTGTCTCCCCATTGAACGGAACACGTCCAGTCAGCATTTCAAACAGGGTAATACCCAAAGAATAGATGTCACTTTTTGCATCGCTGTAACCGCCTCTGGCCTGCTCCGGCGAAGTATAATGCACGCTTCCCATCACATTGGAAGTAATCGTATTGCTGGTTGCTGCCTTGGCAATACCAAAATCCGTTACCTTTACCTTTCCTTCTTTGGAAATGATAATATTCTGGGGTTTGATATCCCGGTGTATGATATGGTTATTGTGTGCGGCTTCAATTCCCATGGAAACCTGAATGGCTATGGTCACTGCTTCCTTCACGGATAACCTTGCTTTCTTCTCAATATATTTTTTCAGCGTGATACCTTCTACCAGCTCCATGACAATATAATAGATGCCGTTCTCTTCCCCGACATCATACACATTTACAATATTGGGATGCATCAGCCCGGCGGCTGCCTGCGCCTCAATCCGGAACTTGGAAACAAAATTGGTATTTTCACTGAATTCCTGTTTCAACACTTTTACCGCCACAAACCGGTTCAGCTTGTGACATTTTGCTTTATATACATCAGACATGCCGCCGGTGCCGATTTTTTCCAGTATTTCATAGCGATCGCCGATTAGCATTCCTATTTTGATCATTCTTTCACCTCATCTGCGAACGGTTCGATAATAATAACTGCAATATTATCCTTTCCGCCGTTATTGTTGGCTGCTTTGATAAGCTCCTCTGCTTTTTCCACAATATCCCGCTGACCGCTTAAGATCATGCGGATTTCCTCATCCTCTAACATATTCGTCAGGCCATCCGAACACATTAACACAATATCCCCTACGGAAAGCTCCACGCTGAAGAAATCGACCTCCACCGTATCCTGTGCTCCGACTGCCCGTGTAATAATGTTTTTATCCGGATGGTTTCTGGCACTTTCTCTATCGATACCACCCATCCGTACCATCTCTTCTACGAGAGAATGGTCTCTTGTAATCTGTGTAATCTTATCATTCACCACATAGAGTCTGCTGTCCCCTACGTTTGCCACCTGCAGGTACTTTCCCATGCAGGTAGCTGCCACCACCGTTGTTCCCATGCCGGCAAGAGCTTCCTCCTCCATGGCTTTTTCCCGGATATGTGTATTCGCCTTCTCAATGGCCTTCTGTAAGATCCTGACCGGATTTTTCTCAAAAGACCGGCTGATTTCCTCTACAATCGTCTCCACCGTATATTTGGACGCATAGTCACCGGCATTGTGTCCGCCCATGCCGTCCGCAACCAAAAACAGGTTTGGCAGATTACCAATCGGCTGTTCACAGCTATACACATAGTCCTGATTCAATTTTCTTTTTCTTCCAATGTCTGTTATGGAAAACGTCTTTAACACGTCACATCCTCCACTATATTCTTCGTATGTCTGCGTCTGAGCTGTCCACAGGCCCCGTCGATATCCCGACCCATTTCTCTTCTAATAGTAACATTAATTTTGTTTTTTTCAAGTTCCTTTTGAAAACCGAGCACTGCGGTACGGCTCGATTCCCTGTAATCCCGCTCCTCAATCGGGTTGACCGGAATGAGATTGACATGACAGTTCAGATGTCCGATCAGCGCGGCAAGCTCTCTTGCTTCCTCCTTATTGTCATTGACTCCGGCCACCAGGGAATACTCAAAGGTAATGCGCCTTCCGGTCCGCTCAAAATAATAGGCGCAGGCCTCCATCAGTTCTGCTACCGAATAGCGGTTTGCAATCGGCATCAGCTTCCTCCGCTTCTCGTCCGTTGGGGCATGTAAAGAAAGTGCCAGTGTAATCTGCAGCTTCTCCTGTGCCAGCTCTCTCATTTTCGGTACGATTCCACAGGTGGATACGGTCACATTCCGCTGGCTGACATTCAGGCCGTTTTCATCGGTCAGAAGTTCGATGAACCGAAGCAGGTTATCATAATTATCAAGCGGCTCCCCAGTCCCCATCACAACCACGTTCGATACCCTTTCCCCGGTCAGAAGCGTAATCGCATAAATCTGATCTAACATTTCAGACGGCAGCAGGGAGCGCTCCAGTCCGTCCAGTGTAGACGCACAGAAACGGCAGCCCATCCGGCAGCCCACCTGGGAAGAAATACAGACCGAATTACCATGCTTATACCGCATCCAGACACTTTCTACCAGATTACCGTCCGAAAGCTCAAACAAAAACTTTTTTGTGCCGTCTAGCTGCGATTCCTGCTCACGTACCACACGTAAAGAAGTATATGCAAAACTCTCTCTGCACTTTTCCCGAAAATCCTTTGACAGATTGCTCATTTCGTCAAAGCTCCGCGCCAGCTTTTTGTGCATCCATTCATACATCTGCTTTGCACGAAACGGCTTTTCTCCAAGCAGAACCATCTGCTCCTTCAGTTCCTCCAGTGTCAGGGATTTGATATCTGTTTTTCTAATCTCATTCTGCATCATTCTTCCCTCCGGCGCAGCTTCGCCAGGAAAAATCCGTCCGTCTGATGTATGCCCGGCAGAAACTGCAGATAACCCTTTGACGTTGTCTCTCCATGAAGCTCTGCCGGAAGAAACTCATCCAGACTCTGTAAGGAGAGCGGAAACTCCTGAAGCATCCATTGAAGCAGCTCCTCATTCTCTGCCCTGTGAATCGTACAGGTAGAAAACAGAATCGTTCCGCCCTTTTTGACATAGGGTATACAGGCCCGCAAAATATCCTTCTGCAGCTTTACAAGCTCCGGCATTCTCTCCGGATCTGCGTTATATTTGATATCGCGTTTTTTACCGATGACTCCAAGTCCTGAGCAGGGTACATCCATCAACAGAACATCCGCCGACTCTTCCGACGATACCTCCGCTACGACTGCATCCTGCACACGCACCATCACATTGGAAAGTCCAAGACGTTCTACATTTTGCCTGATCAGCTCTGTCTTTTCCTCCGATACATCCCTGGCTTCCACACAGCCTCGTGTATCCCCGACCGCAAGCAGCTTATCTGCTGCATGAAGACTCTTTCCTCCCGGCGCTGCACAGACATCCAGCACTCTGTCACCGGGCCTGATACCCGCACATTCTGCCACGAACATGGAACTGACGTCCTGCACATAAATCTTTCCCTCCCGGAAAGGTGCCAGCTTGTTCATGCCTTCTGCATGGGTCAGCACAAAAGCGTACGGCAGATATGGGTGCTGCCTGAGCTCTGCTCCCGCTGCCTTCAGTCCGTCAAGAACAGACGTCTTTTCGGACTCTGTCAGATTTTCACGCAGCCGAATCGTCACAGGATGCTCCTGCAGCAGCGCCTCCAGCATCCTTTCCGTTGTCTCCGTTCCATAATCCGCCATCCACATTTTTACAATCCATTCCGGCATAGAATACATCACGGACAGATAGGATAACGGTTCCTTTTCCCTGTCAGGATAACGGATGTTTTCCTTGTTTCGTGCAATATTCCGAAGCACACCATTGACAAAGCCCTTCAGCGTATGAAATTTTCTTTTCTCAGCCAGCCTGACCGCCTCATTGCACACGGCGCTGTCCGGTATGCGATCCATAAACAGCAGCTGATATACGCTCATACGCAAAAGATTGCGAATCAGGGGCTTCATTTTCGTCACCGTTGTTTTGGAAAACTGGTTGAGTATATAATCGAGCTGTATCTGCCGCTCCAGCGTACCTTCCGTCAGCCTTTTCACAAAGGCCTTTTCCTGGGCATCCATATAATTATATTTATCCAGCACGTTTTTTATGACCATATGACTGTAGCTTTGACCGGATGTAATTTCCATCAGCATATCCAGTACAATGGCCCGTGTTCCTCGCGACGCTTCCTTAGTCATCGTCCCTTCTTCCTCCAAACAAAAGAACCAGCCTTAAAAGCTGCAGCAGGGATGCTGCGGCTGCAGCTACGTAGGTCAGGGCCGCGGCGCTTAGTACCTTCCTGCACTGGGAAAGCTCCTGACCTCCAAGGATTCCATAGCCCTCCAGCATTTTCATAGCCCGGCTGGAAGCATTAAATTCTACCGGAAGCGTCACCACCTGAAACAATACCGACAAGGAAAATACCCAGATACCGATATTAATCAGAATACCGCCCGATCCAAACAACAATCCCAGCAGAATAATCGGTACACCCAGTCTGGAACCGATGTTGGCTGCAGGCACCAGTGCAGAACGTATGCTTAACGGCGCATACCCCTCCTTGTGCTGTAGGGCATGTCCGCATTCGTGAGCCGCTACACCGACTGCTGCTACTGAATTGGAACCATAGGTCGCATCCGACAGACGAAGTACCTTTGCCGACGGATCATAGTGATCGGTCAGGCTTCCTCTGACGTGCTCGATACGTACATCCTGAATCCCCGCATTCCACAGGATTCTCTGTGCAGCCTCTGCCCCGGTCATCCCGGACATGCTGCGTACTCTCGCATATTTGCTGTAGGTGCTGTTTACCTTGACAGACGCAAACACGGTCAGCAAAATTCCTATTAATACCAAAATATAAGTCGGATCATAGAAGAATCCGTAATATCCATAATATGGCATGCTGTATCACTCCTTTTTACTCTGTTATCACTCAGACACCGAGCTTTTCGCCCGTTTCAATTTTATAGCCTAACAGAAAATCTTTTACCGGCATCCTCTTTTTGCCTTCTATCTGTACATTGGTAATGCATAAGGCACCTTCACCTGTCTGTACCGTAAAGGATTCCTTATCCACCCAAACCACGCATCCCGGCTCTGCATTTGTGCCGTTTTCTGCCTCCCTGGCAATTCTTGACTCCCATATCTTCAGATTTTTCCCATGGAATGAAGTATAAGCAGAGGGCCATGAATTCAGTCCTCTGACCAGCCGCTCGATTTCCACCGCCGGACGGCTCCAATCAATCCTTCCCATGGACTTATTCAGCATTTTTGCATAGGTAGACTGAGTATCATCCTGCTTCTCGGGAATCACTTCCCCCGCCTCAATCATCGGCAGCGTCTTTACGATCAGCTCAGCCCCGGCAGCACTCAGCTTATCATGCAGGCTTTCTCCGGTATCCGTGTCCAGAATCGGCACCACCGTTTTGGTCAGCATATCCCCAGTATCCAGTCCTGCGTTCATCTGCATGATGGTCACACCGGTTTCCTTCTCCCCGTCAATCAACGCTCTTTGAATCGGCGCAGCGCCACGGTACTTCGGCAAAAGAGACGCATGAATATTCACACAGCCAAATCTTGGAATATCAAGAATCTCCTGTGAAAGAATCTGACCAAATGCCGCCACTACATAAATATCCGCCTCATAGCTGCGCAGTACAGCAATTTCTTCCGGCTGCTTGATCTTCATCGGCTGAAAAACTGGAATCTGATATTTCCGTGCACATTCCTTGACCGGTGTATACTGCATCTCCTTACCGCGTCCTTTGGGTTTATCCGGCTGTGTCACCACACAGGTCACCTCATGTCCGGCCTGTACGATTGCTTCCAGCGCTCCCACCGCAAAATCCGGTGTTCCCATAAATACGATTTTCATCTATTCACCATCCTCTTCCAGTTCGTCCACATCCTTCAATTCTCCCTCTACCTTTTCCACGTAAAGGTGACCATCCAGATGCTCCAACTCATGACAGATGGCACGGGCCAAAAGCTCTGTTCCCTCTACTTCAAAGGGCTGCATCTCCTCATCCAGCGCCACTGCCTTTACATAGTTCGGCCTTGTTACAACTCCGGTCTTGCCCGGAACGCTCAAACACCCTTCGTAGCCGGTCTGCTCCCCGCTTGTTTCTACAATCCGCGGATTGATCATCACAAGCAGATCCTCTCCTGTCGTATCAATCACAACGATTCTCTTTAAAACTCCCACCTGAGGTGCTGCCAGTCCCACACCGTTTGCTTCATACATCGTCTCAATCATATCCTCGATTAATTCTCTGGTGCGGTCTGTCATTTCCTGGACTTCCTTACATTTCTTGGTAAGGACATCCTCTCCGATTTCTCTGATATTGCGAATTGCCATCTTCCTTCTCTCCTTTGTTCTATTCTTGTCTATGTTCGTATGCGTGAACCGATTAGTATGCGTTGACCGGATCAAAATCAAAATACACGGTCTCTTTGCGATTTTCTATTCCATTTAGAAGTTCCTCTGTAAAATCCTTGATTTCTACCAGTCTGTCATACTCCCTGTGCTTTATATAAATCACAAAACGATAAATATCATTGATCTTTCCGATCGCCGCCGGAGCCGGGCCGATCACCCGTACCGAGCCATCCTGACTTTTCCGAATCGCCTCTGCCAGCCTCTCTGCCAGACCTCTGCCGCCTTCCTCTGCCAATGCCGCAATCTGGATGGCAAGCATGTGCGCGGCAGGCGGATACTGCATCATTTCACGGTACAGAATCTCTTCTTCATAAAAGCCTTCATAATCCTGCTTCGCTGCATACTGTACACTGTAATGCTCCGGCTGGTAGGTCTGTATGACTACCTCACCCGGCTTATTGCCGCGGCCCGCACGGCCGGCCGCCTGTGTCAGCAGTTCAAAGGTGCGCTCGGATGCCCGGTAATCTCCGACTGACAAAGAAAGATCAGCCGCCAGGATTCCCACCAGTGTCACATCCGGGAAATCATGACCCTTGACGATCATCTGAGTTCCGATCAGCACATCTGCCTCCCGATTTGCAAAGGCAGACAAAATCTGCTCATAGCCGTCCTTGCTCCGCGTCGTATCCGCATCCATCCGAAGCACTCTTGCCTTTGGGTACATTTTCTTTACCTGTTCCTCTATCTGTTCGGTTCCGGCTCTGAATCCAAGAATATATTTGGAACCGCATTGCGGACATACGGACACCTTCGGCTGCTCATAGCCACAGTAATGACAGACCAGCGTGCCGTTTCGATGCTCCGACAGGGACACATCGCAGTGGGGACACTTCATGACATAACCGCAGGAACGGCAGGAAATAAAGCCTGCATATCCTCTTCGGTTCAAAAACAGAATGCTCTGCTCTCCCCGGTTCAGCCGCTCTGTCAGAAGCTCCTGCAATTTTCTGCTGAAAATCGAACGGTTACCCTCCTTCAGCTCCTGCCTTAAGTCCACCGTATAAACCGTGGGAAGACAGCCTCCGGTGAGCCGCTCCTTCATTTCATACAAAAAGTATTCCCCGTTTTTAGCCCGATAATAGCTTTCTAACGAGGGGGTTGCAGAGCCGAGCACCACTCCGGCTGCATGACAGGACGCAATCTGCACCGCCGTTTCCCGTGCATGGTATTTCGGCATCGATTCGCTTTTGTAGCTGTTCTCATGCTCCTCGTCTATGATAATCAGCCCCAGCTTTGGAAATGGGGTAAACAATGCCGAACGAGGGCCAATCATCACATCAATTTCACCTGACTTGGCACGCTCGAACTGATCGTATTTTTCCCCGGCAGAAAGTCTGGAATTCATCACGGATACTCTTCCCGGAAAACGGTTAAAAAAACGAATCAGAGTCTGGTAGGTCAGTGCAATTTCCGGAATCAGCACAATGGCCTGTTTCCCGTTTTTCAGCACCCTCTCAATCAATGCCAGATAGACCTCTGTTTTTCCGCTTCCGGTAATGCCATGGATCAGATGCACTCCCGGCTTCTTTGCCTGCAGATCAGCCGATATTTTTTCCACAATATCCTGCTGCACTGCACTGAGCCTCTTTCGGAGGGTTTCCTGTTTTTCCAAACGCACCGGATCCCGATAGAAGCTTTCTGTCCTGATCTGACAGATTCCAGCTTCGGCAAGAGCCTGTATCGTCTTGGTTGTTACATGAAGCTTTCCCGTAATCAGCTCATAAGACAGCTCCTGCTGCCCAATCAGCTCCTTCAAAAGCCTTGCTCTGGCCGTCTGATGTTTTTTTTCATAAAAGGCAAGCTGCTCCTTCGCTTCCTCCACCGGAAGCTTTAAGGTTACCGTCCGCTTTTCCTGCGTCTTTTTCTTCTGTCTGACGGGGAGCACGGTCTTTAGTGCGGTAATCATCGTGGAACCGTAATTTCGCTTCATCCAGGCCGCCAGCCGTATAAAATCAGCCTCGACCGGCATATCCCCGACACGGATATCCAGAATATCCTTCAGCTTATCTTCCGCATATTCTGCCTGGTCCGTCACCTCCATCACATAGCCGGCCAGCTCCTTATTGCCTTTTCCGAACGGTATCGTAACCGCCATTCCCTCTTCAAGCTTACCCTGTAGATGCGGCGGAATACGGTACTGGAATGGACGATCCACCTTTTCATGTGAAATGTCCACAATAATATTAGCGTACTTTCCTCTCATCCAGTATCTCCTGAATCAGAACCCTTTCATCCATCGGATATTTCTTTCCTTTGATTTCCTGATAATCCTCATGGCCCTTTCCTGCCAGCACGATAATATCCCCCGGCTCTCCATGGTCGATTGCATAGGCAATCGCTTCTTTCCTGTCGCAGATCTCGATATATTTTCCGTCGGTCTTTGCCATACCCGTCTTGATGTCCTCGATAATAGCCAGTGGCTCTTCAAAACGTGGATTATCTGAAGTAATAATGGTCAGGTCTGCCAGTTTACCGCTGACCTCTCCCATTTCATAACGTCTGAGTCTGGAACGGTTTCCTCCACAGCCGAACAGACATACCAGACGATGCGGTTTATACTCCTTTAGCGTGCTAAGCAGACTTTCCAGAGCCATTGCATTGTGTGCATAATCAATCATCAGGGTAAAATCATCCGACACCTTTACCATTTCGATTCTGCCCTTTACTTTGGCTTTTAAAAGTGCCGCCTTCATATCCTCTATCGTTACTTCAAAATGCCTGCATACCGCAATGGCTGTCAGTGCATTATAGACGCTGAATTTGCCGGGTGTTGCAATTTCGGCTTTTAAATCAAGCAGCCCCCGCACATCAAAGGTCACTCCCAGACTGCCCGGCCGGTGTACCAGTTCATAATCCTCTGCACGAAGATCTGCCTCCTTTGAAAAGCCATAGGTTTCCAGAGTACAGGTATGTCCCTCTATGACCGTTTTCGTATGTACATCGTCCGCATTCACGATACCGACTCTGCACTGCTTGAATAACAGTCCTTTACAGGCCATATATTCTTCAAAGCTGGCATGCTCATTCGGCCCGATATGATCCGGCTCCACATTGGTCAGAATGCCGATATCAAATGCAAAGCCCTGCGTCCGGTGCATCATCAGACCCTGCGAGGACACCTCCATCACCACGGTATCACAGCCTGCTTCTGCCATCTGATGAAAATAATCCTGCAGCACAAAAGACTCAGGAGTCGTATTATTGGCCGGGATATGCTTTTCTCCGATAATAGCCTCAATCGTGCCGACTAGACCAACCTTCCTTCCGGCATGTTCCAGAATAGATTTGATCAGGTAGGTCGTGGTGGTCTTTCCTTTGGTTCCGGTAATGCCGATTACCTTCATTTTCTCTGCCGGATAACCAAAATAAGCCGCAGCGATAAATGCCATGGCATAACGGGTATCCGCCACACGGATGACCGTAAGTTCTTTATCCTTTGGAATCTGTACTTCCTTTTCCACAATCAGAACTCTGGCGCCCTTCTCTGCGACTTCGTCTATTAAATCATGTCCATCCACATTCGCACCCGCGATACAGATAAACATATTTCCTTCCTGTACTTTTCTGGAATCATATACCACATCCGTAACCGCAGTATCCGCATCACCGCAGACACAGGTATATTCCAGTTTTTCCAACAAGCTTTTGACAGAATACATCTTCTTACCTCGATTCCTTTTCAAAATTACACTCCTTTTAAAGATAGCACAAATAAGAGCGATTTTCAACAAAAGGGTGCAGCCGGAGCAAAATCCGAGGGACAGTTCCGCCGCCCGATACGCCCCAGCCTGCGTCAATAAAACGAATACGACATACGGACTGGTGTTTTCTAAATAGAGCAGCAAAGGCTTCATACCCGTCCGGGTCGGCGTCAATGCGCATCCATGCGCGTGACGTCTAAAATCGGCATCCGTGCCGATTTTTCCCTACTGTACCGAAATGCTCTATTAAGAAAACGCACAGTCCTTCTGTAAGTATTCGTTTTATTGACGCAGGCTGGGGCGTATCGGGCGGCGGAACTGTCCCTCGGATTTTGCTCCGGTTTTATATTTTGTTTAGAGTTTTATGATTTTTTTCATTTTTTGAACACAGATTAAACACATTTATCCTTTATATTGTATTTCAGATAGTTGATAACACTCACTATCTCCCCCCTCATAAGAAAAAGCGAAAGAGTCCGGTTCCCACCGGACTCTTTTGCTTTTTCTCTTTTATTCACATGTAAACTGGTTCAGTTTTTCACTCAGCTTGTCGCTGCATTCCGATACTTTATCCGTCAGCACAATAAGCTTTCTGATAATTTCTGCCTGCTTATGAGCGCTGTTCGTAACCTCCAGTGTGGATGCAGAGGTTTCCTCTATACCTGCGGAAAGATCTGTCATGGACGCAAAAATAACCTCTTTCTTCTGTACCATGGTGGCATTCTTGTCTTCTACATCATTTAAAAGTGTATCCATGGAATCTACTCCACCAAAAATATTCTGGAAGGAATCTTCGGTTTCCTTGACGTTCTTACTCTGTGTATCCATTACCCTATTGACATTTGCCACAGCTTCTACCGTCTCACCAATCTTTTCCTGCATGGTCTGAATAATGCTGCGGATATCAGCCGTTGCTTTCTGGGACTGCTCTGCCAGATTTCGTATTTCATCTGCAACTACCGCAAAGCCCTTGCCGGCTTCGCCAGCTCTTGCTGCCTCTATGGAAGCATTTAAGGCCAACAGATTCGTCTGATCCGAAATAGAATTGATCAGGCCGATAATATCCTCGATTTCTTTGGAGCTGGAGTCTACATTGTTGATACTCGTTGTAATCTCCTCCGTTACACGTATCGTATCCTCTGAGCTTGCCACCAGATTGTTCACAATTTTCAGGCCAAACTTTGTATTTTCCTTCAGCGTATCACAGGAGCCCTTCATCGTGGTCACCAGATCAGAGACTGCTTCAATATTTCTGGACAGCTCATCCGTCTCGCCTACAACCGTTGTAGTCGATCTTGCCTGCTCTTCCGAAACAACCGCTACCTGCTGCATCGTATTGTTGATATCCTCCGAAGAAGTATTGAGCTGTTCAAAGGACTCATTGAGCGCATCATTCTGCTCCTGAAGCTGTCTTAACGTTTCCTTCGTCTCACCGATCGTCATACTGAAATCCTGCAGCATATGATTATAAGAATCACCGATGACATCCAGCTCATCCATCTTCTGTGCCTTATCCTTTTTCATCTGAACGCTGCTGGTGAGATTTCCCTTTCCTGCCTCATTCATTGCAGTTTTAATCTTAAACAGACGTCTTGTAATGCTACTGATAAACAGCCAGACAAAGACGATACTTACCACGATAACCGCGACCATAATGATCATCTGCAGCTGCAGGCTCTGGTTTCTCACATCCGTATGCTCGTCTGCACTGATCATGCTGACCTGTCTCCAGTCCGTTCTGGGGATAGGACCCGCCTTATAAAAATAGGTGCCTCCGTTGATATCGATCGTTCCCTCCATCTCTTCCGTGCTTGCCGCAATCTCCAGAAGAGTGGCATTATCCGTTTTGGTATGTACACGACTCATATCCACCTGATCGGACAAAATGGTTCCATCGGATTTCAGCATGATGGAATATCCGGTCTTACTGAAGGACTTTCACAGAAAAACTGGGAAATATCATGATAATTGATATTCATGCCAATTACACCCAGAATATTGCCGTTATCATCTGCCACCGTACGATATTCAGACAGTGTCATTTCACCTGTCAGCTTGTCCTGATACGGGCCGACCCAGATGCTCTCATTGGCTTTGGCCTTCTCATAATACTCATCTTCAATCACAGAGCTCATTCCCTTGCTCTTGTAATCCGTATCACTGGCTACAATCAGGTTGTCACCCTTTTCGGAACGGAACACCGTTCCGGTAATCACATCATTGGCGCCCTTTAAGCCCTTTAAGATTCCCAGCGTTCCTGTAAAATCACCCGTCTGGCATTCCCTCTGGATAATCCCTGTCATGCTCATGGTCGTCATACGATACTCAATGCCCCAAAAATAATCATCCAACGAACGGGATGCCGCATTATATCCATTGGCCAGGTCTGTCTGAATGACCGAATTTCCATAATCACTGATGTTGCGCACTGCCCCGATACTGCTGGCAATCTGTCCTACTAAGATGAGTGGAATCAGGATGCCCAGCATAATGACCTTGAGCGACTTTCCGCCACTTTTTTTGTTCCCCATATTCTTTTCCTCCATTATGTATGTAACTGCTTTATATATAAAAAATTATAGCATCAGCAGTCCTAAAGTACCATTCTCAATTCTGTCATTTTTTGTATAAATTTGACCTGTATTCTAAACCAGGGCGTCAGCCAGTTTCTCCAGATTTGCCACATCCTCCTGTTTTACAGCGGAGCGAATCGTTACCGTTTCTCCGACAATTTCCACATTTCTCATCGTTTCCAGAATAGATTTCATCACTCTGGCAGCACTCGGCGCCCAGGAGCCATTTTCGACAATGGCTACCTTTCTGTTCTGATATGCCTTACTCTGCAAATGCTGTAAAAAGTCCTGCATACATGGGAACACTCCCCCATCATAGCTTGCAGCCGCCACAACCATCCTGTCGTACCGGAAGGCATCCTCAATGACCTCTGCCATGTCCTCTCTTGCCAGATCGCTGACAACTACCTTCGGAACGCCTTTCTCGCGCAGCATTTCGCCAAGCCTTTCAGCCGCTTCACCCGTATTGCCGTGAATCGATGCGTATGCAATCAAAACACCTTCATTTTCCGGCTTATAGCTGCTCCAGGTATCATACATTCCGATATAATATCCCAGATTTTCACTTAAAACAGGTCCATGCAGCGGACAAATCTGTGCAATGTCAAGAGCTGCCGCTTTTTTAAGCAGAGCCTGTACCGGAGCACCGTATTTTCCGACAATATTGAAGTAATACCTTCTTGCTTCACAGGCCCAGTCTTCATCCTTTGTCAGCTCCAATGCTCCGAATTTGCCAAAGCCATCTGCGGAAAACAGAATTTTGTCCCTGCGTTCATAGGATACCATGACCTCTGGCCAGTGTACCATCGGCGACAGGATGAATTGTAATTCATGTTCTCCCAGAGATAACGTATCGCCTTCCTTTACTACCAGAGTCTTTCCCTCCAAATCCAGGTCAAAAAACTGCGGCAGCATACTGAAGGTCTTCGCATTCCCGACCAACGTGATGTCCGGGAACAATTCTACCAGTCTGGCAATGCTGCCCGCATGATCCGGCTCCAGATGATGAATGACCAGATAATCTGCCTTTCTTCCATTTAATTCTGACAGCAGATTTCTTTCCCATGCTTCCATACCCCGTTTATCCACCGTATCCATGACCGCCGTTTTCTCATCCAGAATCAGATATGAATTATAAGATACGCCCTCCGGCACAACATACTGACTTTCAAACAGGTCTATAGTTGTATCATCCACTCCAATGTACTTTACTGCGTCTGTAATCTTTATCTGCATATGTTCCTCCATCCGCTCTTTCAGCCCTTCATCAAATTTGCTGAAATCTGCAACATCATTCGACTCTATTATAGTAAATATGCGCATAAATATCAATGGATTTTAACAGTTCTTTTTCTGGCATATCTTACGGCTACCGGAAAGTACATTTTGTGTACAGCGGTTATTTCCCTTGAAAAATCAGCAATTTTATGTATAATAAAAGCTGTATGTCCAACTAGAAAAATATAGGAAAATAGAGGTATTAGAATGATACAGGCAAATAATGTTACTTTACGAATCGGAAAAAAAGCACTCTTTGAGGATGTCAATATCAAATTTACAGAAGGAAACTGCTACGGTTTGATTGGCGCAAACGGTGCCGGAAAGTCCACCTTCTTAAAAATCCTTTCCGGTCAGCTGGAAACAACAAACGGTGATGTGACGATAACACCGGGCCAGCGTCTCTCCGTTTTGGAGCAGGATCACTTCAAATATGATGAATATCCGGTACTGGATACCGTTATCATGGGAAATGAGCGTCTTTATCAGATTATGAAGGAAAAGGATGCCATCTATGCCAAAGAGGATTTCTCCGATGAGGATGGAATCCGTGCCAGTGAGCTGGAAGCAGAATTTGCTGAGATGGATGGGTGGGAGGCAGAATCCAATGCCGCCATGCTGTTAAACGGTCTTGGCATCGACACATCCCTGCACTATTCCATGATGAAGGATCTGAACGGAAATGAAAAGGTTAAGGTGCTGCTTGCCAAGGCTTTGTTCGGCAACCCGGACATCCTTCTTTTGGACGAGCCTACCAACCACCTGGATCTGGATGCCATTGCATGGCTGGAGGAATTTTTAATCAACTTTGAAAATACCGTCATCGTCGTATCCCATGACCGCTACTTTTTAAACAAGGTCTGCACCCATACGGCAGACATCGATTATGGCAAGATCCAGCTTTATGCCGGAAACTATGATTTCTGGTACGAGTCCAGCCAGCTTTTGATCAAGCAGATGAAGGAAGCCAATAAGAAAAAGGAAGAAAAGATCAAGGAGCTGCAGGAATTTATCTCCCGTTTCTCCGCCAACGCTTCCAAATCCAAGCAGGCGACCTCCCGTAAAAAGGCTCTGGAAAAAATCGAGCTGGACGAAATCAAGCCTTCCAGCCGTAAATATCCTTATATCGACTTCCGCCCGGAACGTGAAATCGGCAACGAAGTACTGACCGTGGAAGGCTTAAGCAAAACCATCAACGGCGAAAAGGTACTGGACAACATCTCCTTTATCGTCGGACACGATGACAAAATCGCTTTTGTCGGCAGCAATGAGCTGGCAAAGACCACCCTGTTCCAGATTCTGGCCGGAGAAATGGAACCGGATGAAGGCACCTGCAAATGGGGGGTTACCACCTCTCAGGCTTATTTCCCGAAGGATAACACCGCCGAATTTGACAATGATCTGACGATTGTGGACTGGCTGACCGGTTACTCGCCCGTCAAGGATGTGACCTATGTGCGTGGTTTCCTCGGACGCATGCTGTTTGCCGGAGAAGACGGTGTGAAAAAGGTCAGGGTATTGTCCGGTGGTGAAAAGGTACGCTGCCTCCTGTCCAAAATGATGATTTCTGCAGCCAACTGCCTGATTCTGGACGAGCCGACCAACCACCTAGATATGGAATCCATTACTGCTCTGAATAACGGACTGATCAAATTCTCCGGTGTAGAGCTGTTCTCCTGCCATGACCACCAGTTCGTACAGACTACGGCAAACCGTATCATGGAAATTCTGCCGAACGGTACTCTGATTGATAAGATTACAACCTATGACGAATATCTTGCAAGTGATGAAATGGCAAGAAAACGTACCGTTTATACGGCACAGAAGGAAGAAGACGAAAACTGATGGTAGACTTACATGTACATTCCAACCGCTCAGACGGGAGCTTTACTCCGACAGAGCTTTTGGATTACGCAATCCAAAAAGGACTCTCCGCCTTCGCCTTGACCGACCATGATACCACGGCAGGAATCGATGAAGCCATGACTTATGCCAGTCAAAAGGCCCGTGAGGCATCCGTCAGTTCCGATTCCAAAGAACCGATGCCGACAGTCGAGGTCATTCCCGGCATCGAGTTCTCCACGGAATATATGTCCAAAGATATCCACATCGTAGGCCTTTTTATTGACCATCATGCTCCTGTATTTCAGTCACAGATCCAGGCCTTTGTGGACTCCCGCATTTTAAGAAATGAAAAGATGTGCCAAAATCTCCAGAACGCAGGCATTGATATTACCTACGAAAAGCTTCTGGCCGCATTCCCGGATGCTGTCATCACCAGAGCACACTATGCCCGTTATCTGCTCGATTACGGCTATGTAAAGAGCATGCCCGAGGCCTTTGACCGTTACATCGGCGACCACACACCCTATTTTGTTCCAAGGGAAAAGGTCACCCCGGCACAGGCCGTCAGACTGGTGCTGGACAGCGGCGGCTTTCCGGTGCTTGCACACCCAACGCTCTATCATATGAGTGATGACCGTCTGGAAAAGCTGGTATCCGAACTAAAGGAAGCCGGACTGATGGGAATGGAATGTATCTATTCCACCTATACTCCGGCAGAAATACGCCAAATGACAGCGCTGGCAAAGAAATACGCCCTGCTTCCAAGCGGCGGTTCGGATTTTCACGGCAACAACAAACCGAAGCTGGATTTAGGCTGCGGTTACGGAAAGCTCTGTGTGCCGGATGAAATTATGTGGAACATCAAAACAGCTCTCGGAATCCGTTAATATTCCGGGAGCTTTCCTGCTACATCAAAACTGTCTGAGCTGAAATACATGGAACTCTGACATACATTTTAAATACATTCTAAATCGGAAAGGATACAAACGACATGTCAAAAATACTTTTTACCGACTTAGACGGTACCCTGCTGACGGAACGAAAGGAAATATCTGCTTATACGAGACAGGTACTAAACCGTTTTAGTAAGGCCGGACATAAGCTGGTGCTCTGCTCCGGACGGCCTCTGCCCAGTATTCAGGAGGTTAAAGAAACCCTGAAATTAGACTATCCCGGAATGTATCTGATCGGCTTTAACGGCGGCTGTATCTATGAATGCGATACCGACCGCATCCTTTATAAGGACGGCCTTTCCATGGAGCAGGCCGCACACATCCTTCATGCTGCCAGGGAAGCCGGTATCTACTGCCACACTTATTCCGATACTGCGATTCTAAGCCCCGTGGACGGCAGGGAGATTGCCTTCTATCGCCGTAACATCCACCTGCACGTCCGCTTTGCAGACGACCCGGCCTCGCTGCTTACAGACTCTCCCTGCAAATGCCTTGCCATCGAGCTGACCGACCCAGAAAAGCTGGAACGCTTCCGGCTCTCCCTTCTTCCATGGGCTGAAGGAAAGTGCACGCTGGTCTACTCCAACCAGTATCTATTGGAGATTTTTCCGGCCACAGCGGGCAAAGGGGCCTCTGTCAAAAAGCTCTGTTCCCTTCTGAACATCCCACTTTCCGACTCCCTCGCCGCAGGCGATCAGGGCAACGACATCTCCATGCTGCAGGCCGCCGGAACCGGCATCGCCATGTGTAACGGAACAGAGGACGTAAAAAAAGCCGCCGATATCATCACCCCACAGGACAATGACCACGACGGTCTGGCTCTCGTACTGGAGCAATACATCAAATAAATTCCTATCTGCAGAACCAAAAGAGGCCCCAGACACGGCGATGGACGGGCTGCGGCCTACCCCACTTCATTTTAAAATCAGCCCTCCACAATCAGATATCTGCCGTCTCCGACCTCAAATACCTCGGAAGCCTCCAAAATATCCTCCGCTCCGGCTCCCTCCGTATCTACGCCCTCTTCTTCAAAATAGTCCAGCACCTCCTGTACGCTGTCTGCTACCACAGCCATACACTCCTCCAGATACGCTTCGGCCTCGGCTTCGTTCTCCGCTACCGGCTCCGGGAAAAGCTGCTCCTGTTTCTCCAAAAAGGCCTGCAGAACTTTTTCATCAAAATCCGTTGTCATTCGTTTCACCTCCCATACTTTCCAGCTCGTGCTCCAACAGTTTACATAATGTATTATATACACCTCTCTGCTCATATCCCGGACAGGTGTATTTTGCCGCACTCTTTACTTCGTCCCTGGCATTCTCCACTGCAAAGCTGATACCTGCCGTCTGCAGCATACCGATATCATTCGCATTGTCTCCAAAGGCCATCGTCTCTTCCGGCAGGATATCGAAATATTCCTGCAAAAATCGAAGCGCATTTCCTTTATCCACCGAAGCATCCATAAAATCAACCCATTCCTCACCTGCCATACAGGTCTTGACCTTATCCTGCCACTTTGGAATCAGTCTTTCTTCCCCCAGGGAACGGATGCTTCCCGGCTTGTGCACTGCTATTTTCAAAATGTCTACATCCTCTGCCAGCACATCCTCCACCAGCCGAATCTTATTGTGATAATGGTGCAGCATAAAATCAATAAAATTTTGATCCTTACTCTCCAGAAGTGTGCATTCCGGTGTGGAGACCACCACATTGCAGCCAAGCGGATAAAGCTCTCTTAAATCCTGCATGATGCCGCAGACATCCTCCCGTTTCATTTTGGTCACGGACAAATCCCGGCCCTGTTCAATCATATGGGCTCCATTTTCCGCAATGTACACGATTTCATCAGCGACCTCACGGAACATATTCCGAATGCTCGGATAAGCTCTGCCGCTGGCTGCCACAAACAGATAGCCTGCATCCCTAAGCCTTTTCACAAGCCTCGGAAACTCCTCATAGATTTCCGGTGAAGAGTCCTTCACCAGCGTACCGTCAATATCGGTTGCAATCATTTTTATCATAAATACCGCAATATCTCAGACGGATGTGCAATAATCGCATCCGCGTGATTTTCCTCCAATTCTTCTTTCTCACGAAAGCCCCACAGGACTCCGATGGTAAACGCACCGGCGCTCTTACCGGTCTTCATATCGGTGCTCGTATCGCCGACATACAGCATATCCTCTATCGGTATATCCAGTGTTCTGCTGATGGCAAAGACACCCTCCGGGCTGGGCTTTCTCTCAATTTCCGGTGTCTGTCCCTGCACACAGTCAAAATAGCCCTCTCCAAACAATGCACGAATGACATCCACCGTACGTGGATGCGGCTTATTGGACAGCACAGCAATCTTTACCTGCTTTTTCTTCAATTCTGCAAGCACTTCCCGGATTCCTTCATAAGGATCCACGTGGTACATACAGTATTCCTCAAACACCTTTTTATATTCTGTACGAACCTCTTCAAAATGCACTAGCTGCGGATCTCCACCATGGATCAGACAGCGGCGCAGAAGCTCGTCCGCTCCGTCTCCCACGAAATATTTATACCGCTCCCTGTCATAGGGTGCAAAGCCATAGGCTCCGATGGCCTTATTGGCAGAAATCGTAATGGAATCCAGAGAGTCCGAAAGCGTTCCATCCAGATCGAATACGACCAGCCTTTTGGTTTTGGTATTTGTCCCCGTATTACGTTCCACACTCATTCTGCCAGCCCTCTCTTCTTCAGTTCCTGATACAATCTGGCTACCGGCAGTCCGACTACATTATTGTAATCTCCGCAGATTCCTTTGATGTATCTGGCAAATGCCCCCTGTATCCCATAGGAGCCTGCCTTGTCCATCGGCTCTCCCGTCCGGATATAATCCTGAATCTCCCGTTCGGACAGCTCATAAACGTACACATCCGTCTTTTCAAAAAAGGTGAAATATTCAAAATCTTCCCCTTCCCGCATCACGACAGTGACTCCGGTATAAACCTGATGCGTATTGCCGGAAAGAGCACGCAGCATTTCTGCCGCCTGCTCTTTATCCTCTGGCTTCCCCATAATCTGACCTTCGCAGGCCACTAAAGTATCCGCTCCGATGACGAGCCTTCCTTCCTCTGTACAGGCCGCCACATCCATGGCCTTCTGATAGGAAAGCTCCTGTACCAGTTCTTCCGGTACCTTGCTGCTTCGCACCTCTTCCTTCGTGCTCGGTATCACATCGAATGCAAACCCAATCTGTGTCAGCAGTTCCTTTCTTCTGGGCGAACCCGATGCCAATATCATTTTCTTCATATACTGATTATTTTCCTTCCACATGTGTCTCCGGAATGAACACTCTGCTATGCTCTTCCCTGTTCTGCCGTGCGGCCTCCATGGCCTCCCTGCAAAAGCTTTCCTGAGAATTATACAATACTTTTCCTCTTTTATCCACCTTTTCATATTCACCGGACGGCATCAGTATATGCGCCTTCACTGTATCCTTGAGCTGTCCCTCCAGAACATGCATCACCTTTTCCTTTAGGACAGGATCCTCTACCGGAAAAAGGATTTCGACACGGCGCTCTAAATTTCTCGGCATCCAGTCGGCGCTGCCCATGAATACCTCGCTGTTTCCGTCATTTTCAAAATAAAAGATTCTGCCATGCTCCAGGAAATTACCGACAATGGAACGTACCGATATATTCTCGCTGATACCCGGAATGCCAACCCGCAGACAACAGATGCCCCGCACAATCAGCTCAATCTTTACCCCGGCTGCACTGGCCTCATATAAGGCCGCCATAATATCCCTGTCACAAAGAGAGTTCATTTTGGCAATGATATGTGCCGGACGCCCTTCCTTTGCATGCTCTGCCTCTCTGCGGATCAGATACAGGAAACGATCCTTCAGCCACAGCGGCGCCACGGCCAGCTTATTCCAGGAAAGCGGCTCAGAATATCCTGAGAGCATATTAAATACGGCAGTGGCATCCTCTCCGATTGCCTCCTTACAGGTCAAAAGGCCGAGATCGGTATACAGCTTTGCCGTCGCATCATTATAATTTCCGGTTCCCAGATGCACATAACGGCGAATACCATCCTCTTCCCTCCGAACCACCAGCGTAATCTTGCTGTGCGTCTTTAAGCCGACCAGTCCATAGATTACGTGACAGCCTGCTTTCTCCAGCTTCCTCGCCCACACGATATTATTTTCTTCGTCAAATCGGGCCTTCAATTCCACCAGTACCGATACCTGCTTACCGTTTTCTGCAGCCTGAGCCAGCGCTGCAATAATCGGAGAATTTCCGCTGACACGATAGAGAGTCTGCTTGATGGCCAGCACATTCTCATCCTTTGCTGCCTGACGGATAAAGTCCACGACCGGAGTAAAGGTCTGGTACGGATGATGCAGCAGGATATCCCCTTTCCGAATCTGTTCAAAAATATCCTCCTCCGGGGCAATCTCCGGTACCGGCTGTGGTGTATACGGCTCATTCTTTAAGTGTGAAAATCCATCCAGACCATACATCTTCATCAGGAAGGTCAAATCCAGCGGCCCGTCAATCTTATAGATATCCGGAGTTTCAATGTCCAGCTCATCCTGAATGATCTTTAACAGACGCTTATCGATACCGGCTTCCACCTCCAGACGAATGGCCTGCCCCCACTGCCTCTTTTTAATCTGTTTCTCGATTTCTTTTAACAGATCCTCTGCCTCGTCCTCATCAATCGTCAAATCCGCATTTCGCATGATACGGAACGGATAAGCGCAGACAATATCATAATTCAGGAATAATTTGCTGATATTTCGTTCAATTATTTCCTCCAGTAAAATAACAGAGCGTACCCCCTCTTCCCTGGCCGGAACCGGGACGATTCTTGCAAGCACACTGGGTACCTGTACGGTGGCAAACTCTAAAGAGCCTCCCTCCGACTCTGCCATCCCTGCCGTTTTCTCTCCGTCATTCACTCTGCCGGAGCCTTTCCCCCCTGATTTCTTACAAACCAGAGCTCCGATATTCAGGGACTTGTTGCGGATCAGAGGAAACGGTCTGGAAGAATCCACCGCCATTGGCGTCAGAACCGGATATACATTCTCTTCAAAATAGCGGTCGACATATATGCCCTCTTCCTCTGTCAGATCCTCATGCCGCTCAATCACACGCAGACCGTTTGCCAGCAGCTGCGGCAAAAGAGAACGCTTATAGGTCGAATACTGCTGAGCCACAATTTTGTGCGTAGCCAGATTCAGCTCCTCCAGCTGCTCCTTCGGGGTCATCCCGGCAATATCCGGCTTTTTGTAATTAGCGCTCACCATATCCTTCAAGGAAGCTACACGAACCATAAAAAATTCATCCAGATTGGAGGCTGTAATGCTCAGAAACTTTAAGCGTTCAAACAGCGGAATCGTCTTATCCCGCGCCTCGCTCAAAACCCGTTCATTGAACAGCGTCCAGCTCAGCTCCCTGTTCGTAAAAAGAGATGGATCTGTAAAATTTTGTTTATCTCCCATGATCTTTCCCACCTTTATCCTAAAAAACCTTTTTTTGCTTAATCACCGGACGGATGCTGTATACCTCTTCAAAGAAATCTGCCTTTCCGTCAAACAGTCCCTTTTCCAGTGTAATATCCTCCAGCGTATCCACCGTTAAAATCAGTTTATCCTCCTTGAGGCTGGCCTTAATATACTTAAATTTCTGCTTATGGCTGCGATCCAGTCCATTGGCCACACGCAGAATTGCCACCAGCTTGGCTACGGCCAGATAGTCCCCGGAAGCCAGGTCTGTCATTTTTCCCTGCTCCTTGTAATACGCAAAATCCAGATGATTGTATTTTACAACGCTTGCCACAATTTCTCTTTCCCGATGGGACAACCCGATAATCTCCGTCCCCATAATAATACTGTAGGAGCATTCCCCCACATTGACCATACTGATATATTTCCCACAGTCATGCAGCAGGGCTGAAAGCCTTAGCAACAGCCTTTCCCGTTTTCCCAGTCCATGCACCTTTTTCATACTGTCAAAAATCGTCAGACAGATCTGTTCCAGCGTTTCTCCCCGTTTACGGCTGCCCATGTACCGTTTGCTGATGTTCTGTGCACAGGCAATGATATCCTGCTCAAAATCATGCTCCGGTACAAACAGCTTATTCTTTTCCGCATATTCATATGCCATACCATCTGCCAGAGTCGCTCCCGGCGCCCAAAGAATCCGGGCATCCATCAGCTTTAACAGACGGTTTGTCATCACAGAAGAGATGAACAGTAAGAACG
This sequence comes from Lachnospiraceae bacterium, assembly GCA_017624235.1. GTDB lineage: Bacteria > Bacillota > Clostridia > Lachnospirales > Lachnospiraceae > JAAYNV01. Next base: position 210,653 of record JAGANL010000006.1, on the reverse strand, counting down.
CATCCTCCTCCGTCACTCCGAGATATCTGGACACCTCTACGGAATTATGCTTCTTGATGTGACTGACAAACTGGTCAAACTGCTCTGCCTTGACATAGCCCTCTTTCCCCGTCTTTTCCACGTGCCCGTGCATAATCTGGGATACATAATCATCCACCAGGATGACATTTTGAATCTCTCTGTCCTTCAAATACAGCTTTTTAAAAACAGATAGCTGCGTACTGACCATTTCATCAATCAGCTCTTCATATTTGGACGGACTTGTCTGAAGCTTTAACAGCCGTTCCCTGAGCCTGAGCACACCCAGACGCATATTCTGTGTTGTCACGAGACGGTCCATATCAAACAGGGAAATCTGGATGCTTCCACCTCCAATGTCTACAATGGCAGTGCCCTTTCCAATGATCTTATTAAAGTCCTCGCCCCGGATGGCAATGGACTTGTAGTCCAGAAAACGCTGTTCTGAATTGCTCAGCACGCTTACCCGGATGCCGGTGCGAAGCCTGATCTGATCCAGAATAATCATTGTATTTTCCGTCTCCCGGATGGCACTGGTTCCATATGCCGTATAGTCCTCGACCCGATAGGTCTGCATAATCTGTTTAAATTCACAAAGCAGGCTGCACAGCTCGTCCATACGCTCATAGCTGATTTTCCCGGTTGCATAGGTATCCGTACCAAGATCGATTTTTTTGCGGATGAAGTCAATTTCATGCACTCTGCTCCGGTTGGAGCATTCAAAAATTTTCATAGAAATTTCATATGAACCGACCACAATGGCCGCAAAGGTCTTCACACTCATTCCGAGTTCCTCCTGTTTGCTTTTGTCTTATGCTCTATTTTCCAAGCAGATAATCAATAAACTGCTGTGCGGTTCTTCCCGAAAGTCCCCCGTGCGAAAGCTCCCACTTATTCGCCTCCAGCAACAGCTCCTCCTCCGGCAGTTCAATATGGTTCCGTTCCGCCAGAGAACGCACAATCTGCTGGAACTGCTTCTTATCCGGTGCTCCAAAATAAATCGTCACGCCAAAACGGGCCACTAAGGACAACTTCTCCTGTACCGTATCAGAGGTATGCATATCCTCCCTGACCTCTTCCTTGTCACTGAAGTTCTCCCGAATCAGATGTCTGCGGTTAGAAGTTGCATAAATCAGCACATTCTGCGGTTTTTTCTCCAATCCGCCTTCGATGACAGCCTTTAAGTATTTATACTCGATTTCAAACTCCTCAAAGCTCAGATCATCCATATAGATGATAAATTTATAATGACGGTTCTTGATCTGCGCTATGACATCATTCAAATCCTGAAACTGATGCTTGTAGACCTCTATGATACGAAGTCCCCTGGTATAGTACTCATTGGCGATTGCCTTGATGCTGGAGGATTTTCCGGTTCCTGCATCTCCGAATAACAGACAGTTATTGGCCTTCTTGCCTTCCACAAACGCCAGCGTATTATCGACCAGCTTCTTCTTCGGAATCTCATAGCCCACCAGATCATCCAGATGTACATGCGCAATATTCTGAATCGGCTTGATCTCGACTCCGTTTTCTCCATGCTCGATGCGGAATGCTTTATGTAAACCGAACTTACCAACTCCGTATTCCCCGTAAAATTCCGTCATGCGATCCTTCATTTCCTGTGGATCGGAGGCCTCGTTAAACTTCACCGCCAGGGAACAGATCCGGTCGCGGATGCGTCTGTTGTATACCTTGCTTTCCTCATTGCCCTTATAATCCAGCACAAAGGAAAAACCGTCTGCACCTAAGTAGTTTATCATATCGGTAAAATCATAATCGTAAAATTCTTTTAAAATCGTAAAATCATGCAATACCGCATCATTTATCGTTCCCTCTACCGCTCCGGTAATCTCACATGCCAGGCTGTAGGTATTTTCGTTGTTGACCAGCAGATTGGTCAGATAGCAGTGCCAGAGATTCCCATAGAAGCCCATATGTCCTGCCATATCTAGCAGCTCATGGATACATTCATACAGAAGCGCTCTTTTATCCTCGATATTATAATAATCGTCCGCATATTCCTCCATCAGCCAGGCCATGTCAAAAAACAGGTCGCCGTCCTCCAATTCCTTATATACCAGTAATTCACGTTCTCTCATTTCATTTTGCAGCCTCTCATACCCTGGGAGCCTGCGTCCTCCTGTCATTTGTTTTATGGCAGCACTCTGCCGTTTCTGCCCTGGCAATTACATTAGTAATTTCCCAGAATCTTCATATTCCGCGCCTCATCGCGCAGTCCTCTCAGAGCATTTTTGACCGCACTGTCTGCCAGATTCCCGTCAAAATCGATAAAGAAACGGTATTCCCAATTCCGCCCCTCAAGCGGTCTGCTCTCAATCTTGTTCATGTTCAGATTATTATAGATAAAATGAGACAGCATGTGATAAAGCGAACCACTTTCATGTGCGACCTCAAAACAGATGCTGACCTTTTTAGCATCCTTTTTAAAAATCTTCTGATTCGTTACGATAATGAACCGGGTGGAATTATTTTTCAGATCGTTGACTCCCCGCTCCAGAATTTCCAATCCATAGGTCTCTGCCGCATACGCGGAGGCAATCGCAGCTTGAGTGCAGTCCTGCTCCTCTGCCACCTTTTTGGCCGCAAACGCATTGTTGTTCATGCTGATCTGCTTCCATTTCGGATGCTCTCTTAAGTAGCCCGCACTCTGCATCAGCGACTGTGGATGGGAATAGATGGTCTGGATATCCTCCATTCTGGTTCCCGGCGTTGCCATCAGACAGTGCTCAATTTTAATAATCTGCTCTCCCACAATATAATTTTCAAACTCCACCAGCATGTCATAAATCTCACTGACAATGCCGGCCGTGGAATTTTCAATCGGCAGTACTGCAAAATCGGCGCTTCCCTCGTCAATGGCAATCATGGCATCACGAAACGTATCCACGTGAAAGCTGTTCACCTGATTACCAAAAAACTGCTGCATGGCAGCTTGGGTATACGCTCCCTCCGCACCCGGAAAGACCACTCTTGCCTTGTCCTTCTCCAGCTCATCCACTCCAATAAACGGAAGCTTTGACAGACTGCCATGCTCTGCTAACAGCTGATACTGCAGCTTCCTGCTCATCGCCATAATCTGCTCAAACAGCTCCTCAATGCCATGGCTGTTGAACTCATTATGCGTCATTGCCTTCACCGCCCTGATTTTAGCTTCCTCTCTTTCCCGATCCAAGACCTTCTTTCCGGTCGAAATTTTATATTGTGCTACGTTTTTACAAATCTCCATTCTGGCCTCATACAATTCCACCAGCTGCTTGTCGATACCATCAATCTGCTCCCTTAACTCTTGTAAATCCATATGCGGTTTCTCCTTATTTTTCAGCATAAAAACTCATTTAATATGATACTCCATTCCGGGACTGCGCGCAAGCATCTCTGAGGATTCTGTACCGGAAGTCATAACCGGATACCCAGCGCCAGCCGGGAAGGGTGGCGGCTGGCGCTGGGTATATGGCAGTGGAAATCCTTCAAAAACTTACGGCAGAATATTCAATTTCGGTATTATCTGTGATATGATAAAAAACAAAAAACCTGAAAAGGGGGATACAAAAGAATGACAAGTAAAAAAAGGGGTCTGATTCTGATACTCTTTTTCTTTTTATTGATTGGACTTTTGACTTTATATACGCTTATGCGCAGACGGATTCCGTCGAATGATCCGGGGACGATAGGAAATACCGCCGGAAATCTGAATAATCACGGACTGTTCTGTGAATCGGACGGCAGAGTGTATTTTGCCAATGCCTACGACAATAATACGCTCTATTCCATGAATCCGGATGAAACCGATTTCCAAAAGCTGGCTAATTCCCAGGTGGAGGATATCAATGCAGGCGGAAACTACCTGTACTATTTTCAGACCGACTCCGCATCCTCTTCCAGCTTTTCCTTTATCAGCCGTTTCAGCGGCATCTACCGAATGAAGAAGAACGGTTCCCGCAACACCTGCCTGACCAGAGATCACTCTGCATCCATGCTCTTAGCCGGGGACTATCTGTACTACGAGCATTTTGACAGCGATGAAGGTCTCACTCTTCATAAGCTGAAAACCGACAAGTCGGTTGAAACCATTGTGGCAAACTATGATATCAATCCAGCCGGCATGGACAATGGAATCCTTTATTTCAACGGCACCGGTGAGGATCATAAGCTTTACGCACTGGATACCTCCTCCGACACCATAAGCATGGTCTGGGACAGCAATCTCTGGAATCCTGTAGCATACAACGGGTATATCTATTATATGGATGTACCGAACAATTACCGGCTCTGCCGCTATTCCCTCAGCACACATGAGGTGCAGGTATTGACAGAAGACCGTGTCGATACGTTCAATGTATATGGGAACTATATTTATTATCAGAAAAATGATACCACGGATCCGGCTTTCAAGCGTATGACACTGGATGGCCGGAACGAAGAAATCATACGCCCCGGCAATCATGAAAAAATCAATATTACATCCCGCTACGTCTATTTTAACGAATTCCAGATACCGACTCCGGTCTACCAGACACCGACTGACGGGCCAGTTAACGTTGCCACCTTTGATGCAGCGGCAGACGCGGCTGTCAGGTATTTAAAGGACTAAAGCAGCTTCCTGCTTACGCTTTTCAGTTCATCCAGCAATTGCACCATGGTCCGGTTCAGCACAGGATGCCTGTACCACGGTGCAAGCTGGCACATGGGTTCCAGTACGAAGGTTCGGTTATCCATATCAATATGCGGAATGGTCAATTCCTTAGAATCGATCACCTCATCGTCATAAAAGATAATATCCAGATCCAATGTTCTCGGTCCCCAGCGCAGTTCTCTCGTACGTCCGGCCTTCTGCTCCAGCTCATGCAGAAATTCCAGAAGCTCCCATGGGGTAAGCAGGGTACGAAGCTCCAAAACGCCGTTTAGAAAATCATCCTGCTTCACACCTCCATACGGCTTGGTACATAAAATATCCGATACGGCTCCAACCCGTATCAGGTGGTGGCTGCGAAGCTCTTTCAGCGCATCCTGTATGTATTTTTCCTTTTCACCCAGATTGGAACCAAAGGCCACAAATGCCGTATGCCAGCCTCTTTCCACACAAACGGATACCGATTCAAACGGCAGTCCTATCGGTGCAGACGGCTTTCGTATTTCCAACTGCAGCGCTTCCACCCGTTCAAACTGTAAAAGAACTGCCTCTGCCAGCTGTTCTGCCACGCTCTCAATCAGCTGCCAGGTATGTTGCTTCAAAAAACAATCCATAAAATGACAGACCTCACCGTAATTGGTAGACAAGTTCAGATCATCCCTCAGACCGGCCTCTCGCGTTCCGGTATAGAGCTGTGCATTCACATAAAAATTCTGACCGTTCTCACGTTCCTCCGGATAGACCCCGTGATGAGCAAATACCTCCAGATTTTGAATTTTAATAATATCTTTGTTTTTCATTTCCACTGTCACGAATCGCCTCCGCCATTTTGATTGCCCTTACATTGGCCTGTACATCATGCACCCGTACAAAGGCACACCGTTTCATTACTGCCATAACAGTTGTTACAAGAGTTCCTTCCAATCGTTCCGTAACCGGCAGATCCAGCGTCAGTCCAATAACTGATTTCCGGGAGGTGCCAAGCAAAAGCGGATATCCGAACATATGAAGTTCCTCCAGACAGTTGATAATCTCCAAATTATTCTCATAGGTCTTCCCAAATCCCACTCCCGGATCCAGTATAATCTTATCTTCTGCAATCCCCGCCTTCTCGGCCAAATGAATCGTTTCTGCCAGATCTGCTGCCACATCCTGCAGGAAATTGCCATAATCCGGCTCCTTCCGATTGTGCATCAGGCAGCAGGGTACGCCGCTCTTTGATATAACATCTGCTATTTTTTTATCATACTTCAATCCCCAGATATCATTGATCAGATCTGCGCCTGCATCAATTCCGGCCTGGGCTACTCTTCCTTTATAGGTATCCAGAGAAACAGGAATATCAAATTCACTTTTTACTTTTTCGATTATAGGGACCACTCTTTCTATTTCCTCTTCCTCTGATAGCAGCGTATAGCCGGGTCTTGTGGATTCTCCTCCAACATCCAGAATATCCATGCCCTCCTGTATCATCTGCTCCGTATGAGCCATTGCGGCATCCATCCGATTGAACCTTCCTCCATCCGAAAAAGAATCCGGGGTGACGTTCAGTATACCCATAACATATGTTCTGTTTTTAGTATCAAATTCTCTGCTTCCGATTCTCATCGTTTTATACTCCCTTCTGCCTGTCTGCCGGAATCTTTCCGGCATTACATTGTTTCTCCGTCAATAATGCAGCTCCCTGTTCTTTTTTCCTTCCTTCCAGTTGCACTCCGCTTCGGCTTTACAGCAAAAACAGCTTCGGCTCATTTTATCGGCACGGTACAGCAGCCCCGTCAGATTCCTCTCAGAGGCGCTCTGTGGATTGCGGTGTCCCAGAATGGCCCTTATGATAACATTTGTTTCTTTATCATCAAATCCACATTCCTGCAGAATCTTCGGTGCAAGCCCGGCACTTGCCTTTTCATGCGGCGTTCCATCCTCGTACTGTCTGAACCTGCCAATATCATGCAGCAGCGCCGCTGCATAAATGTAATCCTCGTCCACGCCAAGCCCTTCCTTCAGATTCAGGATCATCGCCAGTCTGGCCACATCCAGAAAATGAACCATATCATGATGACAGAACTTCCGGTCGGCCTCCAGGGATTCTGTTTTGGCAATACATTCTAAAAATAAATTATGTTTTAATATTCTATTTATACGTTCCATCCGGCTATTCCCTCACCATCCGGAAAAAAGTATTCTGCAGAGTACTGTTTTGTTCAAAGGCTCCTCTGGTAACAACCGTTACTGTTTTACTTCCCGGTTTCTTTATACCACGCATTGTCATGCACATATGCTCCGCTTCTACCATGACCATCACACCCTGAGGCTTTAGGTGTTCCATCAAAGCATCTGCAATTTGAGCCGTCAGTTGTTCCTGTAGCTGAGGCCTTCTGGCAAACACTTCTACCGTACGCGCCAGCTTGCTCAGTCCGACTACTTCGCCGTTTGGGATGTATGCAACATGAGCCTTCCCGTAAAAGGGCATCAGATGATGCTCACAGGTAGAGTAAAATGTAATATCCTTTTCCACCACCATCTCGTTGTTTTTCACATGAAAGCGTTTCGCCAGATGCTTTCCCGCCTCTTCATCCATACCGCCAAAAATCTCTGCATACATTCTGGCAATACGATCAGGAGTCTCCTGCAGACCCTCCCGGTTCACATCTTCGCCAATCCCTTCCAATAATAATTTTACAGCTTCTTTAACCTTTTCCTGATTTACCATATGAATCACCTCTGCTGTCCTTTATCCCTGCTTGCCGTGTCAGTTCTCCCAAAAAAGACAGGGAGCCAAATGCCACAATCACACTGTCCTGATCCGCCAACAAGCGGCTCATCTCCACTGCCTCTGCCAGACTGTCTGCTACCGTAACACTCGGATGAAACCTCCTGACCTCCTGTGCCAGCTCATAAGCATGCATGGCACGTGGATTGTCCGGTGGTGTAATCGTAATAATCTGCTCGGCAAGCTCTGCCGTATTTCGTATTATTTTCTCATATTCCTTGTCCCTTAATATTCCCATTATATAGATAATTCTGCGGTTTGTAAAATAGAACCGCAGCGAATCTGCCAGTTTTTGGGATGCGTCCTCATTGTGCGCGCCATCTACGATAAAATAAGGCTTTCTTCCGATTACGGTAAGCCTTCCCGGCCACCTTGCGGTATACAGTCCTTCTCTGAGCTGCTTTTCCCGGATTGGAAAGCCGTTCTCTTTTAAGGCTTCGATTACCTGCACCGCCAGCACAGCATTTTCAATCTGCCAGATCCCTGCCAGCGTGATTTCCAGATTCCGGTAGCCAGCGTACGAAAAGCGCTGTTTTTCCAATCCATAACGAATCCCTGATGCCCCTGCAATATCTGCCGACACGAAAGGACACCCAAGCTTTTCTGCCTGCGCTCTCAATACCTGCTCTGCTGCATCTGCCTGCTTCATACTCACAACAACACAGCCCGGCTTGATAATACCGGACTTTTCCGCAGCAATCTTTTCCAAGCTGTCACCCAGAATGGCCATATGGTCCATGCTGATGGATGCAAAAACTGCCATGATCGTATGCTCCACGATGTTTGTAGCATCCTGCCTGCCACCCAGCCCTGTTTCCAGCACCACGATATCACACTTTTTCTCAACAAAATATAAAAATGCCATGGCTGTTTCAATTTCAAAAGCCGTAGGCTGCATCCATCCGTCCTCTTCCATAGCCTCGGACACTTTCCGAAGCTGCGTCATCAGCTCACACATGCGTTTTTTTGCAATCGGTCTCTCCGAGACCTGAATCCGTTCCCGGTAAGAAAAGATCGTCGGTGAAATATAACGACCGACCCGATAGCCGGCACACTTCAAAATGGTTGAAACAAATGCCAGTACAGAGCCCTTTCCGTTGGTTCCCGCTATATGAATGAACCGCAGATGCTCCTGCGGATTTCCCAGTCTGCTTAACAGCTCACGGATCGTCTGAAGTCCGTATACGCTCCCGGCTTTACCCCTTTCCGTAATCCATTCCATCGCTTCCCGTTCGTTCATTTCCTCTTCCTATCCTTTCTGTTCTCTGACACACGGATGCTCCCTTACTATCATCCGCATTATCGTATCACACTTTTTACTAAAAATACAGCATTCCGGGCATGCTATATCATAAAATCTGATGTGTGCGAGGTTTCTCTTATGAAAAATTTCCTTTCCACCTTTTTACGCTGCGGCCTGACCGGCTGGTGCATGGAAATCCTCTTTACTTCCTTCCATTCCATGCAACGGCGCGACCTTCGTTTAATCGGGACAACCTCCCTGTGGATGTTTCCGATCTACGGCATGGCCAGCCTTCTCTCTCCGGTCTGTAAACGACTGAAGACCCGCCCGCTCCCTTTACGCGGCTGCATCTATACCTCTTTGATTTTTGCCGCAGAATATTTCACCGGACGCTCTCTGCAAAAGCACAAAATCTGTCCATGGGATTACAGCAAAAGCCGTTTTCATATCCACAGCATCATCCGCCTGGACTATGCGCCCCTCTGGTTCGCTGCCGGCCTGTTATTTGAGCGCATCCTGCTGCACCCTTCCTGCACTAAGACATCCTCCTAAATTCCACCTAAAGCCTGCGGCACCTTTTCAGAGGATGTCTTCGTACAGTTTGTTCTTTCTGTAGACTGCACAGAAAAACGCCGCACCATTCCTGCTTTCACTTCACGGTGCGGCGTCTCTGTCCATATGAAATTCTATTTTGATACTGCCGCTTTTCTTTCCTGTTCCTGTTGTCTGTAAAGCAGCTTCCGCATGATAAACAGGTACGCAATCCATAAAAAGATTCCGGCCGTCAGCCATGCACTTGCATTGGCAGCACATACACCAACATAGCTCTTATACTGTGCGGCTGCAAATGCCATCACACATCGGCTGACCAGCTCTACCACACCGCCCATCATCGGCCAGAAGGAAAAACCGCAGCCCTGCAGAATATTTCGGAAAATGAAGATCATTCCAAGCGGCACAAAGCAGGAACCACAGATGAGAATATACGTTTTTCCATATTCCATAATCTGTCCTACCTCTTCGCCGGAAACAAAAAGCCGAATCACATACTGGAAGGTATTGACAATCACAAAGGCAATCACAATCGCATAAACAGCCGAAATGATATTGGCTGCTTTCACACCCTTTCTGATTCTGTCCAGATCATTGACTCCCCGGTTCTGTCCACCATAAGTCGCCATTGTCATACCCATAGCCACAAACGGCTGCGTAACTAACTGTTCTACTTTTCCCGCGGCAGTATAGGCCGCTACCACAGTAGACCCCAGTATATTCAGCGCTACCTGCACCAGAATCGTACCAACCGCCGTGATGGAAAACTGAAGTGCCATTGGCACACCGATGGAAAGCTCATTGCGCACACAATAATAATCCAACTGCCAGTCTGTTTTGGACAGCTTTAATAGCGGCACCTTTTTTCTAATATAGAACAGGCACAGAATGCCCGATACAGCCTGTGCCGTAATCGTAGCAATTGCAGCGCCGGCCACTCCCAGATGGCATCCCAGAATGAACACCAGATCCAGCGCAATATTGAGCACTGCGGAAATCACCAAAAAGATAAGAGGCACCACACTGTTGCCTACGGCACGCAGAATGCTGGAAAGCAGATTGTAAAGAATGGTAAAGCCCATTCCAAGACAAATAATCGTAATATACTGCCAGGCACTCTCAAAAATATCCTCCGGCGTTTTCATCAAGGTTAAAAGCGGTCTCATAAATGCCACACTGAGAACCGTCATGACAACGGTTACCACAATGGATAATACTGCCGCATTTCCCACACTTTTGCGCAGGCCATCCAGATCCCCTGCCCCAAAACGCTGGGAGGTCAGCACCGTAAAGCCCGTAGTCAGACCCTGCATGAACCCGATGATCAGAAACATGATCGTCCCGGTTGCCCCCACTGCCGCCAATGCCTGTACCCCGACTGCACGGCCTACAATAATCGTATCTGCCATGTTATAAAATTGTTGGAATATATTGCCGACAATAAGCGGAAGCATAAATTTAAAAATCAGCTTTACGGGGCTTCCCTTCGTCATATCCAGTTCCATGATATTTCTTACTCCTCTTTAATCCATGTCATCCAGTTCACCCAGTTCACCTGTACCGATATCCAGTGTATTGAGCGTCCTTCTCTTCCTTCTGGCATTCTCGGATGCCTCCAGAATATAATCCTTGATCGTTCTTGCATTGCGGATATGCTCCAGCTTCAAAGTCTGATGCGTCGTATCTCCCGTATAGCAGATTACGGTTCCCAGACCAAAAATTCTCTCCACTAATGATACGGTCAGCTCCACATCCTGTACCTTATACATATAGCAGTCATTTTCCCTGGTACTGAGCAGACCGCTGTCTATCGTAATAACCTCTTCCTTTACCGAATATTTGGTAAAAGTCCACGGCAAACCAAAGAACAAAATTCTTTTTCTTTCCTGAAATTCCATACTCTCACCTGTCCCTTTCCATAGCTCTGCTATCACTAAATTTTTTTGAAATCTTTTCCTATTATAATCGATATTTTCTCCTTTGCCTAGATAGCAAATCGATGGATTTTTAGTTGAAACCAACTATCCGATGTGGTATCATTAGACAAAGGAAAAACGGCAGGAAACTGACCGCAAAGACACATAGGAGGGCCGCTATGAACGCAACAGAATGTATCAAAGGACGCCGAAGCATCCGTAAGTTTAAACCAGAACCGATTGACCATGCTTTACTCGCTGAAATCGTAGAGACTGCATCCTATGCACCGAGCTGGAAGCATACTCAGATTGTCCGTTACATCGCTGTAGAGGGTGATATGAAAAACCGCATTGCCTCCGAATGTACAGACATGTTCCCGAACAACGGAAAGATTATTGAAAATGCACCGTTGCTCATCGCTGTAACCATCATTAAAAATCGTTGTGGCTACGAAAGAGATGGTTCCTTTACTACTCCCCGTAAGGATACCTGGCAGATGTTCGATGCCGGTATCGCATCCCAGACCTTCTGTCTGGCCGCTTACGAAAAAGGACTTGGCTCCGTTATTCTCGGTATTTTTGATGAAGCGAAAGCCGCTTCTCTATTAGAGGTTCCCGAAGACAGGGAACTGATTGCCCTCATTCCGGTCGGTTATCCGGACGAGGAACCGGCAGCGCCAAGACGGAAACCGGTGGAAGATTTATTATCCTACAAGTAAAACACAAAATCGAAGGGAAGCACTTCTCTTCGATTTTGTTTGGTCTAAAAAAGGAGAACAGATTATGAGACATTTGATGAATCCGTTAGATTTTACAACGGAAGAGCTGGACAGGCTCTTCGACCTGGCCAATGATATTGAAAAAAATCCTGCGAAATACGCGCATGCCTGCGAGGGCAAAAAGCTGGCAACCTGCTTTTATGAACCCAGTACCCGTACCCGTTTAAGCTTTGAATCCGCTATGTTAAGTCTCGGAGGACAGGTGCTCGGCTTTGCCGATGCTTCCAATTCTTCGGCAGCCAAAGGAGAAAGTGTTTCCGATACGATCCGTATCATTTCCTGCTATGCCGATATTTGTGCCATGCGTCATCCCAAGGAGGGGGCACCCATGGTAGCGGCTTCCAAATCCTCGATTCCGGTCATCAATGCCGGAGACGGCGGACACCAGCACCCGACTCAGACTCTGACGGATCTGCTGACCATCCGCTCCCTGAAAGGACGGCTGAACAATTTTACCATTGGTCTTTGCGGTGACTTAAAATTCGGGCGTACTGTCCATTCCCTCATCAATGCTCTGGTGCGCTATGATAACATCCGATTCATTTTTATCTCCCCGGAGGAGCTGAAGGTGCCGGACTACATCACCGAAATGCTAAAAGAAAAAAGCATTCCCTACGAAGAGGTCATTCGTCTGGAGGACTGCATGCCGCAGCTGGATCTGCTTTACATGACCCGTGTACAGAAGGAACGTTTCTTCAACGAAGAGGACTATGTCCGTTTAAAGGACTTTTATATCCTGAACAAAGCCAAAATGGAACCTGCCAAAAAGGATATGCTAGTACTGCACCCCCTTCCGAGAGTCAACGAAATCTCTGTAGAGGTTGATGACGACCCCCGCGCCGCTTACTTTAAGCAGGTACAGTACGGGGTTTACGTCCGCATGGCGCTGATTCTGACACTGCTTGAAATTCAGGTCTGAGAAAGGTGGAATATATATGTTAAACGTTGGAAAAATTGAAGAGGGTTTTGTACTCGACCATATCGCAGCCGGAAAAAGTCTTTCCATCTATCATCACTTACAGTTGGATAAATTAGACTGTACCGTTGCCATCATCAAGAATGCCAGAAGCAACAAGATGGGGAAAAAGGATATCTTAAAAGTAGAATGCGATATCAATATGCTGGATTTGGATGTACTGGCCTTTATCGACCACAACATAACCGTCAATGTCATCAAGGATGGCAAAATCGTGGCCAAGAAGGAACTGGTACTTCCCCGCGAGATTAAAAATGTCATCAAATGCCGCAATCCGAGATGTATTACCTCAATTGAGCAGGAGCTTCCTCATATTTTCGTGTTGACTGACGAACAAAAGGAAATCTACCGCTGTAAATACTGCGAAGAAAAATGTGATGTCAGATTCTGAAACAAGTCCCGAAATCCGCTCCTTTTGAGCAGGTTTCGGGACTTTCGCCTGTTTCAATATCCTCTTCTAGTTTATTTCAATATCCTGATCTGACAATGCCTCTATTCCGTCCAATACATCCTCAATCGCCTTCAACAGCTTTTCCTGCATGACAGGCTTCAAAAAATACGCTGCCGGCTTCAGCCGAAGCACTGCAAGGATATTCCTCCTTACGTATCATTTCCATGGTCATGCGTCCGTCGCAGACCGGCATCTCATAATCCAAAAGAATCAGATCCGGTTTCTTCTTTCCAATAGATGCCATGGCCTGTGCTCCCGAAACAGCAACAGCCACACTGTATTTCTGATCCAGCATTGCCTTGACGCTCCTTAGCACGGAAGCCTAGAACGCGGTCAATTTATTCCTATCAGACCTATTCTGTTTCGTTGGACTTTTCCATCAGTTTTTTAATTCCCTGCACCGCTACGAGCACACCCAGAATCAAAAGCAGTACTGCAAAGATCAGCTGTAGTGTATTCCCCAGACTCAGCCCGGTTGCTACAAATGCCTTTGATAATTTTACAATTGTCATCCCCAGAGCCGTAAAAGTAACTGCCATCATGAATAGCATCGGAAGCCAAAGCATTGCACCTTGTCTTTTTGTTTTTTTCAAAAATACTGCACAAGCAACCAATGCCAATACAGACAGTAATTGATTCGCCGAGCCGAACAGCGGCCAAATCTCTGCATAGCCGACTTTTGTCAATAAATATGCCAAAACAAGAGTTAAAATAGTTGCAAAATATTTATTAGTAACAACTTTTATAAATGGGCTCATATGCTTTTCATCCACATTGTCCTCTATAAAAAATTCCTGGAAAGACAATCGACCCACTCTGGCAACAGAATCCAGGGAAGTCAATGCAAATGCTGATACCGCCAGGTTAATCAGGGTAAATACCAGGGAATGCGGAAGCCCCAGAACTGACAGAAAGTTGGCAATTGCTCCGGCAAAAATCTGCGGCTGTGTAGTCAGACCCTGCGCCGCAGCTTCACCCTGTGCGAATGAAGCAACCGTAATCAGTGCAATTACAGCAAGCATACTTTCCATCAACATTGCGCCAAAGGATACCGGCAGCATATTTTTTTCATTTTTAATCTGTTTGGAAGCTGTACCAGAAGACACCAGGGAATGGAAACCTGATACTGCACCACAGGCAATCGTAACAAATAAAATCGGAAACAAATACTGTCCATCTACCTTAAATCCTGTGAATGCTTTCAGATTACAAGAAGGATTGGCAACAAATACTCCAATCACAGCTCCTGCAATCATAAAAATCAAAAGATAACTATTCAAATAATCTCTGGGCTGCAGCAATGCCCACACCGGTACTACACATGCTACAAGAATATAGGCAAAAATAATCAAATGCCATGTCCCACGACTCAGATAGATTGGAAACTGTAGGCCAAGTGCTACGGCTGCTACAAGCATTACAATTGCAATTATGGTATTAACCCATTTATTCAGTTTTGCATACTTTAATATTATTCCCAATGCAACTGCTTCTAAAATAAACAACATGGAGGTTGTTGCAACTGCTCCATTCGCAGATATTTGAGAGACCACTCCGGATTCGTCCTCTGCAAATCCGTTGAATGTACCGGCTACTACATCTGCAAATGCTGCAACAACCAAAATACAGAACAGCCAGCAGAACAACAGAAAAAGCTTCTTACCAAGCTTTCCAATATATTCTTCAATAATATATCCTATGGTACGTCCTTTGTTTTTCACCGAAGCATACATTGCGGCAAAATCCTGTACAGCTCCAAAGAACACACCACCAATCAATATCCAGAGCAATACCGGCAGCCATCCAAAAATAGCAGCCTGGATGGGCCCATTAATCGGTCCTGCACCGGCAATGGATGCAAACTGATGTCCAAATACCACGTTAGTATCCGCCGGTACATAATCTACACCATCTTCCATCTCATAAGCCGGAGTCTTTGCGTTGGGATCTATTCCCCATTTTTTCTGAAGATACATACCATACAGAAGATATGCACCTCCCAGTACCACAATAGCGATTACCATCATTAAGATTCCATTCACTTTTCATTACCTCTTTCCCTTCTTGGGAGGCTCAGACTCTATCAAAAGCCTTCCTCTATTCATTTGTATCTATAAAAAACGCCCTTGCAGTCCATGCTGAACTGCAAAGGCGGAATTTTCCGTTGTACCACTTTGCCTACCGTAATCAATGTACGGCCCTTTGTACTGTCATTTGAAACAGCCTCTCCTGTAACGTGGAGAAAACGTCCTAACTTACTCACACCTTGCATCACTTTACACAAATGCTATCATTTTCAGTCGGATGCTCCCGGGTGATATCTCAGGAAGGCTTTCTGTCGTTTTTCACCAGACAACGACTCTCTGTATTCCAGTATCTTCCTGCGATGTATCCCTTTCATCGCATTCTACGGAGCTTTTTTCATCGCTCCATTTTCTATTTAGCTATATTATAGCACCACAACTCATAACTGCAATCCATATTTTGTACATATTTCACACTTTTATTGCTTGTTTTTTGTCTATTTTACTCACCGGTTTGAATTTTTCAATATCCGACCATGCCTTCCCATGCTGCTTCTAATCAGGCTATCCAGCAAATGTACATTAATGGGCATTTCTGTTACGCCTACAAGTTTGGTATTATTACAAATGAGCTTGGCATTGTTCATGCTTGTTGGCATTACACAACTTGTTACGGTTATCATTTCTGATAGTTTCATTCAGGAAGTTCTTTCGCTATGCCTAAATTTAAAATCACCCACTTTTCATCTTAAGAATCCTGCGTCGCAGAATGCGATCCACATCTTCCATCAATTGCGCACTTGTCTCGCAATTACCTATTCTCCTCCTACACAGCAAAACACCCCTGATTCACAATAGAACCAGAGGTGTCTCTCATCAGTCCGGTCAGTTACCACACTCCACACTGATCTCATTAAAAATTTTCATAATTTCTTCGGTCCTTACGGCCTTTTTATCTTCTCCGCATTTATCCAGAATGGCTTTTCCTTCGTGCATCATAATCAGACGGTTTCCGTATTCCACAGCATATCGCAGATTATGAGTAACCATAATGGTTGTCACTTGCTTCTCCCGCACGATTTTGTCTGTCAGCTCCATGATGATTTCCGCTGTTTTCGGATCCAGTGCCGCCGTATGCTCATCCAGAATCAAAAATTCGATCGGGGTCATCGTAGACATCAAAAGGGCCAATGCCTGTCTCTGTCCACCGGAAAGAGAACCGACCCTGGTATGCAGCTTGTCTTCCAGTCCAAGTCCTAACGGTCTTAACATCTCCCGGTATTCCTCCATCCGATGCTTTTTGACACCGCGCCCCAAACCAAACACCTTGCCCTTATTATCTGCAATCGACATATTTTCCAGAATCGTCATATTCGGGCAGGTTCCCCTGGCCGGGTCCTGATAGACACGTCCAATCTTACGCTGCCGCAGATAATCCTTCTTGCCCGTGATATCCTCTCCATTGACGAGAATCTGTCCTCTGTCCGCATCAATGCTTCCGCAGATCAGATTCAGCATGGACGTCTTGCCAGAGCCGTTGCTTCCCACCACCGATACAAACTGCCTGTCCTCTACGATCAGATTAAAATCTTGAAAAAGGCATAGCTCGTTGACCGAACCCGGGTTATAATTCTTATCAATGTGTTTCAGTTCAAGCATTTTTCTTCACCTTCTTCCTTCTGTCCGCTCCGATAACCAAAATGACCAAAAACAGGACGGCTGTCACAAGCTTCAGGTCACTGGATGCCGGTATCACCCGGATGGCCACTGCCACGCAGGCCTTGTACAGCAGGGAGCCGATAATCACACTGCTTGTCACCCGTAAAAAGGTCACCTTTTTAAAAACGCTTGTACCGATAATGACACTGGCCAGACCGATGACCACCGTTCCGGTACCGCTGGAAATATCAAAGAAGCGCTGCTGATTGGCAAAAATGCAGCCACTCAGGCAAACCAGTCCATTTGCAATGGAAAGGCCGATAATCTTGACCGTTCCTTTATCCACACCAAGCGAGGTCACAATGGTTTCATTATCTCCGACAGCCCGGAGCATAAAGCCCGACTGGCTGTTCATGTACCAGTCCAGAATATATTTGGTAATAATCATGATAAAGAATATAATAATTACCGTCTTGTAATTCTGAAGCGCCGCCGGAAAAACAGCATTGACCAGACGGTTGTCAAAAATGTTTTCTTCATTATAAATCGGCAGGTTTGCCCTTCCTGCAATCCGCAGATTTACCGTATAGAGCGCCGTCATCATAATGATGCCGGAAAGCAGATCACGTACCTTCAGCTTTACATGAATCAGACCCGTAATCATTCCCACAACAGCTCCTGCCAGAAAGGAAACAGGCAGTGTCAGATATGGGTTTATTCCTTTGGAAATCAAGATGCAGGCTACCGCTGCCCCCATCGGGAAACTGCCATCCACGGTCAAATCGGGGAAATCCAAAATCTTATAAGTAATATAAACGCCCAATGCCATTATGGCGTATATCATTCCCTGTTCCAATACACTCAATATCAATGCCACTGCTGTTTTCCTGCCTTCCTGTACTTTTCCTCTGTTTGCTACGTACGTTACTCTACTACAATTTCATCAAACTTCTCTGCTGCACTGTTTACAAAGTCTTCCTCCAGCTTCAGTCCAATCTTGTCGGCTGCTGCCGTATTCACATACAGGCTTGCCTCTGAAATCACCTCGTATTTCAGATCGGATGCAGCAGCCTCACCCTTTAACACCTTAGCTGCCATAGCACCGGTCTGCTTGCCAAGCTCAAAATATTCCAGTCCCATGGATGCTACACAGCCGCTTTTTACCTGCTCTACTTCGGAGCCGAATACCGGAATGCCTTCCTTAGTAGCAGCATCCAGTACGGTCTGCAATGCCGATACGACCGTATTATCCGTCAGGTTCGTCATGCAGTCTACTTTTGAGGCCAGATCGGCTGCTGCCATCGGAACATCTGCAATGGTATTGATGCCGCTGTCTACAATTTCAAAGCCATAATCGGCTGCATATTTCTTATATTCCGCAATCGTACTTTCCGAATTGGTCTCGCTGGTCGTATATAAGATACCGATGGTCTTAGCCTCCGGCATAATCTTACGAATCATTTCCAGCTGATTGGTAACCGGAAGGGCATCGGATGTACCCGTTGCATTTCCTACGCTGCTGCCATCCTCCTTAGCCAGTCCTGCTGCCACCGGATCGGATACTGCTGTATAAATAACCGGAATGTCCGTCTTCATACAGGAATTATAAGCGCTCATGGCACTCGGTGTTGCAATGGCACAAATCAAATCGACCTTCTGAGCCACATAGTTATCCGCAATCGTACTGGCTGTACCCATATCAGCCTGTGCATTATCGCTTAAAACCGTCAGATTCTCGCCCTCTACAATGCCGTTTTCTGCCAGTCCTGCCAAAAAGCCCTCTCTACAGTTATCCAGAGAACCATGCTCTGCGAACTGAGAAATGCCGATTGTGTAGCTTCCCCCTGCTGCCCCGGCATCCACTGCCGCTTCAGAAGCGTTCTCCGTCTGTACGCTGCTCTCTGTCTGTGTCGTCTCCGGTTCGGTCTGTGCCGTACTTCCGCAGGCTGTCATTCCTGCAACCATGGTCATTGCCAGTAACATTGCTAATACCTTTTTCTTCATAATATCCTCCTTTTCTGCTGCCCTTTGCAGCTAAAAAAACCGCCTCAAGTCTATGCTTGAGACGGTAATAAATCTTATTATCGCGGTGCCACTCAAATTGACGTAATGTCCACTCTTTCATGTACCATCATACATGCCGGTTTGATAACGGATCCGGTTTCCCGCCAACGCCTACTTTTCTTTCAGGTTGTCCTCGAAAGTCCATTCGCCATTCTTCCCTTTGCTGCATTTCCACCGCCAACAGCTCTCTGTGAAAGTTCCAATCGGTTACTTCTCTTTCTCATCGGTTTGTTTTATGAAATCTGCTATTACTATACGCGCAAACAGGGGGATTTGTCAACCCGGAATTTTTATTTTATCATCTATGCTTTATAAGCTTACTATCCTTATGCTTCAAATTCATTCATTCGGTTACGGATATCTGCCGCTGTTGTTTCCAGATTTCCAGCCATGCTTTCAACTTCATGACTATTATCAGCAATATTCTGTGACTGCTCATACAGATTCTCAGAGGTTGCCAGAATCTCTTCTGTACTGGCCGACTGCTCCTCGGTAATTGCCGCCATGGAACTCGCAACATCTTCAACTTCACGAATCTTGGAAGTAACCTTTTTGATATTTTCATTGGTTGTAATAACCTTATTATAGATTTCCATAAAGGTCTCATAGGAAACATCAACCAGTTCCTTACTCTCCTTTATGCTATCTACACTCTGACTGGTCTGGTCAATCGTACTGCCTACCTGCCGGTTAATCTTTTCAATCAAATACGCAATTTTCTTTACGGCATCTGCACACATATTAGCAAGGGTACCAATCTCATCTGCAACAACAGCAAAGCCTCTGCCTGCTTCTCCGGCCCGGGCTGCCTCAATACTGGCATTTAATGCTAATAGATTTGTCTGCCCTGCAATATCACCGATCATTCCTGTAATATTATTAATCTCTGCTGTAGACTCACCAACCTCACGGACACTCTTTGATAGAGACTCAATATTTCCATTAATCTTGTCCATATTTGCCGCTACCTTTTCAATATCACATTTTCCCCTTTCAGCTGCAGCTACTGTTTCCGTTACCTTTTCTTCTGCTTCAGTTCCATTAGCAAATACAACACTTACAGCCTCTGCCAGTGAAGTTGCATTTTCTGCGATACTTTCAATAGAGTGTGCCAGATCATCTACTGTTGCCTTCATCTGTCCCATGGACTCAGACTGTACAGCCGCAGCCTCGCTCAGCACTTTGGAAACTTCGGCACTGTTAGCGGACTGTCCACCCAGATGCGAAGAAATCTCTGTCAACTGGCATATGGTTCCACGCATGCTGTCAATAAATATCTTAAGCTTTTCAGACATTGTGGTAATCTCATCATTTCCTGTCGGAGTAACATCTACCGTAAAATCACCGGAGGTGATTCCCTCAATTACACCAGTAAGCTTCTTAATCGGTCTGGTTTTCCGGCGGATGGAAAATGCAACAATAATCATAACAATTGCTGTCAAAGCAATTGCAATCAAACTGATTTTATAAAGCAAATCATATAATTTATTTAAGACAATGTCTTCCGATACGCACGATACCAGATACCAGCTAGTGTTCTCTACCGGCTCAGCCACAACCATATAGGTTCCATTATCTGTAGAAGCCGTTAGAACCTCATCCAGATTTCCCGATTCTGTAATCTGCTTCTGAAGATGACTGATAACGCTTTCCTGTTCTGCTGCAACAGATAAAGCCATTCCATTATACTGAGTATCCTTATGTGCAATTATCATATCATTATCCGAATCAAAGACAAAGGAGTAACCTGCATCCATAACGGTAAGCTCAGAGATAAACTCCGAGATCTGATCCAGAAACATATCTCCTACTAAAACGGTATTCCCCCCATCCCTTGATATTAGCCTTTGATGAAATACTTACAATCAGCTGTCCTGTATCGGCATCCTGATAAGGTACACCAAGAGTAAAATCATCATGCTTCATACCCTCCTGATACCAATCACGCTCTGTGACTACATAATCAGCCCCAGGCTCCCACAAGGAGGCATCCAGATAATGACCCTGATCATCCCCCATATAAACACCGTTAGGAATGCTCTCATTCAGCCCTACCGTTGTCTCCATATAGGAAAGACGTGCCTTATCATCGACAAAATCAACTGTTTCCAGTGTATCCTTTACCGGCTCCAAATTGCTTAGCGCATCTGAAATAAAGCGAGTCAGAACCTTCTCATTTCCATAGGCATCCTTCTTTAACTCAGATTTTGCCATCTCCCGAACAGATACATTTGTCAGAAGCATTGTGGAACCAACGACAATAATCATCAGGATTACAACCAACGGAATGATGCGCAGCATGAGTTGTGTAGTGATAGATGTTCTTTTTTTCATATTTGTACCTCCTACTGTTTCAATGCTAACACTAATTTCCTACCCATGCAACACATTTTAATTAAGTCGACCATATAATCCTCTTTCGGTACAATCTATTCTATGCTGGCAGTACTTTTATGGATCGAATCCAGCCAATCGCAACGGTTTCATTCCCTGTCGGACCAGCTTAAAAGGCTCTGAATTTTCACGTAACTTAGCAGCTTCTGTACCGATTCCTCTATGATGCCCGGCAGCTCATAAGCCAAAACACCCTGCTGCTCCAAAGCATTTGCCGCTCCCTGCCCGATACGGCTGACCAGCAGATATCTGCAGTCCGACAGGCATTTGACATTTTCGGCCAGCTTCTCATCATCATGATTGCCGCCCTCACAGACAGGTGTCACTGTCCGGTTCTCTACCGTGCGGATGCTACCGTCCTCCTCAATATCCAGAATCAGGAAGCGCGACGCTCTTCCAAAATGCTCGTTTACCACAATCCCGTCCGAGGTTGCCACACCGATCCGATACACTCCACCCATCCTTCTTTTCCTTTCTTACTTCTCATACGAAGATCATAAGCTATGCCTGATGCTGAAGACTGTCTGCCATCTGTTCCTTCAAAAAGGCCCGGCATCGCTCTGCAGTGGGTGTACAGTTACATCCACACGCACTGCCGCGCAAAAGGGCATTCGGCACCGCTCTGAAATGTCTCTCGATTGCCTGCAGGCATTCATGATACGGAATCAGCGGATCGATGCCTGCAAGAGCCATTTCAGCATACATCGGTGCAGTCACAGCCGCCCGCTCCACTGCCACACCGTCTCCTCCTGCCAGCCATGCGACCGCTCCCGATGCCATAGCGCAGCAGACACCGGATTCTCCCACACATCCAACCTCTCCGCTGGCATTCGTGTGCGTATAGGCAAGTGCGCCCAATCCTGCTGCCACAACCAGCGACTCGATCAGCCTTTCATGACTGTACCCTCTTTCCTCCCGTACCGCATCCAGCGCAGAAAACAAATATCCACCTCCGGTTCCCATCGGCCCAGGCACGATTAGTACACCCGGCAGCTTGGCATTTACCGCATAAGCATGCGTCAGGATATGCCTGGTCAGTGTGTCACTAATTGGTTTCTGTGTATCCAGATACTTTTTCCAAAGCTTGCCGTAGATCGGAAGGAGCGGTGTATCCTTTGCATTTTCATAGCCCATGCGCTCCAGAGCATGAATCTGTTTCTCAAAAATATCGGCTATTTTCTCAAAGTAGGCCCAGATTTCTTCCTCCGTCCAGCCGGAAGAAGCCTTTTCATACTCTATGGCTGCCTGCACGAAGGAAATATTCTTCTTTTCCGCTACCTCACGCCATTGAGCCACGGTCTGAAAAAGCTGTGGCCTTTTCTGTCTGGTCGTTACCACCGGCAATACAGCCGGAAGAATCGTGACCCGCTGCCCGGCAAAGGCCCGGTCTGCATCCCCTTCCTCCGGTTCTCTGGAAAGTTCGATAAAATAAGCGCTGCTTTCTTCCTCTCCGTTCTTTTTCAAAGACAGTGTCTGTATATGGTCATCTCCCTGTTCTCTTTCAAACGCTTCCTTCTGCCGCCCAATCGTCTTTTTATCCTGAACCTCTACCAGAATACCATAGGTATCCGACTGCCACTTCAAGGGATAGCCGTTGATCTCATAGATACGGATCATGCCGCCTCCTACCGAAGCGCCCTTTAAAAATCCCTCTTCCCGATTCCTCCCTTTGACCCGGATCGTAATGCTTCCCGGATAGCCGTTAACCATCTCACTCAGCTTAAAATCATAGGAAATTTTCTGCTCTCTTGCAATCTCATGTGCCTCAAAAAGGCGGTAATCATCCGTCGTAAAGCCAAGCGCTCCGCCCAGATATCCTCTGTCCTCCATCATATTTCCCAGCCGATCAAAGCTTCCTCTGTCGCTTTGATTAAACAGAAAATGAACCTCCTCCAATTTACCTCTGACCAGACTGCCTGCCACTCTGCCGACTCTGCTCGTTCCTGCAAAGGCGCCGCTGGAGCCCGGCTGCATAATGGGGCCGAACACATCATTAAAAAAATCCGGATAAAATAATTTTTCCATCCCTGACTGTCTCCTTTCCTCCGATTTGCATCTCTACGATTTTTCCTGCAAGCCTGCTTCCTGCTTTTCAGATGGAAAGCGCCTGCTCCAGATCTTCCAGCAGATCCTCCACATCCTCAATTCCGACCGACATCCGAAGCAGCTTTTCGTTGACTCCAAGCCTTTCCCGCATCTCCACCGGAATCGCTCCATGCGTCTGTACCATCGGATAAGTGATCAGGCTTTCTACGCCTCCAAGACTTTCCGCAAAGGTAATGACCTTAAACCGTTTGAGAAGATCCGGCACCTTTTCCCCGCTCTTTAGTGAAAAGGAAATCATGCCGCCATAGCCAGTCGTCTGTTTTAACGTTGTTTCATAATCGGGATGCTCCGGATCACCTACGTAATACACCGCTTCCACCTTCGGATGCTTTTTCAGATATTCCACAAGGTGCAGCGCATTTTCCTGCTGTCTGTCCATGCGCACGGAAAGCGTCTTCAGGCTGCGAAGCAGCAGCCAGCTGTCATGTGGTCCCAGCGTGCCTCCCTCTGACATGGCCAGCCGGGAAATAGGTTCTATCCACTTTTCATTCCGAACGATCAGGGCTCCTGCCAGCACATCGTTATGACCGCCGATATACTTTGTAGCACTATGTATGACGATATCTGCCCCAAAATCAAGCGGCTTTTGAAAATAGGGGGACAGGAATGTATTATCCACTGCCACAACACCACCAGCCTCCCGAATCACCTCCGAAACGGCACGGATATCTGTCACGTGCATCATCGGATTGGATGGCGTCTCTATAAAAATTCCCTTCGTATTCGGCCGGATAGCCGCTTTTACCACTTCCAGATTACTGGTATCCACATAATCAAATTCCAATCCGTATTTGCCATATATTTCCGTAAACAGACGGTAAGTGCCGCCATATAAATCCTCGGATACGAGCAGATGGCTTCCCGGCTCAAACAGCTTGATAAAGACCGAAATAGCAGACATTCCGCTGGAAAAGGCCCATGCCCTTGTTCCGTGCTCCAGCAGCGCAAGCGTCCGTTCCAGCTCCTGTCTGGTGGGACTGTCTGCTCTTGCATAAGCAAATCCCCTGGTGGTTTCTCCCAGCGCCGGATGAGCAAAGGTAACCCCCTGATAGATTGGGAAGCTGATGGCTCCCGTGTTTTGATCGATTCCCGTATATCCATGTACCAGTCTTGTTTTTTCCCGCATATTCTTTCTGACCTTTCCGCAAAATTTAAGTTCTTTCCACTTACTTCTTTTTAATCTGCAATTGCCTTATATCTGCTCAAATTCCTCTCCAATTTCTGAAACATTTTTTCAATCACTATGCACAAAATCAAATAGATGACAAAGATATCCAGATATGCCTCTATATAATTATAGGAGCTTCCCGCCTCAATTTTAGCAATTGCTGTGATATCCTTTACAGTCATAGCAAAAGCTAACGAGGTCATCTTAATCAGATTAACAATCAGGGTACATAAATTAGGTATTGCCGACACCAGCGCCTGTGGAAATACCACCCGTAAAAACCCCTGCAGCTCACTTAATCCAATGGATACAGCTGCCTCCATCTGCCCCTTATCCACCGTTAGCAAAGCTGACCGGACTACCTCCGACATCGTTGCTGTAATGTTTAGAGTAAATACAATTACTGCAAAAACAATCGGACTAATGTCAAAGACGTTAATGGAAACATTATTTTTTTCAAACCATACGGTCAGTATGCTTGCAAGGGTATTATATAGCAGATAAATCTGTACGATTGCCGGTGTCCCCCTGATAAAAGACACATACACACTACAAATCTTCTGTAGCACGGGCACCCGCTTACTTCTGATTACGGCAATCCCTATGGCCGGAATACTGGAAAACACTAAGGTTAATATCGTAATCAGCAGTGTTGTGGGTACACCCTTTAAACACAGCAGAAAGGTCCGGTATAAAAAATGCCATTTCATGACTTCTTACCTCCTTGCCACTAATTTCTTACGTTTTTCCAACCTCTGTTCCCATCTCTGTAACACCTGTTCTAAAAGTATAGAGATTCTCTGATAGATCTGATCCCCATATTCCGATTTGCCCGGCACGCCTGCCGCATCCGCCCGACAGTGCTGACAATGGCGAAATACATCGATATACTTTCCTGCCCTTGTCCTGGCCTCATCAATCTCTGCGCAGACAGGAGCGGGATGTCCTTTTAGCTGTGCCTGTGGAATCAACGGAATAATGTTATAGATGCTGGCGCCCGCATCCTTTACGCATCTGGCAATTTCTTCTATATGACTGCCATTGATGTCAGGCACCAGCACGGTATTGACCTTGATGGTAATACCGGCCTCTGCAACCTTACGGATGCCGGCTAACTGATTTTCAATCAGTATTTTGGCTGCTTCTTCCTCCTCATAACGTTTTCCGTGATACACAATGTATTGATTCAGCTTCGCCTCAATTTCCGGGTCTACCGCGTTGACTGTGACGGTTAGTGAATCTATTCCGACTTCTACGATTTCCTCCGCCCGCTCCGGCAGCAGCAGCCCATTCGTACTCATACATTTGAGCATCCCCGGATACTTCTTTCCAATCAACCGGAAGGTCTGCAACGCATAATCACTGGCCAGAGTATCTCCCGGCCCCGCTATTCCGGCTACCGTGATTTCCGGACACAATTCCAGCGCTTTTCCCAGTACCTCAAGCGCCTCCTCCGGTGAAAGAACTCTGGATGTCACACCGGGACGGTTTTCCTCATCATTGATTGAACGCTCACAGAACCGACACTCAATATTACAGCCCGGACTGACCGGAAGATGAATACGCCCCACATTGTTTTTCTGCCCTCCAAAACAGGGGTGGGACTTTTGTAGTGCTTCATAGTTATTGCTCATCTCATTTCCTCTTTCTTCTTTTTGCAGCAAACTAATTGCAGCAAACTAAAAACGACCAGAGCTTTTTACAGGCTGCGGCATTTTGCTCCGCTTGCTTTCCTGCAAAACCTCTGGTCGTCCAGTCAGTTAAATTCGGTATTTCTCACTTTTATCAATTTGAACGATTTTTCCATCCTGAATGATAATCGTTATGGTTCCGTATTGTATGCTGTGAATCAGTTTCTCTATCAGCTCCAGCTGGCTACTGACCTGCTCCTTTTTGAATGTCTTTTCCATAATCTCCCCTTTTCCGTCAACTCCCAAGCCACAGACTGGTCTGATCAGTTATTGCTAAACAGTGGCGTAGAAAGATACCTGTCACCGGAATCCGGCAGCAATGCTACAATGGTCTTTCCCTTGTTCTCCGGTCTGGATGCCAGAATCGTGGCTGCCTTTAAGGCGGCTCCCGAAGAAATTCCAACTAATATACCCTCACTGACTGCAAAGGCCTTTCCTTCTGCAAACGCATCGTCATTTTCAATGGCAAGCACCTCATCATATACCCTGGTATTTAAGACCTCCGGTACAAAGCCTGCGCCAATTCCCTGAATCTTATGTGCACCTGAAGTTCCCTGTGAAAGTACCGGACTGGTCGCCGGCTCCACTGCCACGATCTTCACATTCGGATTCTTCTCCTTTAAGTACTCACCAACACCGGTAATCGTACCGCCTGTGCCGACACCTGCCACGAAGATATCGACCTTGCCCTCCGTCTGCTCCCAGATTTCCGGTCCTGTCGTTGCCTTATGTGCCGCCGGATTTGCCGGATTTACAAACTGTCCGAGAATCACGGAACCCGGAATCGATTCATGCAGCTCTTCTGCCTTTGCAATGGCTCCCTTCATTCCCTTCGCTCCTTCTGTCAGTACCAGCTCAGCCCCATAGGCTGCCAGCAGATTGCGGCGCTCTACGCTCATGGTATCCGGCAGTGTCAGGATAGCCTTATAGCCCTTGGCTGCCGCTACGGCTGCCAGACCGATTCCGGTATTTCCCGAGGTCGGCTCAATGATAGTCGCACCCGGCTTCAAGATTCCCTGTTTCTCCGCATCCTCAATCATGGCAAATGCAATACGATCCTTCACAGAACCTGCCGGATTCAGGTACTCCAGCTTTCCCAGAATTACTGCATCTCTGACTCCCGCCTTCTCCGCATAGCGGTTCAGCTTCAGAATCGGGGTCCCTCCAATCAGTTCCAATGCGCTTTCCTTAATCTGACTCATGTTTTTATCCTCCTTAATCTTTTTCTTTACTGCCGTTATACGGCTCATTTCATCTCCGCGAGCTGCGTATAAAAAAAGCGGATACCATTATGGTACCCGCAGCCTCTCACTCTTTTCTGTGAAAGTGTTTCATTCAGGTATCATAACGCATGACAAACGGGACTGTACACATAAATACAGCCTGACAACAACAACACATATAAGCCTTTGTATTTTCCTGATGTCCTGTTCTCATAGCGTTACGCTCCTTTCTCTTATTTCCTACACATTTAGTATGATAAGTATGAAATCATTATATGAAGAATCACTCCATTTGTCAAGTATTTTTTCTAATGAAATTTACGAATCAAATTCAGCTCATCCAATCATTCGACTTCCTCATCCGGATGTTCTTCCACAGGCTCTCCGATACTGTCCGCTTCCTCCTCCAGCTCCTGTTCCACCTTCTTTACCTTCGCATCCTGTGCCAGAGCACGTAAAATACGATTGACATCCTCCGGGGAAAACATACCGATTGCCGCCGAAAGATCCCCGATATTATCCCGATTTACCTTCAGACACCCGCCTCCGCTCAGAGGAATAGTCAGCACCTTTTCTTTATTGGACATATCACCCAGGCAAAGCGCGCCGCTTTCATAATCACACCGAAAGATGACACCATTATATTCCACGATTCCATTTTCATCTGCAAGCCATGAATAGGGCACATATTTTCTGGTGTCATCCAGCCTTTTCTGCATGGCGCTGCGTCGGTCAATGCTCTTTTCTTCTGCTTTCTTCTCCATCTCCTCTTTATGCAGGCGGCTGGCTTCCTTTCCTTCCTCAATACCCTGATCCGTCTTCTTTAACAACTCATCCCATTCGTCGTTTGTCATTTCTCCGATGTATTTCGGATGATAGGCATACCGTTCTGCCTTTTCCGCGCCCGGCAGATTCATGCCGCCGCTGCTTCCATCCTCTTCTTCCTCCGGTGTGGCTTCCTCTGTATTTTGCTCCTCTGACTGCTCTGCACCGGCCGATTCAGCCACAGCCCTGTGATAACATTCCAGAGCCAGCTTTTCCATGGTATTTTCCGTCCCTCGCGGAATATGAAAGGGATCAAACTCATAGGCGCAGGTCTCCCCATCCTCACGTTTCACCTCTACATAAACACTGCGTCCCGGAGCATCCACCTGAACCTTCATGACATATCCGTTTAAAACGTCCACAGAGACCCGGTCACAATCCTCATATTTCACATTTCGTACCTCTGTTTCCACGCCGACACCAGAAGCCATCTGTCCGCTTTCCCGAACCGGACTTCCACCAGCTGCTTTCTGGTAAGCATACATCTCTTTGGAACTGACCCGTCCTTTTGCATAGACCTTTTCCCCTGTTTCTGTTTCTGATTCTGCTTTCTGCTCTGTAAATCCCTTCGGAAAACCTCCAACCGGGCTGTCCTTTTCCCGCTTCTGTCCGCCCTGCACCATCCGAAAAGCATATGAGCTTTCCACACCTCTTATTGTCATCTTCGTTCTTCCTGCTCCTTTCCTTCCTCTGCATACTCTTGTCCGGCACGCGGCCTGGTTTGTGCCTGTCCATCATCCGCTCTGCTTTCACTGCCCTGCTGTTATTTTCTGCCTGAGCTCCTCCCTGCCACGCCGCAGATGCGTCTTCACCGTATTTTCCTGTTCTCCGAGAATTTCCGAGATTTCCCGGATGGAATAATCCTCATAATAAAAAAGGTAAAGCGGATCACGGTACTTCTCCGGCAGTGAAAGCACTCTCCAAAGAGTTTCATCCTCACCGACAACCGGAATATGAAAATACGCTTTTTCTGTCTCCGGTATCTCCGTAAGCGGTATCCGTTTTCTGTTCCATGCCTGTTTTTCATGATCCTTGCACAAATTGAGCAGAGTGCGAATCATCCACGCCTTCCTGTGCTCTTCCGTTTTTAAAATCGGACAATTGCGCATCATGCGGATAAAAACCTCCTGCACCATATCCTCCGCATCCGCATGATCCTTCATATGCGTAAATGCAATCCGGTACAGCACGGCTCTGTATTGCTCAAAGATTTCCTCGAGCAGATATTCCTTTTCCCTCTGCTGCATGGTCTGCCGTTGCGCCATCTTCCTTCCCTGCCTTCTTTCTCTGTCTGTATACTTTATCTATCTGGAAAACGAATCAGGTGTCCGAAAGGTTTCACTTTCGTTCCTTTGCTTTACATATCGGCATATTTTTTACAAATACTTTCAAAACTTTTTGCCTTTTCCAATATTTTAGGATAGCTTTTTTCATTTTTGTATGATAGGATGAAAACGATGAGGGCATAATAGTACTTTAGTACAAGATTATGTCGGTCTACCGTTGACTGATGCCGCAATCGCAGATTGCAGAATAGGAGCACCACATGAAATTTGATATGCACTGCCACACCAAAGAAGGTTCCCTGGACGGGAAACTGCCGCTTGCCGAGTATGTTGCGATTCTGAAGAAAAAAGGCTTTCAAGGCATGCTGATCACAGACCACAACTCTTATAACGCTTATCGATATTATAAAAAACATAAACAGGATTCTGTTTTTTCTGATTTTACCGTTTTAAAGGGAATTGAATATGATACGATTGATGCCGGACACATTCTGGTCATTATGCCGGAGCACATTCGTCTGCCTCTCATCGAGCTGCGCGGACTTCCTGTCTCTGTTCTGATTGATGCCGTACACTTTTTCGGTGGAATCTTAGGCCCTGCTCACCCATGCGGTGAAAAATATCTGAGCATTACCAATACGAGACGTTATCGGAAAAACCCCGGTATTTTAGCCTCCTTTGACTTTCTGGAGACCTTCAACGCCTGCGAACCCGCTGAATCCAACCGACAGGCGGCTGCACTTGCTGCAAAATACAATCTGCCCGGCTTCGGTGGAAGCGACGCACACCGTGCCGACTGTGCCGGACTCAGCTTTACCTCATTCGACGGCAATATAAAGACCGAATCCGATTTGATCCGCCACATCCGTGCCAGACAGCCGGTCAGCTGCGGAGGGGAATATTATCACGGAACGACCAAGGAAAAGATTGGAAAAGCCAACGACCTTTTGCTTTATTCCTTCTGGCTCTACAACAAGACCTCAGCACTGTTCCGCTCCCATCAGAGACGTGCTGCGCTGAATCACTATCTGGAGCTGGGTGTAAAATAATCATTCTATAAGACATGACACGTGCGCCGTCTGGTGCACCTAAAAAGGGGAACTGCCGACACAAGCAGTTCCCCTTCTTTGTTCCTTTGATTTTTTATGCGTCCTTCTTAAAAGAATAAATCAGACACAGCGCAAGCGACGCAAATGTCAGTCCCAGGATAGCGTATGTCATTCAAAATCCTCCTTTCCATTACCCTTTCCCTATGCTATTTCTTATGTTCGTAAATAATACCTCCGAAAAAACCAACCACGCATATGACAATCGCGATTACTGCCCAGATATCCATATATGCCCTCCTGCTTTTTCTCCCCATCTATTGGATATTCTGACTGTATCACAGTAAAGTCTCTGTTTCTATGATTTATGCCGTTTCTTAACGCTTTTTTGGCGTTTTATTAGCATCCTCTTAACACCGACAAGGCAGTGCGTATACACCAATGTCATTTAGTTATGGTTTCAAAAAAATACCCTTCCGCTGTACCATACGGAAGGGTATTTTTTCGAAACTATGCCCGCAACAACCTGAAGGCTTCCTCTACAGAAATACAATCTGCAAATCTCTTAAAGTGAACATTCATAGACCATTACATCAAAAACAACTCCACTAAAATTCCAACCACAGTTCCGACTGCATACAGAATACCCAGTATGGTCACATTCTCCTTCCAGTGATGATTGACCTTGAACAAAACCGCAAGTCCGATTCCGCAGCCGGAAAGAAGTCCCGCCAGCATAGCCCCAAGGCCCATCAGACCGTTCAAATAGAGCTGTGTAATCAGAATCGAAGCCGCGCAGTTCGGCAGCAGCCCCACCAAAGCGGTAATCAGCGGCCCGACCACCGGCTTATTCAGAATAAAGCCTGCCAGCGTCTCTTCCCCAATCCAGAAGATGAGTACATTTAACACAAAGGAAAACAGAAGAACAAATAACGTAATATGAATCGTATGATGCAGCGCCGAGCGCACAATCCCTTCTTCACAATGGCAATGCTCTTTTTCACACATGCCATGAATATCCACCTCTTCGGTATCCTTTTTCCAGAATCTCCAAAGCAGATTGATTCCCACACCCACTGTCACAGCTACCAGAATCTTAAACAGCAGGATACCTCCTACAACCGACAGCGGCACCTGCTCGGATAACAAAATCGGCAGCATTTCATCCGAGGTCGATAAAAATACGGCAAGCAGCGTTCCCAGATTGATCAGCCTGCCCGCATAGAAATTCGCCGCAGAAGCGGAAAAACCGCACTGCGGAAATACCCCGATGACTGCTCCCATCACAGGGCCTGCCACACCGTTTTTGCGTATCAGAGCCATCATCTTATTCTGTGCCTTATGTTCCATATACTCCATCAATAAATACGTTACGAACAAAAACGGAATCAGCTTTCCCGTATCCAGTAACGTATCCAGTATTACTTCCTGCATACATCATATCCTTTCTGTCCAAACGGCATCCTTATGCCTCCTCCTGCTTCTCCTTACTGCCCTGTTTCCTATGCTCTGCTGCTGCGCGCTTCAATTCCTCCAATGCTTCCCGGAATTTTTCAGAGTGCATGGTAGGATTATCCAGAATCAGATGTCTCTTATAGAAATCCCTTACCGAACGAAGCTGCAGCCTCTTCTCCTTAATCGATGTAAATTTCATGCGAAGCTCTGCAATTTCCTCTCTGACGTCCTCCGGAAACGCCTCATAACGCTCCCTGATCTGCTCCTTCACCCCTGCAAAACGATCTTCCAGCGCATTCAGCAGTTCTTCATTGCGATCGGCAGATTTCTGCTTTCTTGCCTCGATACGATTTTCAATCTCCTCGTCTGCAACAGCGAGCAGCACATCCAGACGCTTCTGCATACGCTCCATCTCTTCCTTGACGTGCTCCATTTTCACAAGGACATCCCGCAGATCCAGAGCTGCCTTGAAGGATAATGTAAAGTCGACTACAATCACAACCGTAAGCACAAATACAACCGGGGACAGCACCGACATCGGAATCGCAAGCACAAACTGTTCAATCGGCTTATGCACGACATCCGTCATAAAGATGGTCAAAAATCCCCATGCTATCGTAGAGGACAGACAAATATGTCCCTTATAATTCAATTTCTGGTTTGAATAGTCCCAGTAACGTACCTTGAACAGTGCCTCCATCGTTACTCCGGTCACATATTCAAGCGCAGTTGCACCGATACAGCCTGAGATATAGGTCAGAAGCAGATTGCCGCGAAATGGCATGGAAACCACCAGCATCATAATCGCTCCGCTCCCATAAAGCGGTAAAAAAGGCCCTCTCATAAAGCCCCTGTTGACCAGCTGTCTCTGTCGCGCGGACACATAGGCTGATTCAAAGCACCATCCAAACAGGCAATAAAAATAAAAGAAAAAAAGCCACTGTGTCATATTGTAAGAATACATCGTTTCTCTCCTCGTTTCAGAGCGTCCCTCTCACATGGATTCTGTCCTTTTCAGACATACAGCCCTACCAGAACGCAGTATTTTCCTTTTTTGTTCTCATATTGTATGCCACGATAAATAAACTTTCCATAGCCTCTGACGGCTACGACATCCCCATCCTTTAACAGGCCGCTGTTATTCTCATTCACTCTGCCGTTTACATAGACCTTCTTTTCCTGAAACAGCAGCAGGCTCTGACTGCGCGACAGGTTATATACCTTGGAAAGGATACTGTCTGCCCGGCAGGATGCTGTCACGATGCTTTTTTCCACCGGCTCCTTCTTCAGAATTGCAGGAGGCTGCTCGCACCGTTCACAACGCATGGCCGTATGCTTCACCCTGGTGAGATTTTCGATAATAAAATCTGCAATCGTCTCCTGTGCAAAGACATACCCCTCCCGTTCCTGTACCAGAATGTCCCCCAGCGTATCCCGCTCGATTCCAAGGTTCATGAGTGCACCCAGAAAATCCCTGTGGGAAAGTTCGTCTGCAAATTTTTTCAAAAGCGGCACGACCTTGATACATACGATGGGAAATTCCACCTCATACCCAAGCTCTTCTGTGCTTCCAAACCGTACCATCTGACGTTCGCTGCCATCATAGCCTCCCCAGACGGTATACGGCGTCTTTCCATATTCATCGAGAAAGTCATAAAAAAGGGCCAACTCAGCCATGCCCAGAAAATCCGAAAAGGTAAACCGGTTTTCCGTATATGCCTTCTCTGCCAGCTCTTCAAACCGCTTTTTGAGCTGTCTGTTCTCTTTCTCTGTTGTTCCTGCCATAAGCTACTGTGCCGCCGCAAAATCTATAATTTCCTGTTTCGGAGCCTTCGTCTGCTCCACACTGACAGCCGTCAGAACCGGACCTTCTCCCTGGTAATCTGCCAGATATTCTTTCCCTACTACAGCCTTTACCTTCACCCATTCCTGATCTGCAAGCGCATCCGCACCCTCATACCGGCATGCAAAGCCTAAAAAGGCCATATCCTCCGCACAGCAGGTCATTGCCATTCTCCCCGGTACAAACAGATCCTTCGGGAAATGCTTCGGATGCAGCACCATTCCGGTAAACTCTACCGTCTTTCCAAGATATCGCTCCAGATGATCCAGTGAGTCCAGATACCAGATACCATATCCCATATTGTCCAGCTTCAACACATCCGCTTTCAGATCATAGGGCAGATCATCCTCAAAGATCTCATCTACCTCGCCGTTGGCATCCTCAAAAATGATTTCTGCCTGCTGGTTGATTGCCTTGACATTTCTTTTATAATTGGCCAGTTCATCCTTCAGGCCGTCACAGCGGTTAAAGATAATCATCTCCGACCGGCGCAGCATTTCTGCCAGCAGGGATTTCATATTGCTGAAATACATCTGGAAGGTAGATGCGTCAATGGTCGTAATCTGCTGCTCCACCTGCCAGTTTGCCGGAAGCTTCATCTCCTTAAAATTCCACATACCGTTATATTCGATGATAATACGCTCCGGACGATAGGCCTTCTCTAACTCCGTCAGCTTTTTCGGAGTAAACTCCTCTTCATCCTCTATCCATTCCAGAATGGTACGGCTCTTTCGTAACAGCTCCGCATCGTATTCGACCTCGCCTTCCTCGCACAGAATCAGCAATGTCTTTCCTCTCACCTGAAAATACGGCTGTGCCAATGTATAGGTAATAAATTCTGTCTTACCGCTCTCCAGAAAACCATTGATGATATAAACCGGTTTCATGTTGTCCCTCTTTCCTCTTATTTTTCAAACAGCTTCTTCAGATTCTCTTCGTTCAATTTGGATCCGATTACGCAGAATTTTCCGGTTACATCCGGGTTTCCGGTACGTATGTCGCTCTCTCCCGGCACATAATCGAAATAAATCCAGCTTCCATCCTCTGCCGGAACCATTCCCTTGGCACGAAGGACAAAACCATATTCCGCTTCCTTTTCCAGCTCCTGCAAAATATACTCAATCTCACTCATCTCATAATGAGCCGGCGTTTCCATGCCCCAGCTGGTAAATACCTCGTCGGCATGATGATGTCCCTCATGACCATGATCATGACCGCAGCTGCAGGTCTCACCATGCTCGTGGTGATGATGTTCATGACCGCAGCACTCCTCGTCATGCTCATGATGATGCTCATGCGCCCTGCGCACCTCTTCCATCAGTTCTGCCTCCAGATCTCTGGCTCCCTCGATGGTCTCCAGAATGTCCTTGCCGTCCAGTCTGTCCCATGGTGTCGTAATAATGGTCGCCTTTGCATTATGCTCGCGAATCAATTCTACCGCTTTTGCCACCTTTTCCTCACTCAGATTGCCGGTACGGCTTAAAATGATGGTTCCCGCATGAGCAATCTGATTTACGAAGAACTCTCCGAAATTCTTAATGTACATCTTACATTTGGAAGCATCCACCACAGCAACAGCGCTGTTTAACTGCACCTCCACATCCGTTTTCACATCCTGTACCGCTTTCATGACATCGGACAGCTTTCCGACACCGGACGGCTCAATCAAAATCCGCTCCGGCTCATAGGTCTTTAAGACCTCCTGAAGCGAGGCTCCGAAATCTCCTACCAGAGAACAGCAAATACAGCCGGAATTCATCTCCTTGATTTCAATTCCTGCCTCCTTTAAAAAGCCACCGTCAATCCCTATTTCCCCAAACTCATTCTCAATCAGCACAACCTTCGTATCTGCCAATGCTTCCTTTAACAGCTTTTTAATCAACGTTGTCTTGCCGGCTCCCAAAAAACCGGATACAATATCAATTCTTGTCATTTTATATCATGCTCCTTTCAAACTATAAAGTGCCTGCTTTCTGTCCTGCTCTGCACTATGCCGGCAAAGCACCACTATTTACTACTATAACACTACCTGTCCCAAAATGCCATAGTCTACCTTTCCGGCAGATGATTAAAAATTTCTAAAAATTTCCCAAAGCACCGGAAACGGTACCCCCGCACATTCGTCCCCGTTTCCTCCGGTCAGCATTCCCACATAATGTCCATGGGCATCGAACATACCGCCTCCTGACATCCCCGGCTCAGCCTGAGACTTGACATACAGCATCGGTATCTCAAAATCACTGACTGCCCACGCTCTGTCAATGACTTCCCCGATATAGGAAATACGGCTGCCGTCCCCGGCTGTACCGACCAATCCGATTTCACTGCCGCTCTCCAAAGCCTCATAGCATCCCGCAGAACAGGACACCAGCCGTACGGCCCTCCGGGTCTGCTCCGAAAGTGCCAAAAGCCGGACTCCTAAAAATGCCACATCCCTCTCTGCATCAGAAAACAGCACGGAAAAAGAAGCGTTCGTTCCATCCGCAAAGGTGATGCTTCCACTGTCTCCCTCCCGAATCACATGCTGATTGGTCACAACGATGAGCTGCTCCCCGTCGGTGCTCCAGAGCACACCGCTTCCATACAGTGTTCCATCCGCGACCTTCACTACTGCAGACCCATTTTCCAGTACGGCTTTATCAATATTTTCCTCTTTTCCTGTCCAGACGGATGCAATTTCATAAACCGCCGTTTTCTCTGCTGCTGCTTTCTTTTGCTCTGCTGCAGCTGTCTCTTCCTGCTTCGTTTCTGCCTGTTCGGTTTCCGCCTGTTCTACCGCCCCGCAGCCTCCCGTTCCTGCCGCCAGAAGCAGCAGCACTGCCATTTGCACTACCTTTTGAAGAATCTGTTTCACGGTTATCCTTTCTCATAAACAAAAGACCATGCAGGGATGCCCTGTAAGGTCTTTGGAATACAAATTTATGAAAAAAGAAGCAATACGATAAGCCGGGTTATGTCGTGAATGATCATCTATCTAGAACGACTGTTGCCAGCCGCTTCAAGCGGCCCACCTGAAGACGAACCGGGCCGGTTCATGGTCTTCGCTTTGGCCTTGCTTCGGATGGGGTTTACATACGCCCTGCCCGTTACCGTGCAGGCGGTGGTCTCTTAAGCCACCCTTCCACCCTTACCGCATTGCTGCGGCGGTATATTTCTGTTGCACTATCCTTGGAGTCGCCTCCACCGGACGTTATCCGGCATCCTGCCCTGTGAAGCCCGGACTTTCCTCACCTGCGGTCTCCCGCAGCCGCGATCATTTGTATTACTTCTTTTTTACCTCACTATACATTAAAGCAGCTTCCACCCACAAATTCTCTTACAATCGAATTTTTCGGCAGCTCCTCGCTGCTGACTCCCAGAAAATATTCCAGGAACTTTAGGAGACGCTTCGCCTCATAATATTCCGGTTCCTCCTTGCTGATACCAAACAAAAGCGGCTCGGCAAACTGTTTGAGTACCGCAAGCTCATAAATCAGCACCGAATTGAACATGGCATCCGCACTCTCCTGAAACGGAAAGATATTTTCTTCCTCGCCTCTTCTGACAGAAGGCCACATCTGAATCGTCCGCTTGGCTGATGCCCCCCTTGTTCTGGCATCACGCACCATACGCCGTAACAGTCTGCCATCCGTCGTCGGTATTCTATTATGCTCGTCAATATTCAGACTTGTCAAGGCACTAATATAAATTTTATATTTGCTTTCTACCGGAAGCGAGTAGGACAGCTTATCATTCAGGCCATGAATTCCCTCGATCACCAGAATATCCTCCGGCCCGAGCGTTTTAAAATTGCCCTTATATTCCCGATGTCCCGTCTTAAAATTGAAGGTAGGAATCTCGACGGTTTCTCCTTTTAAAAGAGCCGTCATATCCTGATTGAACCTTTCAATATCAATGGCCTCCAGACATTCAAAATTATACTGTCCGTTCTCATCCCTCGGCGTCTCTTCCCGCTCCACAAAATAGTCATCTACCGCAATCGGATGGGGGACAAATCCCAGTGTCCGAAGCTGAATCGAAAGCCTGTGGGAAAAGGTCGTCTTACCCGAAGAAGAAGGCCCTGCAATCATCACAAATTTCACACCGCCGCGTTCTGCAATATCCCGTGCAATCTCGCCAATACGTCTCTCCTGCAATGCTTCCTGAACCAAAATCAGCTCATTCAGATTGCCATGACAGATCTGATCATTCAGATCGCCTACCGTATCGATTCCCATCTGCTCTCCCCATTCGGTCGCACGATCCAGTGTTTTGAACAGCTTCTCCCGTGGTTCAAAATAATGCAGCTTCTTCGGCTCCTCCTTATCCGGCAAAAGCAGCATAAATCCCTTTTCATAGGAAATCAGGTTATAGTATTTCACATAGCCTGTGCTGGGCAGCATGTAACCATAGTAATAATCATAATAATCGTCTATATTGTATACATTGACCGTAGAGCTTCTCCGATAGCGGAACAGCCTTACCTTATCCTCCATCTGATGCTGTTCAAACAAGGCCACTGCCTCATCCAGCGGATAGGCCTTTTTCCCGATTGGAAGATCCTGCTGCACCAGCTCCAGCATCCTGACATTGATTCGCTCAATCAGTGTCCTGTCCAGCTTGAAATCTCCCCTGGCACTGCAGTAATATCCCTGTCCGATGGCAAACTCCACCTTGATCTTCTCAATATTTTCCCGCCCAATTACATCATAAGCAGCCTTCATCAGCAGCATAATTGCCGTACGGACGTAAGTTTTATGTCCGATTTCATCCTGATAGGTAATAAAACGCAGAACTCCGCTGCGGTCTGCCTTCTTCATCAGTTCCTGAACCTTGCCGTTGATCATCACAAGGCCGATAATGTGATCGTATGACTTTTGATATTCCTCCGCAATCTTCTCATAGGTAATGCCGGCCGGATACTGCTTCTCCACTCCGTCAATCACCAATGTTATCATTTCCTCCACGCTCTCTGCTCCCTTCTCTCTACGGACTGCTGGCTGTCCTGAACCCGACCGGTCATCTATACTACCTGAAACGGCACAGCCTCCGCTGCTCTGAGAACCCTGATTCCCGCCAGCCTGCGTTCCAGATATTCCTTCATATACGGCACAAAAATCTGCTCCAGACCGAAGTGTCCCGCATCAATCACACACATCCCCATGGCAACGGCGTCCAGACCGCTGTGATGATCGATATCTCCGGTAATATACACATCGGCTCCCATCCGGGCTGCCTTTTTGATATAGCTTTTGCCGGAGCCGGGACAGACTGCCGCCTTCTCAAGCTCTGCCTCCGCATCTCCGAAAATACGCACGCTCGTCAGATGAAAACGCTTCTTTACAAACTCCGCACATTCCAAAAGAGTCATAATCTCCGGTAATCTGCCAAAACGCCCGAT
Source organism: Lachnospiraceae bacterium (assembly GCA_017624235.1). Taxonomy (GTDB): domain Bacteria; phylum Bacillota; class Clostridia; order Lachnospirales; family Lachnospiraceae; genus JAAYNV01. The sequence goes on along the minus strand of JAGANL010000006.1, from coordinate 171,127 downwards.
ACCCTCTTTGGAAATTTCATCCTCATAGGTGATATCCAGAACCGACCGCTCTTTCAGTTCCAGTTCATCGGCTGCAGCGTCTGCCATACCCATCACGTCAAAATTGGTGTGCATGGCATAATAGCAAATATCCTTCTGAATCAGCCGAAACATCCTCCGGCCGGTAAAATCATCCGTTGTCACGCTCCGCAGCTTTCCAAAAACAAGCGGATGATGTGTAATCAGCATCGATACCCCTTCCCGTACCGCCTGCTCAATCACCGCATCCGTAGCGTCCAGCGCCAGCATGACCGATGTAATTTCCTTATCCCTCCGTCCGGCAAGCAAACCCACATTGTCCCACTCTTCCGCATAGGAGGGTGCCGAAAGCTCCTCTAAAATATTTATGACATCACTGCACCGCATATCCTTCTTTCCTTTCATTCCATACCGCTATTTTCATAAAATTGAAAGGCTGTCCGAATCAGACGCTGCCTGTCCGCCAGCTCCTGCAGTCTTTCTTCCCTGCCTTCTGCGGCATGCTCTCTGATGGAACAGATAATCTGGCTGCATACTCTCTCTTCTTTCCTGAGAAAATCAAGCAACACAGGATCCCTCTTCTGTAAAAGCAGCTTTCCGTAGGCATCAAAGACCTGCTGTGCTTCCACTGTATTCTCAGGACACCCCTTTGTTTCCTGCTCTTTCTCTGCCTCCTGTGCAAACCGTATATAGCCGTCTGCACCACAGCCTGTCTTTTTTGCTTCCTGCCCGGCCCTCGTCAGCACACGAAACATCGGATAAAACTTTCCATCCTCCAGCACCATCTTTTCTTCTGCAATGCCAAAGCCCTGCTCCCTCAGATACCGGCGCACCATAGCAGGCTCCGACTGCGGCTGCAGCACCAGCTCCTGCATTCTGGCTGCCTTCTCTCTTCCTTCTTCAAGAATCCTGACCATCAGTCTGCCGCCCATTCCGGCAGCCAGCGCTGTCTGCACCTCATCCATACCAAGCGCAGCCATCCCATCCGAAAGTCTGGTCTCTATGTAACCGGTAAGACCATATTCTCTAATATGCTCCTCGGCAGCCGACAACGGCCCTTTGCGGACATCCATCGCAATGACCTTCGGACATCTACCGGTACGCACCAGCCAGATGGACACAAAACCATGATCACAGCCGATATCAGCCGCCACATTTCCTTCCGATACCATGGAAGCTACCGCTTCTAATCGTTTCGATAATTCCATACCCATGTTTAGTCCAGATAATCCTTCAGCTTTCTGCTGCGGCTCGGATGACGCAGCTTACGGAGCGCCTTCGCCTCAATCTGACGGATACGCTCACGGGTAACATTAAATTCCTTGCCTACCTCTTCCAGAGTACGCGCCCGTCCGTCATCCAGACCGAAACGCAGTCTGAGCACCTTCTGCTCTCTGTCCGTCAGGGTAGAAAGCACCTCGACGAGTTGCTCCTTCAATAGAGTAAAAGCAGCGGCATCTGCCGGTACGGGCACATTGTCATCCTGAATGAAATCTCCCAGATGGCTGTCCTCCTCCTCACCGATCGGAGTTTCCAGCGATACCGGTTCCTGTGATATTTTCAGAATTTCACGGACTCTCTCTACAGGCATGTTCATTTCCGCTGCAATTTCCTCCGGGGTAGGTTCACGTCCCAGCTCCTGCAGCAGCTGTCTGCTCACACGGATCAGCTTGTTGATCGTCTCTACCATATGCACCGGAATACGAATGGTTCTGGCCTGATCCGCAATCGCTCTTGTAATCGCCTGACGAATCCACCATGTCGCATAGGTGGAAAACTTAAAGCCCTTACGGAAATCAAACTTCTCCACCGCCTTGATCAGACCCAGATTTCCCTCCTGAATCAAATCCAAAAACAGCATACCACGGCCTACATAACGCTTTGCAATGCTGACCACCAGACGCAGGTTTGCCTCTGCCAGACGCTTCTTCGCTTCCTCATCTCCCAGTTCCATACGCTTTGCCAGTTCAATTTCCTCTTCTGCACTTAACAACGGAACCTTACCAATTTCCTTCAGATACATTCTGACCGGATCTTCGATGCTGACACCATCCGGCACGGACAGATCGATGTTCTCCACATCCACCTCATCCTCTTCCGACAGCATAATCTCCTCATCCGGCAGATCCAGCGCATCGTCCTCCTCGGTAATCCGAAGCACATCGATATTGCTCTGCTCCAATGCCTCCAGGATTCTTTCAAACTGCTCTTCCTCCAGATTCATGTCGGCAAAGAAGTCACTGATCTCCTGGTACTCCAGTACGTTCTTTTTCTTTTTGGCAATATTCAAAAGCTCTTTTAACTTCTCCTCAAATTTTGCCTTTGTGTTCTCATCCATGAAATGTCATCCTCCATATTGACCGGGAAAATAGTATGATTCTCCCTATATTCTTGTCCTTAATTCAGGGAAATATGCGTTTTTTCCAATTCCTGCAGCGCTTTCTTTCCCTCTATGACTCTGGCCAGCGCGTCCACATCCGAACCAAGCTTTTCGCTATCCTGTTCATAGGAGAACCGTTTCACGTTTACCACAATATCATGAAACGCCTTTTCACGGTCCTGTTTGGACTCAAGCTGCTCCAGTTTTGTATTGAATAACGCGGCAACCTGCCGCTGTTCTTCCTCATCCGTAAACATGCTGACAATTCCGGCCGGATTCAATTCCCCCTGCTCCAGCTCCGAAAACAGCCGCTCCGCCACCTTTTGGTACAGCTCGTCCGTAAAATCCTTCGGGGAAATGTATTTGGTAATCTTCGGGTACAGATATGGTTCGTCACTCAGCCAGGTGATCAAAAGCCGCTGTGCCTTCCTGGCTGCCTCGCCTGCCTGATTTTTGGGCTGTATCGTAGGCTTCGGCCGTACCGGCTCCGATACCATGCCTGTCTTTGCCGCATAAGAGATTACCAGCTTCCGCATGTTTTCAAAACCCACGTGATACTTATCCGCTACTGCCGCAATATAATTTTCCCGTTCCACCTCTTCTGAAAAGCTACAGAGCTTTTTGGCAATCTCGCGATGAAACCTGGTGCGTTCCTCGGGGTCCTTCAGATTATAATCCCTCTCCAGCATACGCAGTTCAAAGAAAAAGCTGTTCTCCGCCTGATCCAGTCTTTCCTGAAAAGCCTCCGCTCCCAGATTCTTGATAAATTCATCCGGATCCTTATACGGCTCCAGATTTAACACCTTTCCGGTCAGTCCGGCCTCCTTCAGGATACCGATGGCACGAAGCGCCGCCTTCACCCCTGCTCCGTCACTGTCATAGGAGAGAATCACATTCTCCGTATACCGTCTGAGCAGATTGGCCTGCCCCGACGTAAATGCGGTTCCCAGAGATGCCACAGCCTGCGTAAATCCCGCCTGATGCATGGAAATCACATCCATATAGCCTTCACACAGAATAATATTATTTTTTCTGGAGGTTCGTGCGAAATTCAGGCCGTACAGATTCCGGCTTTTGTCAAAAATCATCGTCTCGGGCGAATTTAAGTACTTCGGATTTCCTTCTCCCATGACACGCCCGCCAAAACCGATGACTCTGTGGTTGATGTCCTGAATCGGAAACATGACACGATTCCAGAACTTATCGCTCATTCCGTGCTTTTCATCCGCCGTGGCCAGCCCAGCATCCCGAATCAGATCCTCCGCATAGCCCTTGCTCTTCAAATACTGTGTCAGGTCATCACGGTACTTATTGGCATAGCCGAGTCCGAACTTCTTCATCGTCTCCTCGGACAGCTGTCTGTCCGCCAGATACCGGTGTCCGATTTCCCCCGGTTTGGAACGGAGCAGATAATAGAAATATTTGGCAGCCTCTCTATTCACTTCTAACAATCTGGCTCGCCGGCTCTCCTTTTTTCTGGTCTCCTCGGAATACTCCATTTCCGGGAGATTGACCCCGGCTCTCTCTGCCAGTGCCTTGACCGCCTCACCAAAGGTATAATTTTCATAGTTCATCAGGAAGGTAAACACATTTCCCCCGGCTCCGCAGCCAAAGCAGTAATACATCTGCTTTCCCGGCGATACCGAAAAGGACGGGGATTTCTCATTATGAAACGGACAGAGTCCGAAATAGCTTGCTCCCTTCTTCTGCAGCCGCACATAACCGGAAACCACATCCACAATGTCGTTTTTCATCCTGACCTCTTCAATCAGCTCTTCCGGATAATACATCCTCTCGCTCCCTTTGCTGTCCTATGTACTCCTTAGCCATGCCAGGAATGCGGAATGTAAATCTCCTCATATTTGGCAATGGCAAACCGGTCCGTCATTGCACCGACATAATCGCATACAATGCGTTCCTTCTGCTCTCCCTTTTCCTCCATCAGCCAGAGGAATTCTCTCGGCAGAAGCTCCAGATGCCTGCTGTAATATTCATACAGGCTCTTGACTAACATCTCAGCCTTGCTTTCCTCACTCTTTGCCTCCGGATTGATATAAACCCTCTCAAACATGAACTGCCTGAGCTTCTTCATGGCTTCTGCCACAGGCTCGGACATGGCAATGTCATTCTTTCCGTAGCTGTTGGTCACCAGATCATGAATAAAATGATCCAGCCTCTCACCGGTCGTGTAACCGATGACCTCTCCGATTTCCTTCGGTACATCCGCCTCCGTCAGGATGCCTGCCCGAAGCGCATCGTCCATATCGTGATGGATATAAGCTATTTTATCTGAAAACCGTACAATTTTTCCTTCCAGTGTAGCCGGCATACCCTCTGTTTGATGATTGCGGATACCATCCCGCACCTCCCACGTCAGATTCAGTCCCATGCCATGCTTTTCCAGAATCTCTACCGTCCTCACGCTCTGCTCACTGTGCTGAAAGCCGAGCGGACAGATTTCATTGAGCGCCCGTTCTCCCGCATGACCGAACGGGGTATGTCCCAGATCATGTCCCAGCGCGATGGCCTCGACCAGATCTTCATTCAGCCGAAGCGCCTTGGCAATGGTTCTGGCATTCTGCGATACCTCCAGCGTGTGTGTGAGTCTGGTTCGATAATGATCTCCCTGTGGTGTCAGAAAAACCTGCGTCTTATCCTTCAGCCGTCGGAAGGACTTACAGTGCAGAATCCTGTCTCTGTCCCTCTGAAAGACCGGCCGTATATCACACTGTTCCTCCTGTCTATCCCTTCCCCTGGTATTCATACTGAGAGCTGCATAAGGACTTAAATATTCCTGTTCCCACTTTTCAAGCTGTTCCCGGATCATCATAGTTATTCCATGCTCCTTTCCCCACAGGACGCGGCACCTCTTACCATTTTCTGTCCAGGGGTGCCTGAAACAACGATTACAAAACCACTCTATTTTTAATATTCTGTTCTATCGTTCAGATTCCTTCTTTTTTTTGTAAAAATTTTGTGGTTTTTATCCGGTGATTACCGAATCAGGGAAGCAGCCCACGGCCCAATCACCACAGTCAGTATCCCGGTTACGACAATGGCAAGGGAACTCATGGCCCCCTGAACCTCTCCCAGCTCTACGGCTCTGGAGGTGCCGACTGCATGAGAGGCCGTCCCCATAGCCAGCCCCTGTGCCTCCGCCTCCTCAATATGAAACCATCGGAACAGAGTCGGCCCCAGAATACTGCCGCTCAGCCCTGCCACAGTGACTCCCACTACCGTCACAGCCGTGACTCCGCCGATTTCCTCGCTGATTCCTAAAGCGATTGCGGTGGTCACACTCTTTGGCAGGATGGAAAAAAGCAGCGTATCCTGTATGCCAAGGCACCATCCCATACCGACAATAATAAACGCATGCGCCAGACAGCCGCAAAGAATCCCCGCCAGCACGGCAGCCATATTTTTCTTTAAGATTTGAAGCTGTCTGTATAACGGTACCGCAAAACAGACGGTAGCCGGAGTCAGAAAATAAGTAATATACTTCGCTCCATTGGAATAGGTTTCAAAAGGGATCCTGCACACTAAAAGCAGCACGATCACAAGAATCATGGCAATCAGCAGCGGATTCATCAAAGGGAAATCCCATTTTTCCCTGCACTTGACTCCGATAAAATATGCAGCCAGGCTGACTGCCACTCCAAAATAAACACTGTCTGTAAGCAATTCCTTCATCGCTTCTGTTCCTTTCCTGTTTTCCTTTCCTGTTCTTTCTGCCCTACTCTTCCTTTGCAGAGCGCATGGCTTCCCGCTTCTTTCGCTGCCTGATGACTGCCTGTGTCACCCTTCCGGTCACTACAATGACCACCGCCCAGGAGACCATGCACAAAGCAAGCAGGGAAAGCACGCTGCCCCGAATCAGTTCAACCGATGTCATCAGGCGCACAGAAGGTTCGATAAACAGCAGCGGCATGATGAGCAGAAAATAGTCCGCTGTCTCTTCAATCCATGACAGCTTCACAAGTCCGGTACACAAAAGCAGGAACATCAGCACCAGACCATAAACGCTTGCCGGTACCGGAAACGGCAGGAGCGTATGCAGCAGCTCACCTGCCAGACTCACGCTGCAGATAATCCCAAGTTGGAAAATATATTTCATATCGATCACTTACCTTTCCTTTCTTTTTCCATGCCTTAACGACAGATATCAAAAATAAACTCCGCGTTTTTATCCATCGCCTCGTAGGCGGTCTTAAAAGGAGACATCTGGAATACATGCCACATCCCCTTAAAGACGTCCATTTTTACAGACACATTTGCCTTGACCATGCGCTTATGCAGCATCATGGAATCCGCCAGCAGAATCTCGTTGCTTCCCACCTGTATATAGGTAGGTGGAAAGCCCTCAAATTCTCCAAACAACGGAGAAATCAATGAGTTGCTCAAATCCTCTCCGGCTGCATAGCTCATGACCGCCTGGCTGATATATTCCGCATCCAGCACCGGATCGACCTCTGCCTTTGTCTGATAGGTCTTTCCGGAAGCGGTCAGATCCGTCCATGGAGACAGAAGCACCAGTCCTCTCGGGAGCAGCCTGCCTTCTTTCTTCAGCTTGTGTACCAGGCAGAGCGCCAGATTTCCACCCGCCGAATCCCCTGCTACGATGATATCTCTGGCTCCGTATCCGAGAAGCATCAGATAATTCCACGCCCGCATGGCATCCTCCAAGGCCGAGGGATACGGATGCTCCGGCGCCAGCCTGTAATCAAAGCAGAGCACGTCCATGGAAGTGGCTTCTGCCAGCTTGTTCGTCAGCGTTCTGGCATACAGGCTGCTGCCCGTCATATATCCACCGCCATGGCAATAGAGAATCACATATTTTTTCATGTGTGCCCGGTCTACGCTGATCCACTCTCCGTACATTCCGTCTATGGAAATCTCCCGAATCAGGTTTTCCGTCCGGTTTCCAAGCAGCGCTCCGATGCTTTCCTGCGACTGCCTCTGCTTTTCAATATCGTTTTTCTCTACCACACTGTGAACCCGTTTGATCAGATTCATCAGATTCTGGTTCCGTTTTTCATCCCGGCTCTTTCCCGCCATAGCTTCTTCCCTTCTTTCTTCTGTAAATTCCATTTCCGCAATTATTAACGATTATAATGGAATTGCTCCAAAAAATCCATCCAAAAAGTTCAGGTTTCCGGATTTTCATGCTATAATAGCTTTTATGACAATCTGAAAGAAATATGGAGGCTGATTATGCCGCAAAATCATAACAAACGCCGCAGGCGGCGCAATACATCCCGGCCGCAGCAGGACTGGTATAAGCTGGATCTTTCTGCCATCGTATATCCGACCCTGCAGCGCAGGGATTTTTCTTCCGTATACAGACTATCTGTTCTGTTAAAGGAGGAAATCCGTCCCGGCATCCTGCAACAGGCCGTCAATATTACGATGGAACGCTTTCCCACCTATAAGACAGCCATCCGCAAGGGGCTCTTCTGGCGCTATCTGGAGCCGAATCACAGACCCGGCCCCTTTGTGGAGGAAGATATCAAGAACCCCTGTATGCCGATGCCGTTTAAAGCCAATAACCGTTATCTGGTACGCATCTATTATTACAAAAACCGCATTTCTCTGGAAGCGCATCACTGTCTGGGCGACGGCACAGGAGGCATGTGTGTGCTGCAGACACTGACCGCCACCTACCTGCGTCTGTTAGGCGCAGATATTTCCTGTGGGGACTTTGTCCTTGATGTCGATCAGGCTCCCGACCCGGAGGAACTGGAGGACGCTTATATGCGCTATGCCAATGCCAAGGTTCGGCCTCCCAGGCTTGGAGAAAAGGCCTACCGGGTACGCGGCACCAAGGAGCCCTTTTATACGCTCAACATCATAGACGGCATTATGTCCGTCAAAGAGGTCATGGCCGTGGCTTCCAAATACGGTGCCACCATTACAGAATATCTGAATGCAGTCCTTCTCTATGCCCTGCTTCAGAAACAGCAGTCCGAACGACATTTCAAGGAACGTCCGGTCAAAATTGCCATGCCGGTCAATCTGCGCCGCTTCTTTCCTTCCAGAACGCTGCGCAACTTTATTACCATGATCTATCCTTCGGTTGATCCAAGGCTCGGGGATTATACCTTTGAGGAAATCATACGCCATGTTCACAACTACATGCGCTTTTACATCAATGAAAAATATCTGCGCGGAGATATTACGACCAATGCCGCCACCGAACGCAATCCTCTGATTCGCATTGTTCCCCTCTTTATCAAGGATTTTGTAGTTCGCACCTTTTATACGAAGATTCAGGATAAAAATTCCTCGGCAGGACTGACCAACATGGGTGCTCTCAAGGTTCCCCATGATATGAAACCCTATATCGAGCGTTTTGACATCTATATGGGGCAGCCTTTTTCTTCCCGTACCAACTGTGCCATCATCAGCTTTGAAGATATCCTGACGATCAATTTTGCCAGCAGCATCATTGAAGCCGACGTGGAAAGACTCTTTTTCCGCAAACTGGTCGCAGACGGCATTCATGTCAAAATAGAAAGCAATCGATTCTGAAAGCAATTATAACAGGAGGATACCTATATGTCTTATTGTGTAAACTGCGGGGTTGAGCTGGACCCTTCCTTACAGAGCTGTCCGCTCTGCAATACCCCTGTCATCAATCCGAACGAACTGAAAAAAATGATGCCGCCCTCCCCCTTCCCGGAAGACCGCGGCCAGGTGGAAACGGTGCACCGAAAGGATCTGGCAGTGCTGTTAACTGCATTTCTTGTTTCCTCAGCAGTAGCCTGTGCTCTGTTAAACCTTCTCGTTTTCCAGAAAGCCTACTGGTCGCTTCCCATCATCGGCATCTGCATGATTATCTGGGTCTTTGCGATTCCACTTGTCATATACCGAAAAATTTCCGTCTGGGTCTCTATCCTGTTAGACGGACTCTCGACCATTCTCTATCTCTATCTGCTGACCTGGCTGACCGCAAAAAACGAATGGTTCTACCACATCGGCATACCGATTGTCATACTGGTGACGCTTTTGATTGAGACAGTGGCCTTTTTATACCGCAAATTCCCGGTTTCCTTCCTGGGCTCTGCCCTGTATTTTGTCATTGCAGCTGCTTTGCTCTGTGTCGGCATCGAAATCATACTGGATATTTATTTTCATGGAAGCATTTCCCTCGGCTGGTCTGCTGTCGTCCTGACCGCCTGCGCTATTATGACAGCCATCCTGACGACCATTCTCTCCAAAAAGCGGCTGCGTAATGCAGTCAGAAGGAGACTTCATTTTTAGTACAACATTTTTCTTTTCTTCCGCAAGGCTATGTGATATGATTATCTCGTTTTATAAACTTTTTCTGAGGAGGGACCATTTTGAAAGCAAAGTTAAAATTCAGCACAATCCTGCTGCTGTTCTGTCTGCTGTTTTCTACGCAGGCATTTGCCAAGGACGGAAGCGTGATTCCGCCGCAGGGTTATGCAACAACTGTAAACACGAATCCGCTGGTGGATCAGAGCTGGCTTGAAAAGCAGATTATACTAAACGAAAATGACAGGACATGGATTATCCGCATCGCCGATCTCGGAGCAATGCCCATGCTGCTTTCCAACCAGAACGGAATTGCCTCCGGTGTCTTTACCGATACCGCCATTCTGGATGCCCATATCCTGAACATCAACAATCAGCTTGCAGTCATTCCTGCCGATGGAAATGAGACCATTTTCAACCGACAGACCAACACCTATCAGACGGCACAGCCCGGAATGATCTGCCAGCTCCGTCACGAATTCAGTGGACTGCTGGCAAACACTCTTTGTGCACAGCTGATGAGTGATATGTCTCCTGCTGATATCACCATCAATTTGAACGACGGTTATCTGACCGGCTTTCTGCCCGGTCAGCAGTTAATTACCGCCGGCTCCTGTACGACCAGCCTGTCCGGCAGCTCTTCTAACCGTATCAGCAACGTAACGCTGGCTGCCTCCCATTTGAACGGTCTGGTCATCCAGCCCGGACAGACCATTTCCATCAGTCAGGCCATACAGCCCCGTACCGCTGCAAACGGCTACAGGGAAGCCGGAGCGTATTTGAACGGCGAGGTCATTTCCGCACTGGGCGGCGGCATCTGTCAGGTATCTTCTACCACCTATAATGCCGCTATCACCTCCGGTCTTACGATTTTAGAACGTCATCCGCACAGTATGCCGGTTCACTATCTGCCGCTCGGTTTGGATGCAGCCATTTCCGAAGGCAGTAAGGACTTAAAGATTCGTAACGATTACGACCTTCCCGTCACGCTTCAGGCAGGCGTATCCGGCAAGAACCTGACCGTCAGCGTCGTTCTGAACGAATCCCTGCTGCAGGGCCAGACCTACAGGCTCTGGTCCACCGTGCCGAAGCATAATGTAGCAAATACCTATCTCTCTACCTATAATGCAGCCGGTCAGGAAATTGCGCAGAAGTTCATCGGAACCTCCCGCTATTCCGACCCGAAGCCGAAGGCAGAAGGGGCTGAGGAAGATTAAGTCTTCGTTTACAAAGGGAGCCTCGCTCACATAACTGATTTGTCAATTATGTGAGCGAGGCTCCCTCGTTTTTCCATAAGGAAGGTCCATATAGGTTTTCCGCATTTTTTCATACCATAGATGGCAGTTTCTTAAAAAAAGGATTTGCATCTCTCTGCAAATCCTTTCCTGTACTGCGCGAGACGGGACTTGAACCCGTACGATCGCAATGATCACTAGATCCTTAGTCTAGCTCGTCTGCCAATTCCGACACTCGCGCATATCCCATTTTATTATTGCGTCTGCATCACGCGAATAGTATAATAACATTCTCCCGGAATAATGTCAATATATTTGTCGAAAAAAATTTAAAAATATTTTCCGAAAATTAGAACAACTTCTTATTTCCATTGCGGTTCCTGCCGATATCTGCTATAGTGAAAGTAAGTAAAAGCATGGATGCGAAGTTTCTTTTTCAAGGAGTGATCAGTATGAATATCAGAACAGATTACAGTTTTCTATTTTCCGGTCTAAACAGTACAAAAAGCTCAGGCAGCTCCAATGGAATGGCCAGTTCCTTCCTGTCTGATTATGCCTGCATCAAAAACGGCAGCTATTTAAAGCTGATGAAGGCCTACTATAACAAAACCGACGCAGACAGTAAATCCTCTTCCATTTCCGGTAAGACAGATACCAGCACCAGTACAGACACGACTAAGACACTGGCTCAGATCGAAGCCGATGCAGATGCCCTGAAGGAATCCGCGGACGCTCTGCTTACCACTGGCAGCAAATCCCTGTTTCAGGAAAAGGATATTACCACGACAAACGAGGACGGTACTTCCACCACTGCCAGGGGCTATGATACCGATGCCATTTACAAAGGCGTCAAGGCTTTTGTCAATGACTACAATGCTCTTTTGAAATCTGTCGGTGATGCCAACAGCAAGACGATTTTACAGCAGACGGTAAATATGGTGAACCACACCGCCGCAAATTCCAGACTTTTATCCAAGGCCGGCATTACAATCCAGTCCGACAATACACTTTCTCTGGACGAAACCGCCTTCAAGGCTGCCGATATGTCCACCGTAAAGTCTCTGTTCAATGGACACGCATCCTATGCCTACAAGACATCGGCAAGCGCTTCGATGATTGATTATACCGCAGGACGTGAAGCGGAAAAGGCCAATACCTACAACTCCTACGGTTCCTATTCCAGCAACTATTCTTCGGGTAATATTTTTGCAAGTTATTTCTAAACAATTGCAAAAATAAAAAAAATCCGAAAAATAAATTTTTTTGAAAAATAGTGTTGACATTTGAATCAAAACAATGTACAATACTATTTGTTCGCAGGAATGGCGGAATTGGCAGACGCGCACGGTTCAGGTCCGTGTGAGCATTGCGCTCATGAGGGTTCAAGTCCCTTTTCCTGCATCATAAAAAGCTTGAAATGTTGAGGTTATACATTTCAAGCTTTTTTATTTTCTATTTTTCCTTATGCTTTAACGACGGTATCTCTGCCCTAATCGTTTCCTTCATGCGATGGGAAGTAATGTAAAACAGCCTCCTGATAATCTTCTTGAGGGCGCGTCTGGTATCCTCATCAATCTCCTTTATGGCATTTAACACTCCTACCGCACTCTTTTTCCATTCTGCCGCCATATCAATCAGGTTATCGGCCTCTGATGCCTCTATGATCCGAAACAGGGTATCCACGAACAGAGTCAGCTGTTCCTGTGACAGTGACAGAATCCATTCGTTCATAGCATCATCCAGCAGTCTCCTTCCGTAATAAACGTCCCTGACCCGTACAAACTCTGCCCCCTCAATCAGCCAGTTAAATGGGTTGTGCTGCATCAGTCCAAATTTCCGGCACTGCACCACCTCATATTTCTCCTGCTTCTGCAAAAGCATCCCCACAATGGAAGAATGCGGCAATATCTTGCAGACACGGCTTTCGATTGCTTCATATTTCCCGCTTGCCAGTATCTCCGGCCGAAAACCGGGACCGTCATGACTGTAGATTTTCAGAATGCGCTCCCTTACGCTCTTTTCACAGTTCATGGCTGCATAAACCGCAAAATTTCCACCTTTGGAATGACCCCCAATCAGAAACGGCCCATCAAATTTCTGTGCGACATGATTCAAATATTTGACACTGATGAGCTGTCCGACAACCGGCTCCATAAATGCCATATTGAAGTCTTCCTTCCAGCCCACGATCGTCTCATCCGTCCCCCGAAAAGCAATCAATACAGTGCCATCCTCCAGCAGAAAGGTCACCGCACTGAACTGCGTTTCCTTATTGGTATCAATGATGTTCTCATGAAAATTCAGCTTCATTTTACAGAAACGTCTGCTCTTCGTCATAGCCTCAAACAGCTCCCGGTTCACCTCCCGGTAGCGTTCGTCCGCATAGAGTTTCTCATAATCCGCATGCTCTGCCAGTTCACGCAGGCTGATTCCTGCTGCATCACGGTCTACATCCGGTACCATACCATCTAATTTTAAATAGGAGAACTGGGACAGTACCAGACTGTCCACATCACAAAAAGGCCTTTCCTTCAAAGACCTGTTCCCCTCCTGCCTTACATAATCTATGATATTTCCTGCCATATCTTTACACTCACATTTCCTTCCGCTGTCTAAAATTTCGCTTGTAAATGCTCGATATTCTTAATCAGAACCGAAATCGTTCCATCCGGATTGGTAATAAATTCCACACTTTTAGAATCCTTATACTGCTCCATCGGAATCTTGATCTCGATTCCCGTATCAGTCAACAGACACTGCTTCTGATACTTTTTCATCGTATTCTCGCTCTGCGGCAGTACCTCTTCCTTTACCATATCATATTTTTCCATCTTATCCTGAAAGGCTGTCTGCAGCTCCGGTTCGTCCTTAAAAATCTTCTCTGCTATCTCCTCTACCACAAAGCCGCCTCTTTCTTCCAATTCCTCCTGAATGATGCTTTTGGCCTCCATATGCGCTCCATACTGCTCCAGTTCATCATAATGCTCCTTCTGGATGCTCTCAACCGCCTTGGTCACGATACTCAGCTTGGACTTTGGTGACAGATGAGCCGCACATTTCAGGAAAAGATAGGAAAAATAATTTGTCTTCTCACCATTGACCTCATATTTCTTTTCCACAAGCTGAATCTGAAAATCCGCCAGCCGAATCACCGCCGCTTCCGTCAGACGCTGTGTCTGGTTGGGCAGGATGGCCTTATACCGCACAATTTCATTGTTGTTTCCCTCTTCCCCGGAAATCGTCCGGTGCGTATAGGACTCTTTAAAGTTCATTTTCAGGATTCCCAAATATTCCGCATCTGAAGCACGAAAGCGGACAATGACCAGATCAGCAGACGGAATATCAATGTTGCTGTTCATAATCCCATACAGAAGCTCTGCAATCTGCTTGCTCATATCCACAAAATGCTCATCCTCATAGGAAGCAAGCATCTGATATACCTCCGACTGTTCTTTATAAAATTCACATGTTTTGCAGTCATCTCCTCCTGCTATCTTATAAATATGCTCCTTCAAAAAATCCGCGAACTCCGAGCCAAATTCCACCTCCTGATCCGATAGGACCGGCATACCGACCGTACTGTCCATGATGTGTACAATGACCTTCCGTATTCTGATATCCTCTTTTATCATCCTTTGTTACCGCCTTTTCTCTGCTCATTTGAAGTGCAGGGACAAACTGCCCCTGCACTTCGACGCTAACCCTATTATAACTTACCCACCGGACTCTGACAATTGTTTGTGACTGCTCACACATATCTTCGTCTTACTCCTTTTCAGTCGCCATCTCCTCCATCACATCAGGCTCCATGGCATCCACATTGGTCGCATAGTAATTCATCAAAAGGTCGACCACACGACAATAGCTCAATTTTCCATCCTCCACACCGTTCATAACCAGATTGGTCTGAACAAAGGTATTGGAAGCCTTCGCCACCGTTTCAGTCTTCACAACCGCCTTATGCTCCACCTTCGCCCAGCTCTCTTCTGTCAGAAAAACATTGTCCTTTTTCACCTGTGCCGAGATTTTTACATGGGAATTATAAATTTCACTGTTCTTGTGGATGGATTTCTTAAAATCATTATCAATATATTTCAGTACGCTCAAATATCCGCTGTAGCGGAACATCGGATCATCCGAATTGATGCAGGCCAGATAGCCGATCAGATTTGCTTCATCCTCATAGATAAAGCCCTTCAAGTGAGCCAGCTCATGACACATCGTAGCCGGCTTGTTCGTAATGTGCATGACACCGTTATAATTAGCCTCCATCGAAAACGGGAAATAATACCCTGCCATCTTCTGCTGGCTTAAAAATTCAGAGGTGTAAATTTCCTTCGGTTTCGGATAATAGCCGGCAAGCTGCTCATACTCCTCACCCAGCGCCTGCATGCTCTCAATGGCCGTCTGTGCCATATCACCCTCATAAATAATATTTCCGTTTTCATCCCGCACCATCTGCTCCGAAAGCATATTGGCCTGTGTCACTACATAATCCCGCAGCAGAGTCAGTTCCTCTATCGTATACTCCTCCTTATTTCCCGTCAGATATTTTACATCAAAGGTGGAGCAGTGATACAGAATAAAACAGTTCAGAGTCATCACCACCATAACCGCTACACAGGTATAACCAAAAAATCGGTAAAAGCTTCTACACAGTCTGCGCATTTTTTCCCCCAGACCGGCATCCTTTACCAGCAGACGAAAAATGACCGCAGCAATTCCCAGCAAAGCAGCAAATGCCGTCAATGCCAGACCGACTGCGATCATCAATTCTCCTACCGAAAAGGACCATATTCCACTCACTCTCCCATATGTATTGACCCATATTGGGAAAATATAGCGCACATAAAAATCACAAAAAGCTGTGCTATGCCACGCAATCACGTTCAAAAGCACTGTGACAAGCACGACTGCAAGTACCTTAATCCCTCTCTTTTTCATCCGCATTCACCCCGAATACATTGTTATATTCAGTATATCCCGCAGATGTAACACAGCTCGTGCCTGTCTGTGAACAAATTGTAAATTTTCTGTATCTTCTTTTGTTTTTATATAATTTTCAAAATTTTCCCATATTTCAGAATCATATTCCTTCACCGGAAAATGGCGGGATAAAGCTTTCCTTCGCTGTATCTCCCTCCTGAAAAAATCCGTTCTCTACACCGCAGTCCACAGCAACAGAAAGCACCGCCTCATATTCACGCTTTGTCACCTTCCGGTTGATTTCCGGAAAATATTCTACCCCCGCAAGCGGTGTATACTGGTTCATGATACTCAGGTAAATCCGGTTTCCATAGGTTTCATGCAGATACCGAAGGATCGTACCCGCTTCCTTTACGTGTCCCGGCAGTACCAGATGTCTGACCACGACACCCTTTTGCATCAATCCGGTCTCCTCGCAGAACCGCGGACTGCCAACCTGACGCACCATTTCCTCCACCGCCTCTTTCGCCCTTTGGGGATAATCTGCCGCTTTGGAATACCGAAGCGCCGTTTCGCTTTTCATGTACTTGAAATCCGGCAGATAGATATCCACATACCCCTCCAACAGCCGCAGGGTTTCCACCTTTTCATAGCCGCCACAATTATAAACGACAGGCAGCATAAGCCCCTGTTCTCCGGCCTGCTTCAGGGCCTCCACGATCTGGGGAACATAATGCGTCGGCGTAACCAGATTGATATTTGCCGCACCCTTTTCCTGCAGCTCCAGAAAAATTTCCGCGAGACGCTCTACCGTAATCTCTTTTCCTGCCTTTCCCCGTGCAATCTCATGATTCTGGCAGAACACGCACCGCAGATTGCATCCTGAAAAGAAGACGGTGCCGGACCCGCATTCGCCGGAAATACAGGGTTCCTCCCAGAAATGCAGCGCCGCTCTGGCCGCTGTGATGGCTGCAGGCTCCATACAATAGCCTAAAATGCCATGCAGACGGTCTGCATGGCACTCTCTTGGGCACAGGGTGCAGTCTGACATATAGTCTTTCCAGCTTTTATGCTTCCTGTACATATACTTTCTCGATTTCTGCAATATAAAGGGTATGATAGTCCTTCTGGGGATACCATTTTTCTATCGTCTCCTTCTGTAAAAAGCTTTCTTCCTTCATCTCCTGTACAAACAGCTTCTTACAAACCATCACCATGCGGCTCTCTTCAAACATCGGCACATTTTCCAGCGTACCTTCTGTCAGTCCGCTGCCGGCCATCTTATCCTCATCACGCCCGGATACCGTTCCCATATAATTCAGCGCCTTGCGATACTCCTCCGGCAGAAAATTTAAGGAAAAACGTTCCTCCCTGTCCAGGAACTCCTTCGTGTAACGCTGCGGACGTACCACAAGATAGGCTACGTTCTTTCCCCACATCACGCCGATGCCTCCCCAGCTTGCAGTCATCGCATTCGCTTTCTTCTCATCGCCGGCCGTAATTAACATCCATTCCTTTCCAATCAGAGAAAAGGCATTGTCCCGGCATTCCTCCGGTTTGATTTCCTTCCACATATTTTCTTCCTCCTTCTTTCTATGCTGCTCTTTCATAAAATACGCTATGCTTCTCTATTTCATTCCAGACTCTTGCTCTGTCTCTTTTGGTCTGTTCCCTTCTGCCTTAATCTATCTGCATTTACAAGGCAATCTGCAGCTCCACAGGACAGTGATCCGAGCCAAATACCTCCGTATGGATTGCCGCGCCTTCCAGCTTCTCCTCCAACGCTTTGGAGACAATAAAATAATCAATACGCCAGCCTGCATTTTTCTCCCGTGCCTTAAAACGATAAGACCACCAGGAATACATATTCTCCTGCTGCGGATAAAAATACCGGAAGGTGTCTACAAAGCCCTGTTCCAGAAGCTGCGTCATCTTTTCCCGCTCTTCATCGGTAAAGCCTGCATTCTTACGGTTCGTTTTTGGATTCTTCAAATCAATCTCCTGATGTGCCACATTCAGATCCCCACAGAAGATTACCGGCTTTTTCTCCTCCAGCTTCTTTAAGTATGCCAGAAAATCCGTCTCCCATTTCATCCGGTAATCCAGCCTCTTTAACCCATCCTGTGAATTCGGCGTATAGACCGTCACCACATACACCGAATCAAATTCCAAAGTGATGACCCTTCCCTCCTGATCATGCTCCTCTATGCCGATTCCACAGGCAACCGAAAGAGGCTCTCTTTTGGTAAAGATTGCCGTCCCGGAATACCCTTTCTTTTCCGCATAGTTCCAATACTGATAATATCCGGGCAGCTCCAGGTCAATCTGTCCTGCCTGCAGCTTTGTCTCCTGCAGACAGAACACATCTGCATCTGCTTCCCTGAAATAATCCAAAAAACCCTTGTCGACGCAGGCCCGCAGCCCGTTGACGTTCCATGAGATCAGCTTCATTGTCGTTTCCTCCATCTTACTATCGTACAAAAAAGAGTCCGCTTACCATGTGTCTGCGGACTCTCTGCATCGGAGTGACGTGACTTGAACACGCGGCCTCTACTTCCCTAAAGTAGCGCTCTACCACCTGAGCCACACCCCGATCTGTGCACTTCTGTTACAAGTGGTGCAACAAGATATAATTTACTATATTCCGAAACATTCGTCAAGTAGTAATGACAAAATCCCCCAAAACGTTTATACTAAAATACAGACAGATGATAAGGAGGCTTCTATGCAGGGATATAATTGCATTATGGTATTCACAAAGGAGAAGGACAGACTGCTGTTCTGTTACCGCACCAGCGATCCCTATCTGGGAAAATATAATCTGGTCGGTGGCAAGATTGAGCCCGGAGAAGACGGTTTCCATGCCGCCTATCGAGAGCTTTTTGAAGAAACCGGTATCTCAAAGGAACAGATTATCCTTTCTCATATGATGGATTTTACTTATTATAATCAGAACTGTTATGTCGAGGTCTATGTCGGTATTTTAAACTGCGACGTGAGACTTCGCCGTGAAAAGCATCCGCTGAGCTGGCTGCCCCTCTCCGAAAATTTCTTTGATTTGGAGCGCTTTGCCGGCGAAGGAAATATCGGGCATATGGTTGAACAGGTCCGAATTTACGGAATGGGCCTTCTCTCCATACCAAAACAGTCCAAAAACGGATAAAAGGAAAGAAAACCATAAAAAAATGAACATATTCTGCCGATAAATAATAGATAAGATTGATGTTCGGCACACAAAATAACGATCAAAGAAAGGGAACGCCATGAATGGAATTCTAAAAGGAATACAAAGCGTACTGATTGCCATGGTACTGCTTTGTATGATCGGCACCGGAGTCATCCTCTGGTTCAATCACAAAGGCGGCGATACGGATGTCGCTTCCCAGTCAGAAACAGAAACTTCTGTTACGGAAGAAACACTGGATTCGGAAAATACATTCCCGGATGCCATGCCTGTCAGCACCATTTCGGAAAATGCAGTGCCAGAGACCGCTTCTTCCGTTACACAGTCCGGCACACACACGCATACCTATCAATGCACCATCCTGAAGGACCCTACCTGCACGGAGGTCGGCCAGATGCGGTATCAGTGCTCCTGCGGGGATTATTATATCGAATCCATCGCCACACTGCAGCACAAAGCCGGCGACTGGGTGACTGTCCAAGAAGCAACCACTACTGCTACCGGCCTGAGACAGCAAAGATGTACGCGCTGTAACGCGCTGTTAAAGGAAGAGACCATTGCTAAACTTTCTTCCTCAAGCACTTCCTCCACTTCTACTACGGACAAGAACAAGAAGACGGAAGAAAAGGACAATCATGTACACTCCTATGTGGGTACTGTAACAACCGAACCCACCTGTACGACCGACGGAGTTATGACCTATACCTGTACCTGTGATAATACCTACACTGCTGCGATTCCGGCAACCGGACATCCGAGCAGACAGACCATCGTGACCGCAGCAACCTGTACTACCCCCGGCACGGTGACCTGTTCCTGTGCCATCTGCAAAGCAGTCATTTCGCAGGATTCCACGCCTTCTCTGGGACACAGCTACGGCCCGTGGACCGTAACGACCCTGCCGACAAAAACGGCTGTCGGCAAGCAGACCAGAACCTGCACACGCTGTGGAGAAACGCAGGAGGCAGACATTCCTATGACTACCTCTCCTGAAAGTACGCACCAGCACTCCTATACGATGGCCATTACCAAACAGCCCTCCTGTACGGAAGACGGTCTTTACACCTATACCTGCTCCTGTACAGACTCCTATACCGAGGAAATCAAGGCATACGGCCACAATCCGGGCAATTGGATTACCGTTACCGTGGCTACCCCAGAGGCTGACGGTCTGCGCCAGAGAATCTGCCGCCGCTGCGGCGCTGTCGTGGATTCTCAAACAATTCCATATACCACACAGCATACACACAATTACACCATTGCCACCATGAAACCGGCTACCTGTACTTCTGCCGGATACTGCACCTACATGTGTATGGAATGCGGCGATACCTATACAAGCTCTCTGGATATGCTGGCTCATACCTATAACAGCAATGGCTACTGTATCAACTGCGGTGCCTCCAGAACAGCTTCTGCTACCCCATAGTACCGGATATGGAGTGAAATTTTTGATTCAGAATATCCTAAAAAAGGAGAAACAGCACAAGATATCGCTGTTTCTCCTTTTTATTTGATCGAAGGATTCTCTATTTCTTCTGTTCTGCCTTATTGGAAGCTTTCGATAAGGAATTTTTCGTTAGTGATGCCTTCGTTAGTGAAGTCTCCGTGAATGAAATCCTGTTGTTAACATCCTCCCGCAGCAGGCAATAAACCGTAGACACAAGCGGAATAAATACGAGCATACCCATAATACCAAACATGCTTCCGCCTACCGAAACCGCTGCCAGCACCCAGATGGACGGAAGTCCGACCGAGCCACCCACTACATGCGGATAAATCAGGTTTCCCTCAATCTGCTGCAAAAGCAGGAACAGAACGATAAACCAGAGCGCTTTTGCCGGGTCATCCACCAGAATCAGGAAGGTACCCACAAAGCACCCGATAAAAGCCCCCACAATCGGAATCAAAGCCGTAAAGGCAATCAGCACACCAACCAACAGGGCATACGGGAACCGAAATATGGTCATGGCGACAAAGAACATGCTCCCCAGAATGACTGCCTCCAGACATTGTCCTGTAATAAAACGGCTGAAATTTGCATAGAGCAGGCTGCATACCTTCAAAAAGGATCGATTGACCTTTTCCGGCAGATATGCCTGAGACAGTCGTCTAAACTGGCGGCCAAGTTTTTCCTTCTGCGCCAGGATATAAATCGCAAAGACCAGTGCCACAAAAACATTGACCACCCCGCTCACAATACTGCTAGCTACATTCACCGTCGACAGCACCATAGTTCCTACACCGTTTTTCAGAAAATCAATCGTACTGTTGAGCATATTTTTCCAATCCATTTCTGTCAGATTCAGTTCCTCAATTCCCTCCAAAATCTGCGGATTGGATGCAAACAGGCTTTCTACCTCCGTTACCGTCCGATTGATAAATGTCGGAATCTGATTTCCCAAATCCACTAATGTCCTGCCAAGCTGCGGCACCACCGTTACAATGACAAAGGTAATCACTAACAGCACGCTGATTAACGTAAGCACAATGCTGACGGGCCTTTGAAACCGCTCCAGCCGCTTCCTTTGCTTGCGAAACAACAGCTTTTCAATCCCGCAAAGCGGAATGTTCAGCACAAATGCCATCGCAGCCCCCGTCAGAAAGGGGGCAATGATTCCGACTGCGATATGCAGTACATTCACCAGATCCCTGACATAAATAACCGCCAAAAGCACAAATGCCGTAAAGACAATCAGTCCCCTCAGCTTCTTTATATTATTTTTATTTAAGTCCACGCAAAGCCTCCTTCAAACGTCCTACGTTCTCTTCTCTGGTGGCCCAGCTTGTGCAGAAACGCACCGCATGATGGCTGTCATCCATCTTCCTCTCATACTGAAATCCAAACTGTTCCTCCAGCCGCTTCAAATCCTCATCCGGCATGATTGGGAAAATCTGATTGGTGGTATTTTCCACCAGAAACGGATACCCGCACTCGCGAAAGGTCTGACGAAGCTCCTCTGCCAAACGGACAGCATGTCCCGATGCCTGTTCATACAGATGATCCTCAAACAGTGTCAAAAACTGGATGCCGAGCAGCCTTCCCTTAGCCAGCATTCCGCCCTTCTGCTTGATAAAATAACGGAAATCCTTTTTTAAGGCTTCATTTCGTATCACAACAGCCTCACCGAATAGTGCCCCCACCTTCGTGCCGCCGATATAAAAGACATCACAGCAGGCTGCCAGTGTCGAAAAATCCAGGTCATTGTCAGCTGCAGCCAGACCATACCCCAGTCTCGCCCCATCCAGGAACAGATACAGGTCATATTTTCTGCATACACTGCTGATTTCCTCCAGTTCTCTTCTGGAATAAATCGTTCCCAATTCCGTCGGATTGGATATGTACACCATCTTGGGCTGTACCATATGTTCATCCCCACCGTGTGCCAGAACAGCCTCTTCCACCTGCCTTGCCGTAATCTTGCCATCCCGGTTCGGAAGCGCCAGTACCTTGTGCCCCATCGCCTCTACCGCACCCGTTTCATGGACATTGATATGTCCGGTATCTGCACAAAGCACTCCCTGATGGGAACGAAGCGCCGCATCGATTACCGTGGCATTGGTCTGTGTACCACCCACCAGGAAATGGACAGCCAGTGTATCATCACCGCATTTCCTGCGAATCAGTTCTGCTGCACGGCAGCAATATTCATCCTCACCATATCCCACCGTCTGTTCCAGATTCGTTTCTGCAAGGCGCTCCAGTATTCTGGGATGAGCGCCCTCATTATAATCACATTGAAATAAAATCTTCATTTTTTACTATTCCTTCCATTCCAGTACTTTTAATACAAGCTCCCATACCCTTTCTACGGACGAAATGGACAGCTTTTCCTCTGTCGTATGGATATCCTTCATATCCGGCCCTATGGATACACAATCCAAATCCGGTATCTTTCCTGCCAGAAGGCCGCATTCGAGCCCCGCATGTATGGCCTGAATCTCCGGCTCCCTCCCATACAGTTCCCGATAGACCTGTACCATACGTTCCCGCAGGACAGAATCCTTCTTATACTCCCAGGCAGGATACTCGCCGCCGACTTCTGCCTGTGCACCGCACAGTCTGGAAACTGTCATAAGCTTCTGCACCAGTACATCCTTTTCACTCTGAAGGGAGCTTCTGACCGAGGTCTCCAGCTTCAATTCCTTTCCCTTCAGTTCCAAAATCCCCAGATTCAGAGAGGTCTGCACCAGGCCATGAATGTCCGCACTCATAGCCTGCACGCCATTTGGCTGCAAAAAGAGCAGATCTGATGCCTTCTGCATCGACTCTGCTGTCAGCGCAGGCACACTGTTTTCCATCGTTCCCTCTTTTTCAAGCTTTATAAAAATACCGCTGTCCTTGACTGCAAACTCCTTTTTCACTTCCTGTTCCAGCTCGCGAACCTGTGCCTCGAACACCGCTTCCTGATCAACCGCTACGACAAATCCTGCGGTTGTCTCCCTCGGAATTGCATTATCTGCCAAACCACCAAAAAGCTCCATCAAGGCAGCCACGCCGTTCACTCTCTGCAGCAGTCGTCCCATCAGGATATTGGAATTCGCTCTTTCCTTATGAATCTCTCCACCGGAATGACCGCCAAGCAGTCCTCCGATTACGACATGATAAACCTGGCCCGTTTTCTGCTCATACGAAACCAGAAGCGTACTTCTGACCCTTCCTCCTCCCGCACAGCTGGTCAGGAAGATCCCTTCCTCCTCCGAATCCAGATTCAGCATCTGATGTCCCTTCAGCATGGAAAGATCGATTCCTGATGCCCCTTCCATACCAACCTCTTCATCTACGGTTAACACAACCTCCAGACGCGGATGGCGAATCGTATCATCATCCAGTACCGCCAAAGCATAAGCTACCGCAATGCCGTCATCTCCGCCAAGGCTGGTATCCTTCGCATAGACATAATCTCCCTCTACAGCAATCCGAAGCCCCTCTGTCTTCATATCAATGTCCGCTCCCGGCTTTTTGACCGCTACCATATCCATATGCCCCTGTAAAATCAAAGGCTCCTGCTCCTCATAGCCCTCTGAAGCTTCCTTGATGATCACCACATTATACAGATCATCCTGAAAATACGTCAGTCCTCTTTCCTCCGCAAAACGTACCAGATAATTGCTGATTTTCTCCACATTGCCGGAACCATGCGGAATCCCGCAAATCTCCTCAAAAAACTGAAATACCTTCTTCGGTGCAAGCTGCTCTAATACTGCCATTTTTCTACTCCTTTCTGTACTTTGGGTATAAAAAAACTCCCCGAGTAGGGCTCGAACCTACAACCCCACGGTTAACAGCCGTGTGCTCTACCATTGAGCTATCGAGGAATACATACTGAATTATTTAGTTCAAGTATGATTATAACACCAGTCTATCCAAAGTCAAGGAATTTTATGCCAGAAAAATAAATAATGTCGCAAGGAGCCCCCACCCGTCGGCTCCATGGTTCTCCTCTGCACTCTATTCCTCCATCTGTAAAGCCCTTTTTGCTTCCCGTAATCTTTCATAAAACTGCTCGTAGAAATCCCGTCCAGTATCGTAAGCTGTTATAAAAAATTGTTTCAGCACATACATACTCAAAGTTCTGAGCAGCTTTTCGTCCTCTGCCTGCTCCGCATAAGCTTGCAGTGCTTTCAGAAAATAATGCCAGTCAATAATATACTGTTCATTTTTGGCTGGCTCCGGTGTATCAATCCATTTGCGCACCTTTACCTTGGTCTGATTCCGGCTGCATTCATGAATCTGTAGAAAATAGCGGAAGGAATGGTTTTCATAATGCCTGCCCAGCGGAAAAATACGACAGAGTCCCGGACGAAATACATGAATGCTGCACCTTCCTTCCTCATTTAGGAACGGACAGTGTTCTCCCTCCTCTGTCATTTTCAGATTGGGTAAAACAATACCATCTACTGCATTCAGTGCAAGCCTGTCCTGCAATAGAGTCTCAAAATCCTGCTGAAGGCCGACTGTCAGACGATAAATATCCAGCGGATCCAAAACAATGGAATTTCCCATCCCCCGGCAGCAATCTGAACAGCCTTTACAGTCATTGCAGCCTGCCTTTACCATGTCATTGCTGTCATAAAGCTTTCCGTCCGATATTTCTTCCAATGAAATCTGTCTTTTCATAATTAGTCTCCATTTCTATTTGACATACCATACATTTTCTTCGCATAAAATGTCATCCTAATTGAAATTCTACTATTAAACCGGAATCTATACAAGACGTTTGAACCGATCCGGTAAAAAGATCCCCGATGTCAAATCCGATGCCAGGGAAGGACATGCTATGCAACACAAAAAAAGAAAAACCCTAGCATCTGCCAGGGTTTTACCAAGCTGCTGACGGGAATCGGACCCGTGACCTCCGCACTACCAATGCGACGCTCTACCGACTGAGCCACAGCAGCTTATCTCATATTTTGACAAGTCTTTTCCTCTCGCCAACGAATGTTATTGTAGCATAGAGTTATTCTACTTGTCAACACTAAAATAGCAGTCTATGAGAATTTCTCATAGACTGCCTAAATGTTCACACGCGGCCAGTTACTATACTGACCTTCCTGTCCCGTGTCTTACTTCTTTGCGTAAGTATTCAGTCTTGCATTGCACAGATCACATTTGTCATTCTGATTCTTATCGATGTGGGAATATCCGTCTGCTTTGGAAATATTCGTAACTTCCTCACCGCATATGGAGCAGAATCCTCTCTGCACACCGGGATCGGTACAGTTTGCATAAGTTTCTGTCACCCAGTTTTCCACCGTGTGATCACCCTTCTGATCACAATACCATTTGTTTGCCTTGTCCGCACGGGCACCCTTTCTGCCCTGTGCTGCACCTTCTGTAATATACTCACGGAACAATGCAGCCTTATCCGTACCATATTTCTTCTTAAGGTCCGGATTCAGTGCCGCATAAGCAACAGAATTAAAATTCAGCCCTGCTGTCCTGCCCTCAGCCAGTCCGGCTGTCATAAAATGCTGATACAATGCCTTTGGATTATTTCCCAGTGCAGCTACCACATCTGGATATGCCTTCGCATAGGCTGTCGGATCAAAGAAGCCTCCACCGTCACGCCCTTCTGCCATTCCATTGTTCAGATAATGATTGTAATAAGCTGCCGTATTGTTTTTAAAAATACGGACCAGATCCGGATACTTCTTCTTATACTGCTCTACATCAAACATGGCGCTTGCACTGCGTCCCTCTGCCATTCCGCTGGTGACAAAGTGCTGATATAATGCTGCCTCATCATTTCCTACTGCCGCAGCCACATCCGGATTCATCTGTGCATAATAAGACGCATCAAACAAATCGCTCAGTTCTGCAGCAGATGCCATCATTCCGGTCGATAATACCATACTTCCTGCCAGTACTGCCGCCAGAAATCTTTTCATGAATCTTACTTTCATTCTTCTATAACCATACCCTTTCAAAGTCTGTTCCTGTTTCTGCCATACCCACAGACGTTTCCATCTATGAATACTATTTCATCTTTACGTAAACATCTCTTGCCTTACAAACCTGGCATTCGCATTGATAATACTGTTCACCCTTGATCGTAACGATATTGTAAATCTTACCTCTGATATGTCCTTTTTCCGGTACGGTGATATATACATGCTTACCGCAGATGTCACAGATACCATCCTGCTTGCCTTCCTTGGTGCAGGTTGCTTCCTTTGTCACATTCCAGTGTTTTACCAGATGTGTATCCTTCTTCTCACAAATATAAGCATACTTTTCGCTCGGTCTTACGCCTTCTCTTCCCTCTGCCATTCCAGCCAGAATGTAATGACGGAACATTGCCGGGCCGGAATTGCTGAACGCACGCGCCAAATCCGGATTCAGCGTAGAATAAGTGGTCTTATTGAACAACAGGCCGCCTTCTCTTCCCTCATCGATTCCCTGGGTCAGATAATGCTTATAAAGTGTTTTCAGATCATAACCAAAGGCTGCTTTCAAATCCGGGTTTTTATTTGCATAGTCCACTGCGTCAAACAGGCCGCAGCTACTCTTGCCTTCTCTGATTCCATTGTTCAGATAATGCTGATAATATTTGGAATAATCGTTGCCAAGTACCGCTTCCAGCGTCGGATAAGTTTTCTTATACTCCACAACATTGAACAGCGGGCTGGCTTCTCTTCCTTCATACATACCAACCGTAATAAAGTGCTGATAGAGCGCCTCCTCATTGTTGCCGTAAATAGCCTTCAGATCCGGGTTAGCATTTGCATAATAATTTGCATCAAACAGATCGCTCAATTCTGCAGCCGATGCCATCAGTGTGCTGGAAAACAGCATCGTACACACCAGGATGAAGGCTGCAATTCTTCTCATTTTTTTCCTCATATGATTTCTCCTTTACCCTCTTTTGATTTTCATGAACTTTCTTCCATATATATTTATATTATACCAAATCTTACCTTTGTGTAAACAATTATTCAGACTTTGTGTACAAATTTAAAAATTAATCACATGCGGACTTAAACTCATTCCAGATTTTGCTGTGCATATCCTCTGCTTCCTGAGAAATATTCTGAATGATCTCGCCCTTTGTTACCGTATCCGGTACTACGATCATATCCTTTACCTCCTCGGAAATATACTCCTCAGCTGCCTTATTGGTGCAGTAGTAGCCCATATATTCAAAGCAGGCTGCCGCATGCTCTGCATCCAGAATGTAATTCAGAAAAGCATGTGCAGCATCCGGGTTCGGTGCCTTAGACGGAATAAATCCTGCCATAATGCCAAAGCCAAGTCCCTCCTCCGGGTAGCATACCTTCAGATCCGGGTTCATGGAAAGAGCCATCGTCACCTGAGAGGTATACAAAAACGCTGCTCCCACTTCCCCGCTCAGCAGGAAATCCTGTGTATTGTTGTCATTGATGACACGCACATTCGGTGCCAGCTCCTTTAACTTTTCTCCAGCCTTTTCGATGACCGCCGTATCCTCTGTATTAAAGGATTCTCCCATGGATTTTAAGACGATTCCGTCAATCACACGGTAATTGGCAACCAGTGCCACATTATCCTCCAAGGCCGGATTCCACAGATCCTCATAAGACGTCAGATCAAAGCCTGTCACTTCCGGATCGTAAACAATCAGCGGAATACCGGCTCCGTAAGGAACCGTATATTCATCCTCTTCATCATAAAAGTATCCCTGGAAAATCGGATTGATATTACCCCAGTTGGAAAGCTTTGCTTTATCCAGCTTCTGTGCCAGTCCCTCTGCTATCGCCATCTCAATGATGTAATCGTCTGCGATGACCAGGTCATAGTCCCCGCCCTTTGCCTCTTCTAACTTTGCCAGCATATCTTCATCGGAGTCAAAGTTGGAATAATTGATACGGATACCGGTTTCTTCCTCAAAGCCATCCAGAATTTCCTGTGGGAACATGCCGTCCCAGGTAAACAGATTCAATTCACCGCCTGCAGTCTGTCCTGCTGCCTGAGCCTCCTCCTTCTGATCCGCCGTATCTGCTCCGGCTGTCTCCTCCGGTACTGTCCCTTTGTTTTCACTGTTTCCACAGCCTGTCAGCATGGATAAGGTCATGCAGCCTGTCAATAATAATGCCAATAACTTTTTCATAATGTCCTCCTGTATGTCTTTTTTTATTTATATACCATTTTTATCAAAAATTAAATACCCTCTTTTCCTGTCTTCTGCCTTTTCCCTATAATTGCCGACAAAATCAACAACAAAACTGTCACCAGAAGCATCACAAAGGCCAACGCATTGATTTCCGGTGTCACACCCGTCTTCATTTTCGTATAGATCTTAATCGGCAGGGTATTGACCTTTGGTCCCGTCACAAAAATACTGATGACCACATCGTCAAAGGACATGGCAAAGGACAATAAAAGACCGGACAGGACAGCCGGCAGAATCAACGGCAGCGTAATATCAAAAAAGCTGCGTACCGGAGTAGCGCCCAAATCTCTGGCAGCCTCCTCCAAGCTTTTGTCCATACCCTGCAGTCTGGCCTTTACCTGCATGAAAATATAGGGTACACAAAATGTAGTATGAGCCAACACAAGCGTAGTCATGCCAAATTTCATTCCCATAAAGGAAAATACCGCCAGAAAAACCATTCCCAGAATAATCTCCGGTATCATAATCGGAAGCGTGGAAATATATTCTATGATTCTATTGGCCCTGCACTTCACCTTCTGCATCCCCAATGCACCCAGCGTTCCGATCACTACCGACAGACCGCAGCTTAACCCCGCCAGAATCAGGCTGTTTCGCAGCGCCTCCATCAGATCCCGATCCCGCATCAGCTCCCGGTACCACCTGAGGGAGAATCCGGTAAAGCTGGTCGTCAGCTTGGCTTCATTAAAGGAATAAAACACCGTCAACACAATCGGAACATAGGTCAGCGCCAAAATGACTGCCAGGTACAGCTTTTCCCAGACCGTATTCTTTTTCATGACAATCCCTCCAGTTCCCTTGTACCTGCCGCTCTGCGGTAAAGCGCTATCATCAATGAGGTCAGAATCATCAGCACCACGGACATTGCTGCGGCAAACGGCATATTCCTGCCCTTCGTCATCTGCTCCTGAATCACGCTTCCCACCAGGACAATCTTATTGCCGCCCAGAATATCCGCAATAAAGAACAATCCCATCGAAGGAATAAAAGTCAGTACCACACCCGATAACAGCCCCGGCAGAGTCTGCTTTAAAGTAATCGTGACAAAAGCAGTAAAACGGTCTGCACCCAGATCTCTTGCAGCCTCCACCAGTGACCAGTCCAGCTTCTCCGCGCTGGAATACACCGACAAAATCATAAAAGGCAGCAGCACATAAATCATTCCCGTAACCACAGCAGGATAGGTATAAAGGAGCTTTAAGGGCTTCTCTGTAATACGCATCCCCATAAGCAGCTTATCCAATACCCCATTGCTTCGGAAGACGATAATCCAGCCGTTCAGCCTTACCAGCGAGCTGGTAAAGAACGGAATCAGCAAAAGCAGCAGAAT
This sequence comes from Lachnospiraceae bacterium, assembly GCA_017624235.1. Lineage (GTDB taxonomy): Bacteria > Bacillota > Clostridia > Lachnospirales > Lachnospiraceae > JAAYNV01. Next base: position 141,126 of record JAGANL010000006.1, on the reverse strand, counting down.
TCTCTTTTTCCACTTTTCCGATGTTTTTGCCATGAAATAGCCAAACGGATACCCGATCAGGGTAATGCAGATGGTAGAAGTAAAGGCCAGCTTTAAGGAATTGAGAAAGGTTTCCCAGTAAACCGGCTCCCATATTTTTTTATAATTATCCAGCGTAAACCGTTGTACAAAGCCCCATACCTCTGCCCGCTCCATAAAGCTCAGGGCAATCATATAGAGGATGGGAAAGAATACGAACAACATCGTAAACAGATAGATCGGCACCAATAGGAGCCATGCACTACTCCTGCGCTTCATAGTCATCTCCTTTTACCAGTACAGCATTTTCGGGACAGAAGCCGACTTCTATCCGCTCGCCCTCCTGTATGCCACAGTTGATGCCATGGCGGTTTGCAGTCATATGACTGCCGTCACGGCATTCCAGCTCCATGCGCAGCATTCCGCCCGCAAAGGATTTTTCCAGCACGGTTGCCTGTATCCGGTTGCAGCAGTCCTCTTCAAAACAGATATTTTCACCACGCACGGCAAAGCTCACCGTTTTTCCGGGCCTTAGCACCACCTTTTCCCTGCCGGTTATACATACCTTTACCGATTGTGTGTTTTTGTCTCCGGCTATGCTTTCTCCACCGTCATCCGCTGTCTTGCCAAGCAAAATGACCGCCTTATCCTCTTCGATATGATCTACCACACCGCTTAAAATATTGGCATTTCCCACAAATTTTGCCACATAAGCGCTCTCCGGCCTGTCGTAGATCTCCTCCGGTGTCCCAATCTGTTCAAATCTGCCGTCACGCATCACGACAATACGGTCGGACATATTGATGGCTTCCTCCTGATCGTGCGTGATATAGATAAAAGTCACACCCAGCTGCTTTTGAATACGCTTTAATTCCAGCTGCATCTGTCTGCGCAGCTGAAGGTCAAGTGCACCAAGCGGTTCGTCCAGCAACAGCACATGCGGCTTTTTGACAATAGCTCTGGCAATCGCCACACGCTGCTTCTGACCACCGGACAGCTCCGTCACACGCCTTTTTTCAAATCCCTCCAGTTGTACGAGACGCAGTGCCTCTTCTACCTCCCTGCGGATTTCACTTTTGGGCCTTCGTTCAATCTTCAAGCCATATCCCACATTATCCTCCACATTCATATGTGGAAACAGCGCATAGTTCTGGAAAATCGTATTCACATCCCGCTTGTTCGGCACGCGGGATGTCACGTCCTCTCCCCTTAGTAAAACCTGTCCTGCATCCGGGGTTTCCAGTCCGGCAATGATGCGCAGCGTGGTCGTCTTTCCACAGCCTGAAGAGCCAAGCAGCGTAATAAATTCTCCCTGTTCTACGGTGAGATCAATTCCGCGTAAGACCTTCTGTTCTCCAAAGCTTTTCTGTATATTTTTTAAAACCAGAATCGGTTCCGCCATACCTCTTACACTCCCTTTCGATATTGCAGCAGGCGTTCCTTGGCCGCCTTTTCCACCTGATGTGATTCCCGTATTTTCTGTATCGTCTTATTCTGCACCATATCGGAAAGACTCCTGCCGGCAATGACTTTCTCCGTTTGCTCCGGATAAGCAGCGTAACACATAGAAAGCGCCCATGCCTGTGCCATCTGTGCATAATAGGCCGGATGTCTGATTTGCTCAAGCTCCGTCAAAAAGGCATCCAGAAATTCTTCCCGTATAAAGAAATCCAACCCGCAGACCACTCCAAAGCGCACCTCAAATTCCTTCTGACTCTGAAAAAAGGAACGGATAAACTCCCACCAGAGTACCGGCTCTTCCTTCATGAATTTGTAGGTAATACAACAGCTATCGCATACAGACCAGTTGTCAATTTGAGGAAGGAAGGAAAGGAGCCTTCGCTTTCTTTCCTCCGCTTCCATTTCCAGATAACCGATCGACATTCCCCACAGAAGCCTTTCTTCAAAGAAAAGCTCTCTGCCTTCCTGTACGGACTGCTCCATCTGACTCAGAAGCTCTGTACCACAAGCTTTTGCGTATCGGACTGCCAGCTTACGAAGCTTCGGAAGTCTGACTCCTAAAATTCCCTCTGTCCCGGGCAGAAGACCTGCTGCAAAGCTGCGATAATCTTCCTCTGCTGCCTGTATGAGATGGGTACGGATTTCCTCCAGCCGTTCATTCTGCATATGCTTCTCCTAAAGTGCTTTTTTCAGCTTATTCTTAATCCGCTGCAGCGCATTGTCCGTTGATTTTTCATCCCTTCCAAGCACTCTGGCAATCTGAGAATAGCTCATTCCCGTAATATAAAGATCCAATACCTGCTTTTCAAAGCCGCTTAGCTCCTTCTCAATCATACGCTCCAGACCCTCCAGATTTTCACGGTCGATTAAAAGCTCCTCCGGACTTTTTTCCTTTTCATCATGCAGGGCATTCAGAAGAGACATTTCCTCTCCCTCGGAATCCTCCTGCCTTTCCTCTCCGCCCGCCGTATAAAGCGAAACATAGGTATTTAACGGAAAATGCTTTTTACGATTGGATGCCTGCACGGCTGTATACATCTGTCTGGATACACAAAGCTCCGCAAAGGTAAAGAAGCTGGCATCGCGTCCGATATCATAGTCCCGCACAGCCTTGAACAGGCCGATCATCCCTTCCTGAATGAGATCCTCACTGTCTGCACCCAGAATATACATGGATTTCGCCTTGCTTTTTACCAGATTCTTATACTTGTCCATAATATAATCCGTAATCGCTTCTTCTCCGTCACGCAGCCGTACAATCAGCTCTTCGTCGCTGTAATCGGAATAATCCTGCTTCATTTCCATACCTACGGCCTTTCACGCTAATCTCTGTCTCACGATTTCATAAGCCAGCACGCCGGCAGCGACCGAAGCATTCAGGGAATCAATATCTCCCTTCATCGGAATGGAAGCCACCATATCGCACTTTTCTTTGACCAGTCTGCCGACACCGCTTCCTTCATTTCCAATGACTAACCCAATCGGTCCCTTTAGATCCAGGTCATACATCCGGGTACCATCCATGTCTGCACAGACAAACCACATCCCCTTTTCCTTCAATTCCTCTATGGTCTTAGCCAGATTGGTCACCTTAGCAACCGGAGTATAATTCAGGGCTCCCGCCGAAGTACGGGCTACCGTGGCAGTCAGCCCCACAGCACGGTTCTTCGGAATAATGACACCGTGTGCGCCTGCCAGATTCGCTGTTCGTATGATTGCCCCCAGATTATGAGGATCCTCAATATTATCCAACAAGAATAAAAACGGTGCTTCCCCCGCCTCCTCTGCCCTTTTCAGAATATCCTCCACCTCTGCATATTCATAAGCGGCAGCGTAGGCAATCACCCCCTGATGCCTGCCGGTTTCGGACATCTGGTCCAAACGCTCTTTGGTCACAAATTTCATCAACGTATCATGCTTTTTTGCTTCTCTTTTAATGGTCATGACAGGGCCGTCCTGGCAGCCGTCCAGTATAAATACCTTATCAATCGTCTTCCCGGAACGAAATGCTTCAATGACTGCATTCCTGCCCTCGATTGTAAATTCCTGATATCCCATCTTGATCCTCTTTCTATAATAATTCCACCCGTTTCAGACCGGCCTTGATCAGCTCTAACATCCGTTCATTTTCCCCGTTCAGGTACAGATAGCCGCAGAGAGCCTCAAATCCGGTCGCCTTGCGGTATTCCGACATGGAGGCATTCTTTGCCGAGGAATGGATATTGGTGTTGCGGCCTCTCCGATAGATGGATGCCTCCTCTGCGGTCAAAAGCTCCTGAATACGGTCTGCCATCGCCGCCTGCGTCTGTGCCTTCACATAACGGCTCTTCTCTTTATGAATGCTTTCCACACTTTTATTGCCCCGTTCTATAATGGCCGTGCGGATAACCAGCTCATAGATACCGTCTCCCACAAAAGCCAGAGTCAGCGGCGAAAAGGTTCGGATGTCTACTTCCTTACAGTCAAATTCCTGTTTGATCAGCTCTAACAGTCCTATGCTCTTTTCCATTTCACACCCTCACGTGTATCTTCCAGAATAATACCGCGGCTTAAAAGCTCATCCCGGATTTCATCCGCTCTTGCAAAATTTTTGGCCTTTCTGGCTGCCTGTCTTTCTTCAATGAGCTGTTCAATATCGGAATCCAGCATCTCTGCCTTCTTCTCTACGATCAGTCCGCAGACATCTGCCAGCTCTGCGATTTCCTGCTTTAATGCACCCAAAAATTCGGTGGAGCTTTCTGCAGAAGCATTCGTGTTGGCAAATTTGACTAACTCAAAAATAGCAGAAATGGCATCTGCCGTATTAAAGTCATCATCCATTGCTTCATCAAATTTTACAAGAAACTCTTTTGCCTGCTCAAGCAGTGCTTTTTCTGTCTCATCTGCCTCTTTTGCTTTTGCATTTTGTGCCAGATAGTCCAGATTGGACACTGCAGTCACGATACGATCCAGCCCGTTCTTGGCTGCTTCCATCAGGTCTGCACTGAAATTCAGCGGACTTCTGTAATGTGCGGACAGCATGAAGAAACGCAGCACCTGCGGATCGTATTTCTCACAGACCTCGCGCACGGTAAAGAAATTACCGAGAGACTTGCTCATCTTGCGGTTGTCGATATTCAAAAAGGCATTGTGCATCCAGTAGCGGGCAAAGGTCTTGCCGTTAGCCGCCTCAGACTGCGCGATTTCATTCTCATGATGCGGGAATACCAGATCCTCTCCGCCTGCATGGATATCGATTTCCTCTCCCAGATATTTCTTGCTCATCACGGAACATTCAATGTGCCATCCCGGTCTGCCGTTGCACCACGGAGACTCCCAGAACGGCTCCCCATCCTTTTTCGGCTTCCAGAGTACGAAATCCAGCGGATCCTCCTTCTGATCTTCACCGGATACCAACAGAGAACGGTTGCCTCCCTGCAGATCATCCAGATTCTTATGGGACAGCTTGCCATATTCTTTGAAGCTTCTGGTACGGAAATAAACCGTTCCATCCGCTGCCACATAAGCATGCCCCTTTTCAATCAATGTACCAATCATGTCCAACATTCCACAGATTTCCTGCGTTGCAAGCGGATGCGTCGTAGCAGGCTTGACATTCATAGCCTCCATATCCTTCTTGCACTCCGCAATATATCTTTGGGAAATGACCTCAGCCTCTACTCCCTCTTCAATTGCCTTTTTGATAATCTTATCATCCACATCGGTAAAGTTCGACACATAGTTGACCTCATATCCCTTATGCTCCATATAACGGCGCACGGTATCAAATACGATCATCGGTCTGGCATTTCCGATATGAATCAGATTATAAACCGTAGGTCCGCAAACATACATACGCACCTTTCCCGGCTCAATCGGTACAAATTCTTCTTTTTTTCTGGTCAGCGTGTTATAAATTTTCATTCGATCGTTTCCTCACTCTTCTGCTTTTCAGCTTTTTCTTCTTTACTCTTTTTATTCTTTTTCTTTTTTAATTCCTTACGGACAGCCTTCAGCTCTTTTTCCAATTCAATGATATGATTGGTCAGCTCCGTATTTGCATACTGTAAATTAGCAATATCCTCCCGAACCGGATCCGGCAAATCTACCTGATCCATATCCTCTCGCGGAAGCGCTACATTATTTCTCTTGACCACACGGCCAGGTACACCAACTACCGTAGAATTGGGTGGAACCTCCTTTAATACGACGCTTCCGGCTCCGATTTTGGAATTTTCTCCGATAGTAAAGGAGCCCAGCACCTTTGCCCCGGCACTGATCATGACATTATCACCAATCGTCGGATGACGCTTGCCATGCTCCTTTCCGGTTCCTCCCAGCGTCACTCCCTGATACAGAGTTACGTTGTTGCCAATGATTGCCGTCTCTCCAATGATGACACCGTTCCCGTGATCAATGAAAAACCCTTCTCCAATCTGTGCTCCCGGATGAATTTCAATCCCGGTCTTACGCACTCCTCTCTGGGAAATCCATCTGGCCCAAAAATAATGTCCCTTTTCATAAAGCCTGTGCGCAACCCTGTAGTGCATCATCACCTTAAAGCTGGGATACAAAAACACCTCCATGGAAGAATGAATAGCCGGGTCCCTCTCCCGAATGACCCGTATTTCTTCTTTTACATGCCTGATAAAACCCATTTCTGCAAACACACCTTTCCGATACACACTTGTCTGATACTCATTTTTGATAACCCCGATTTTTCGGAGAAAAAATACCGCGTCTAACCTTTGCCCCATTAGAGACGAAGTTATCCGCGGTTCCACTCTACTTAAAGTTAAAAAAACTTTCTCTTTTTGCGCGTAACGAGCGTAACACGTACCATGCTAACAGAATCTGAATATTCCTTCACACAGTCAGCTCCCGGATGCACTTCCATAATAATTCCTGCAGAACCGCTTTCAGCCGATGACCGTTCCTCTCTTTGCTCTCCTTACTATGTACTCTTTCCGTTCTCTGCCTTTTTCCTTTCCATTTATTCCTATTCAAGCATATGCAAAACCGTCGCATTTGTCAACCAAAATTGTCGGCTTTTATACCTCCATCACATTCGACTGAGAAGCCATCAGCTTTAGAAAATCTTCTTTTGAAACCGGTTTTGAAAAATAATATCCCTGCAGATAATCACATCCCAGCTCTCTCAGTTTTTCTGCCTGCTCTTTCGTCTCTACCCCTTCTGCCACAATTTTCATCTGCAGATTCTTAATCATAGACACGATACTGCTCATCGCCACCATTGCCGTTTCCTTTTCAAAAGCAGCCCAGACAATCGCCTTATCTATTTTGACAAAGGAAAACGGAAATCTGAGCAGATACGTCATATTGGAGTATCCGGTTCCATAGTCATCCATGGAAAGACCGATTCCCTTTGCATCCAGCCGCTCCATATTCTTTTCCAGCATTTCTTCCGAATAAGCGGCCGCAGTCTCGGTAATCTCCAGATTGATCCGGTTGGAAGGAATCTGATAGCTGTCCATAATCTGATCCAACTGTTCTACCAGATTTACCTGCATACACTGTACTACCGACAAATTGACCTCAATATATTCCAGTCCATACCACTCCAGCTTTGCTTCCGACCAGAACCGGCATACCTCCTCCAGTACAAACCTTCCGATTTCCAAAATCATACTCTTTCGTTCTGCAATCGGAATAAACTCCTCCGGTGAAATAAAGCCAAGCTCCTCGTCCCTGAGACGAATCAATGCCTCTGCCGATACAAATTTCTTCTGTTCATTACTGTAAATCGGCTGGTAATACACCTCAAAGCTAGATTTCTCCAAAGCCTTTCGTATGGCACCTTCTACCTTTTTCTCACGCCTCTGAACGGAAAGATCCAGATTCTTCGCATACCAGATTGGTGCATCATTCTCATGCTTCTGATATCCCATGGCCTCACAGTATTCAAAAATCTGTTCCACCTCACTGGCATCCTCCGGACACTCCACCATGCCGATATGGATATGAAGCTTTAATTCATTCGTTCCAATCTGTCTTGGATGCTCGAAATCATAGTGCATCTGCTCCATCACTTCCAAAAGCTCTGCCGGACTATTTCTCTTCTGCACCAGGAAAAACTGTCCTTCCTTGATTGCATAAATCCAGAACTGCTTTCCGAACTGCCGCAGATAATTGGCCATATGGATATGGATATCATCCACAAAGGGTATCCCGAACATCGACCGGTAACCATCCATATTATCCGCTTCCAACAACAGCAGGTTCACTTCATTCCTGCCATTCAGCTTCTGATTCATCATGACATAAAATGCATTCTTGTTCCACAGCATGGATTTGGCATCCATCATTTCCTCCGGCCGCTGAATATTGGTATAAATCATCAGAATGCAAAGTGAAATGCCCAGTGACTCAACCAAAAGCTCCGGTACAAGCATCTGAATCATCGAAGCGGCTATGGATAACACTGCAAACGCATAGATGGATCCACGACGCATCCGGGTAATCCGATTTCTCATCCATACTGTATATCCCATACTGAATAGTAAAAAGAATGCCGCCGCCGCATAGATGACTGCCAGCCCTCCTCCCCGGGAATAGTTTCCATCCGCATCCAGTTGAAATACCAGATGAGACAGAGGATTAAAGGCCAGGATTACCATCTCGACTCCCGCAATGCTCCCGCACATAGCCTTCAGCCAGACCGGCATAGAACGGAAGGTATCGGTAATGGACACCACATACATGGCAAACATGATCGGCAGACTGTTCCGCAGCAAAAAATATACGGAAGTCACCAGATAGATGACATACCAGTTATGTGCTGCCGGATTCAGCTGCATGATTCCAAATACTACATCCAGCACACATGAACCCAATGCGGTCCACGCGATACATATAAATAATTTATTCTGCATGACCGGAATCTGCTGTCGCATATAATAATAACAGATCACTACCAGAATCACACAGGCTGCACTTAAATTATATCCAGCATCGTATTGCATATCCTACCCCTGAACGCTTCTTCTGCATCCCTGACATCCTTCACAGCCAGCATCTGCCATGACCGCCCTGTCCATAAAATTGACCGGACTGTTCAACATACAGATTGCCTGTGCGGATATTCCTTCTCCGTTTCCTGTAAAGCCAAGTCCTTCCTCCGTGGTTGCCTTGACATTGATCTGCGCTATATCTATCCCCAGCGTCTGCGCTATATTTCCCCGCATCGTATCAATATGCGGACGCATTTTAGGTGCCTGCGCAATAATCGTCGCATCTATATTTTCAATCCAAAAGCAATGCTCCGTAAGCAGCTCACCGACCCGCTTTAACAGCATAAGGCTGGAAGCTCCCTTCCACTGTTCTTCCGTATCCGGAAAATGCTTTCCGATGTCGCCAAGCGCTGCTGCTCCCAGTAAAGCGTCCATAATAGCATGCAGCAGCACATCCGCATCCGAATGTCCCAGCAGACCCTTTTCATAGTCCATTTTCACACCGCCAAGTATCAGGTCCCTGCCCTCTACCAGCCGATGCACGTCATATCCCATTCCGATTCTCATCAAAAATACACCTTGTCCACTTTCTGCAAGAGAAACTTCACCTGAATATTCTCTTCCTTTTCTAATCTCCTGACGCAGGCCTCTGCCGCTTCACGCTGCAAATCATTGACGCAGATTACACCCGTGGAATCCCTGCTGCCGAACACCCTGCCCCAGAGTCCCTTATCCTTCCACCGGATAAAAAAGGAAATCCTCTCCTTTAACAGAGCCTTTTCAATCTTATCCTTGGTTTCCACATCTCCTACTTCGCATAATTCTATTTCGTTATGCACTTTTACATCCGAAAACTTCATTGCCATAGTTTACGCCTCGCTTCTTACTTTGACAGTATAACATATTTATTTGTTTTTTTCATTAAAAACATGCTTGGCATTTCAATATAAGCGTGTTTTCTAATGGTTCCCGCATTTCCAAAGACAATGATTCTTTTCATAACAAGATTGATTCCAATCAAAACATAGCAACACAATCATCTGTTGTAGAAACCTAAGTCCACATAGTCATTATCCTCGTCATAGGTAAATCCTTTCTATCTTGCTTCAAACAGATAGCCTTTTCCTTGACATACTATATTCTATCAAAATGCCTCAGACAAGACCTTGATGTATAGTGATTTCTATAACAATGATGCTATACTGTACTGGTAGCCAGAAGGGCGTGCGTGCCATCCGTCCCGAGTTTTGACAGGAGGATGACGCTTATGAGTACATATGAAGAATTCATGGTTATAATCGCAATTGCATCGCTGATTGTTGCCATTCTGAACATGAAAAATAAGTAAGCCGCCCTGTTCTTTGGTCGGTCGGACGGCTTACTGTATGTAACCTTATGATTCACCGGGATGGATATGAATTATCTATATTCCGATTATCTTGCAACTATATTATGTCGCATTGGATGCAAAATGTCAATGAAAAGGAAATTACTTTTCACTGACCTTATCTGCAAATTCATTCTGTATCTCTTCTCTTTTCCTCTTTTCTTCATCCGATTCACTATATAAACCATTACCTAAATCACTATCGGAAGAAAAAATTAGATTAAGCATGTTGGATAAACATCTATATGTTACCAACAAAAATAAAACGATTATTGATACCCAAGTATAGAATGCATAAGGAACATATAATTGAAACATTTCTTCGTCAATAAAGTACAATCCTACAGAAATAAATAACAATATAAGTCCAACTAAAATATCTTCTCTAATATACTTCAAAAAAAGACGATTTTTATCATTCTCAAAAACATATTGGACAAATTTGGACTCATTTTTCATGCCAAGTATCACCGGAAGTATTGCACCTAAAAAACCAATTATAAGTGATGTAATGGTGTTTACACCATCAATAGCATCGTTCATATTCGCATTACTGGTAAAATTCATTCCCTTATCATATAAAACAATAAATACCAAAGTAGCTACAAAATATGGATAGCTTCTTTCCCAGTAATATTTAATGTTTTCCATCCTACTTCCTTTCCTTATATTCTATCAGATTTTGCAATTCATTTTTTCTTTTATCTAATTTATCATTCATTGCTGATATGGTAGTTGTAAAAACCAGACCAATTGTACTATCAATAGAAAATTCTATAAATTCGTTGCAAACATCATTGAACAAATCAACTATTTCAACATCCATATCATCCTCTTCCTTTATCTTCAGCTTTGCTGTTCTTACATATCTCTTATTACTTGGCATTCCTATTTCTCTTACCAACTCTCTAATTTCCTTTTTGTTAAGTGTATCCAATCCAGATCTTCCTAAACTGATCTTGACGTTGCCATTCACACCATATATATTTTTTAAAGGAGTCATTAAAGTACCTAATGACTTTCTATCATCATCCGCTACAAAATTATTTATATTTGCAAAACCTATCTCCAAATATTTATAATCACTTCTTCTAATTTTACTCTTTCCATTCGAATCCAAAATAGCCTCAATACTTACAACCACTTTTTCATCCTCTACCACAAATCTATTATATGTTTCCTCCAAAAATTCTTCGATTCTGGAAATACCCAAAGATAATCTATTTTGTTGAATCATTGCAATACCATTCTTAGGATGAAAAACAATAAAAATATCCTCGCCAAGATATTCCCCTTCCTCTAATTCTATCACTTTAGCATCTTCCTTATCTTTTGCCTTAGATGGAATATTCGTATTTCGTAATTTAAAAATTCTAATCCCCCACGTACCACTTGTAGTATTAAAATCGCACTTTTCTATTCTCGCCTTAGCATCATTAAAATCAATTGCTGTTTGCATAAGATTATTATCTTTAATTGCCTTTATCCACTGAGCAAAATTAAAAATCTTATCCTTTGCTTTAGATTTATTTATTTCTTTAGCTTTAATTTGATAATATTGATATCTGATTGTCCTCTTGTATTTTGCCATATCGCAATCCCCCTTAAACGTTTTCTCTATCGTACTACAGGGCTATGCAATATTCAACAGGATGTAGGAAATTCTTCCTGTTTTTATTTTATAATTCTGGTCGTTTATATTTTAGAACATTTGTTCTTTATTTTCAACTACAAGATATAGATTCAAAAAACTATATCTACCTCTTGAAGACTATCCGAAGTACCCATGGTGGATGGTATTCTTATAAGGTCTAAAAGCCGTATGCAGACACCCCATGAGTGACAGAACAATGCCCGCCGAAACTAGCAACCATTTTGAATCACTATTTTAATTAATATGCAACACGTAAAAAATAGGCTTCGCCTATTCAGCTCCCCTGCCCCTCAATCTTGAGGAGTGGGGTTTTCTTTTAGTTACTTTTCCTTCATAATAGTCTTATGAATATACTGCAAACCATTTTTAATGACCATTATGAAGAAATGCTATATATTTTACATCCCCGTCAAGCTGTCACTAATAACGTTGACAAGATGATTAACTGTGGGGATCCCTCTTTCGGTGGTGCAATGTATGCCTGTTCCAAATGCGGCAATCTTAAATTTGTCCCTTTCCGCTGCAAGAGCAGATTCTGTCCAACCTGTGATGTCAAATACTTTCAGGACAGATAATTGAAAATGATTGCACAAACAGTCATACTATCTCTTGTGCAATGACAAGACGATGTAAGGACGCTGGAATTGATACAAGAAGCATTCATGCAATCAGACGAACCGTATCTTCACACCTTAGAACCTTTCTTCCTGTTGCAACCGTTGCTGATATGCTTGGTCATTTACCCGAAACAAACGACAAGCATTATAATTACGACATTACATCGAACGAAGTCAAAGTAAATTGCTTGAAAGAAATGTATCAGACCTTCAAGAAAGTTGCCTAATCCTTTAGTGTAACAGAGTGTAACTAAAAACCTAAGAACATAAAGAAAGCGGAAACCTTGATTTTATAAGGTTTCCGCTACCTAAACTTTAGTAGCGAGAGGGGGATTCGAACCCTCGACACTACGGGTATGAACCGTATGCTCTAGCCAACTGAGCTATCTCGCCATTTGGTATATATGGGACCTATAGGGTTCGAACCTATGACCCTCTGCTTGTAAGGCAGATGCTCTCCCAGCTGAGCTAAGATCCCATATCTTTTCTGCTGATTACGAGTTGTCTCATCCGCAACCTGCTTTGCTAGTATATAACGAATACGGTGGATTGTCAAGCACTTTTCTACAAATTCTTTTAAAATTTTGAAAAAAGCAAAAATTTGCTTTTCCAGATTATGTCCGGGCTGTATGAACCTGTCACACAGCCACGAACAGGACTTTTCATATCTCCTTCTTTTCCTACATTCTCTCCGGTGCAGAAAATCCAAGAAGGTCAATACAAGTCTCCAGAATGTCTCTGGTCAGTACAAGCAGAGCGATAAAGCCACCCTTTCTGGTCTCATCCTCTTCCGTCAGAATCTTTGTCTCATGATAGAAACGGTTAAATTCATTTGCCAGATCATAAATATAAGCACAGATTTTGTGCGGTGCATTTTCCTCGCAGGCTGCTTCCATCATGGCATTGAATTTTGTCAGTTCCAGCATCAGCGCCTTCTCGGACTCATTACATGCCTCCCGGATCGTTACCTGAGACAGATTTCCCCCATTCTCCTTATATTTATTTAAAATAGATTTGATACGCACAATCGTATACAAAATATACGGACCTGTATCTCCTTCAAAAGAAGTAAACCGGTCGATATCAAAAATATAATCCTTAGAAGCCTGATTGGAAAGATCTCCGTATTTAATCGCTGCAAGTGCTACGATTTTTGCGGTTTCCTCTGCTTCCTTTTCATCGATTTCATAATTTTTAGCAGCGCTGTTTTCCTTAATCTTACGAAGCATCTCTTCGTTGATCTCCGCTATCAGGTTCTCCAGTCTCGGAACACCGCCCTGACGCGTCTTGTACGGCTTTCCATCCTTGCCGTTCATCGTACCGAAGCCAATGTGCACCAGTTCTGTTTCCGGCTTGACCAGCTTTGTTTTTCTTGCACAGCGGAACACCTGCTCAAAGTAAAGATCCTGTCTCTTATCGGTCAGATAAATCAGCTCGTCCGGCTGATAATTTGCCATACGATCCATAATGGTTGCAAGATCGGTCGTATTATAAAGTGCCGCACCATCGGATTTTAAAATCATGCACGGCGGAATTTCCTTGGTATCGGTCTCTTCCTTTACATCCACAACCAATGCGCCTTCACTCTCATGCGCATATCCTTCTTCCTTCATATAATTTACCATATCCGGTATCAGGTCATGCACATCAGACTCGCCCTTCCAAAGGTCGAACTCCACATTCAGATTTTCATAATTTCTCTTTAAGTCTGCCACCGACACACGGATAATATGATCCCATAACGCACGATAGCCGCGCACACCGCTCTGCAGCTTGAAGGTCGCCTCCATAGCCTTCTCTTTATATGCCGGATCCTCCTTGGACTTTCCGCTGGCCGTCGGATAGATTTCCTCCAGCTCGGAAATGGTAAACGGCGCTTCCTCAGGATACTCTCCTTCGTAGGCTTCATCATAATAGGGAAGCTCCGGTTTCCGAAGCTGTAATTCATATATAATCAGGCCCATCTGAAGTCCCCAATCACCCAGATGAATGTCTCCGATTACATTGTGTCCTGCATAACGTTCAATACGCTTTACGCTCTCTCCAATTACCGCAGAACGAAGATGTCCGACATGGAGCGGCTTCGCCACATTCGGTCCGCCGTAATCAATAATAATGGTCTTCTTCTTCGGAACTTCCAAACCAAACTTCTTATCGGTTGCCATACCGCGCAGATATTCTGCCACAAATGCGCTTTTTACCTTCAGATTCAAAAAACCCGGTGCAACTGCATCTACTATCTCAAACACACTGCTCTCCGACAGCTTTGCTGCTACATCCTGCGCAATCATAATAGGAGCCTTATGATATTTTTTCGCACCCGCCATTGCCCCGTTACACTGATATTCACAAAGGTCAGGCCGATTGGAAAGAGTTACCTTTCCCAGCTCTGCAGCATAGCCGGCTGCCTCGAATGCCTGCATGACCTCTTCCGAAATCATATCCAAAATCTTCTTCATCACTACCTCCAAATTTACCCAAATCTTACTTTTTATAGTACATGGACTTGCCTTTTCCTGTCAAGCGCGTTCTGACGCTTCCCTGGAAAAGCAGCAGCCGCAATAATTCTGTCTGTACAGACCATATTCTGCCGAGAGCTCCACCGAACGCTTATAGCCATTCTTCTTTTTAAAATCCGACGGAAGCCACTTTATTCCATACTGTCCGGCTAACTGCATACCGATTTCGTTTAACTTTGCCGCATTTTTTAACGGACTGATGGTCAGGGTCGTTGTAAAGTAATCTGCTCCGTTTTTGACTGCCATCTTCGCGGTTTCCGACAGTCTGAGCGCATAACAGCCAAAGCACCTCTCACCACCCTCCGGACATTGCTCCAGTCCCTTCGCCATAGTCAGGAAACGTTCCGGCTCGTAAGCACCCTCCTGCACCTGAATCGGATATCCCTCTCCTCTGGCATTTAACTGTTCGATAAACCGCTTCTGTTCGTCGGCACGTTTCCGATACTCCTCCTGTTCGGTAATATTCGGATTATAATAAAAAACTGTAATCCGAAAATACACATGCAGATATTCCAGCACATAGCTGCTGCACGGCGCACAGCAGCTGTGCAGAAACAGGGTCGGTGCTTTCTCTGTTTCATCCGGCCCGTCGCCAATTTTTTCCAATATTTGTTCCAGTTCCTTTTGATAATTTTTCTGATTCATATTTTCCCTGTCATGCAGGCCTTCCGCCGCTGTGCCCAGGCTTAGCCGGTCACCAGACGCACCTGCAATAAATCAGCCGGAATCCTATACGGATTCCGGCCCAATTTCCTCTCTTCTGATAACCCAAGGCACTTCCTGATTGTTTTTAATCGATCGATGCGATGTCAATCAGGGTCAGTTCCTTATGACTTGCATTCTCCAGACTGGTCACAAGCGCTCTGGCCGTATCCAGACTGGTCAGGCAGTTAACGCCTGTTTCGATTGCCGTACGGCGAATCAGGAAACCGTCTCTGGATTTATCACGTCCCTGCGTCGGTGTATCAATGACCAGATCAATTTTATGGCCTAACAGAAGGTCCATAACGGTCGGGGATTCCTGCTGGATCTTATTGACCTTACGTGCATTGACTCCGGCCTCCTTTAATGCATTGGCCGTGCTTCGTGTTGCATAAATCTTATAACCGAGCTTCTCAAAACGTCTGCCGATTTCAATAGCCTCACCCTTATCGGCATCCTTCACGGTAATAATCATCTGCTTGTGCTTCGGCAGATTCACGCCGGCACCCAGGAATGCTTTGTATAAGGCTTCATTAAAGTCTTTGGCAATACCCAGACATTCTCCGGTGGACTTCATTTCCGGTCCAAGGCTAATTTCAGCGCCACGGATTTTCTCAAAGGAGAATACCGGCATCTTGATGGCATAATAATCGGCTTCCTTCTGAAGACCCGGTTCATAGCCCAGCTCCCTGATGGTCTTACCGATAATGACCTCCGTTGCCAGATCGACAATCGGAATACCGGTTACCTTGCTGATGTACGGCACGGTTCTGGAAGAACGGGGATTTACCTCAATAACATATACGTCCTCGCCCATCGCAATGAACTGAATATTGATCAGTCCCTTGACATGAAGCGCCTTGGCCAGACGTCTGGTATATTCTGCAATTTTTTCCTTCACCGTCTGGTCAATCGTATGCGCCGGATAGACAGAAATACTGTCACCGGAATGTACCCCGGTACGCTCAATGTGCTCCATGATACCCGGAATCAGGATATCGGTTCCGTCACAGACTGCATCGACCTCAATTTCCTTGCCCTGTAAGTATTTATCGACCAGAATCGGATGATCCTGTGCAATACGGTTGATGATTGCCATAAATTCTTCAATTTCCTCATCGGAAATGGCAATCTGCATACCCTGTCCGCCAAGGACATAGGAAGGTCTTACCAGTACCGGATAGCCCAGACGGTTTGCTACCTCCTTTGCCTCCTCTGCGGTATAGACTGTGCCGCCTGCTGCACGTGGAATCTCAGTCTGCTCTAAGATACGGTCAAATAATTCTCGGTCCTCTGCCGCATCCACGTCCTCTGCTTTCGTGCCGAGAATCGGAACTCCCATCTTCATCAGGCTCTCGGTCAGCTTGATGGCCGTCTGACCGCCGAACTGCACGACTGCTCCGTCCGGCTTCTCAATGTTTACGATGCTCTCCACATCCTCCGGTGTCAGCGGTTCAAAATAGAGCTTGTCCGCAATATCAAAGTCCGTGCTGACCGTTTCCGGATTGTTGTTGATAATTACAGTTTCATAACCAGCCTTGGAAAATGCCCATGTGGCATGTACGGAACAATAGTCAAACTCAATACCCTGACCGATACGAATCGGTCCGGATCCTAATACCAGTACCTTCTTCTCCGGCTTCGTCTCGACCGCTTCGTTCTCTCTTCCGTATACGGAATAGTAATACGGTGTGCTCGCCTCAAACTCTGCTGCACAGGTATCCACCATCTTATACGCAGCCACGATGCCGTTATCATAACGCAGTTGCTTAATCTCATCCTCTGTCTTGCCGGTCAGGCGGGCAATGACATTGTCAGGAAATTCAATCCGCTTTGCTTCCTTCAGCAATTCTACGGTAAGCGGCCCTGTCTTCAATGCCTGCTCCATCTCCACCAGAATAGCAATCTTATCGATGAACCAGTGATCAATCATGGTAATTTCATGAATGGTATCATAGTCCATTCCTTTGCGGATTGCTTCCGCAATAACGTAAATTCTCTGATCATCTACGACCTTCAGACGATCCTTTAATTCCTCTAACGATAATTCGGAAAAATCGTAGCTTAACAGACAGTCCACATGCTGCTCCAGAGAACGGATGGCCTTCATCAGAGCACCTTCAAAATTATCGCAGATACTCATGACCTCACCGGTTGCCTTCATCTGTGTGGTCAGTGTTCTCTTCGCTGTAATAAATTTATCGAACGGCAGACGCGGCAGCTTTACAACACAGTAATCCAGTGTCGGTTCAAAGCTGGCATAGGTCTTGCCGGTAATGGCATTTTTAATCTCATCCAGGGTGTAGCCCAGTGCAATCTTTGCTGCCACCTTTGCAATCGGGTAGCCGGTTGCCTTGGAGGCCAGTGCGGAAGAACGGCTGACACGCGGATTTACCTCGATAACACAATATTCAAAGCTGGTCGGATGCAGGGCAAACTGCACGTTACATCCACCGGTAATCTGCAGCTCATCGATGATATTCAGGGCAGAGCTTCGAAGCATCTGATACTCCTTATCGCTCAGCGTCTGAGAGGGTGCTACGACGATACTGTCACCGGTGTGCACACCGACGGGATCGATATTTTCCATATTACATACGGTGATGCAGTTTCCGGCACTGTCACGCATTACCTCGTATTCGATTTCCTTCCAGCCTGCAATACAGCGCTCTACCAGAACCTGTCCCACACGGGAAAGACGGAGTCCGTTTTCCAGAATTTCCTCCAGTTCCACCTGATTATGCGCGATACCGCCGCCGGAGCCGCCCAGCGTGTAAGCCGGACGAAGCACGACCGGATAGCCGATGGTATTGGTAAATGCCACACCATCCTCTACGCTCTCTACGACCAGAGAAGCCGCACACGGTTCTCCGATTTTTTCCATCGTATCCTTAAATTCCTGGCGATCCTCTGCCTTCTTGATCGTCTGAGCCGTCGTACCAAGCAGAGTCACTCCGTGGGACTTTAAGAAGCCGGATTCCTCCAGCTCCATACCAAGGTTCAAGCCTGCCTGTCCGCCCAGAGTCGGAAGGATGCTGTCCGGCTTTTCCTTTTCGATAATCTGTTCCAGTACCGGAACAGTCAGCGGCTCGATATATACCTTATCCGCAATATTTTTATCTGTCATAATGGTCGCCGGGTTGGAATTGACTAAAACGACCTCAACGCCCTCTTCTTTCAGGGAACGACATGCCTGGGTTCCCGCATAGTCAAATTCTGCGGCCTGTCCGATGACAATAGGACCGGAACCGATTACCATGACCTTTTTTACATTCGGATTCTTAGGCATTTTTCTTTCCCTCCTTCATCATATTGATAAAACGGTCGAACAGATAACCGGAATCCTGCGGCCCGCAGCATGCTTCCGGATGATACTGTACCGTAAAAATGTTCTTGCCTGTATAGGAAAGTCCTTCGCAGGTTCCGTCATTCACATTGATAAATGCCGGTGTCGCAATGGCCGGATCCAGCTTGTCCATATCCACCACATACCCATGGTTCTGGGACGAGATGTACACACGTCCGGTCTGCAGATCCTTAACCGGATGGTTGCCGCCGCGATGTCCGTACTTCATTTTAAAGGTATCTGCCCCGGTCGCAAGCGCCATAAGCTGATGACCTAAGCAGATGGCAAAAATCGGCGTATCGGATTCATACAGCTTTTTAATCTCTGCAATCATACCGGTACATTCCTTCGGGTCTCCCGGTCCGTTCGACAGCATGATGCCGTCAGGCTTGTCCGAAAGAATTTCCTCTGCCGTGGCAGTTGCCGGATATACGGTCACATCACATCCCCGAAGCGCGAGAGAATGTGCAATGTTTTTCTTCGTTCCAAGATCTAACAAAGCCACCTTTAAGCCCTTGCCGTTCAATTCCCTTACTAACGTCGGACGAAGCTCCCGCTTGCCCGCTGCAAATCCTTCTGCATCAAATTTGGCACTGCCGGAGATAGGCCCATTCTCATCCAGAGAAGCAGAGCCCTTTACTACATATTTATCTTTACAGGTTACCTTTTCCACAACCTTTCCGGTCGTATAGGCTTTTAATCTGGGGATAATCTCATCTAAATGAAAGGCTTCATTCGTGGTAATCATACCATTCATGGTACCCTTTTCACGAAGAATTTTGGTAAGCGCTCTGGTGTCAATTCCTGCAATGCCCGGAACACCATGCTTTTCTAAGAATTCCTGAATAGATATATCACAACGGAAATTGCTTGGGATTCGTGAGAGTTCTCTGACAATAAAGCCATCCGGCCAGGGCTGTCCGGATTCCATATCTTCCTCACAGATTCCATAATTGCCAATAAGCGGATACGTCATACAAACTGCCTGTCCTGCATAGGACGGGTCGGTCAGTACTTCCAGATATCCTGCCATGGATGTATTAAATACGATTTCACTGATTATTTCTTTGTCCGCACCGATATGAGTTCCTTCAAACACGGTACCGTCTTCTAAAATCAAAAACGCCTTCATATCCTCACCTGTACACCTCTCTCTATTCTTGCGTACACAACAGTCGGATGCCATTCCTATATCTGCACAGTCTTCCACTATTGCATAATCAATTCATTTTAGCATAAAAGATTTTGAGGGGCAAGCCAAAAGGATGGAAAAATCCAAAATGTGTATCACGGCCATATAAAGAAGCAGATAAGCCAAAAAGCTTTCATGATACACGGCATTCAGGTAATAGAACGGCGGAAACAGATATTGTATGATTCGAAGTCTGCGTATATCCAGGAAAACAGGACATAATACAAGCATCATGAGCATCAGGACAGGTGTTCCCGCTGCCAGCCCCTCCAGACTGCCACACATCCTTCCAACAAGCAGACAAAAGCCTGTCGAAGCAAATACATAACAGCTCATCAGGACAAGCTCCCTTCCCAGAGAGGTAAAGCAGCCTGAGAAATAAAGAGCTGCAAGTACGGCCGCCGCTGCATCCACTGTCGCGGTCAAATGATAGCCATAGACAAACAGACGGCTTCGTCCTGCAGACATCCAGGCAAACAGGCCGGCTGCCTCATCCTGCCGGTAATACATGGCACAGGCCAGCCCACACAATAAAACTACTAAGGACAGCAGCCCCCGCAGAGGGGCTACCATATAATCTGCCTGCTCTGGCTTCCTTCCCGTTTCATCCAGGAAGGACAGTTGAAACAGGCTGCCCTCCACCCGGGATGTCTCATAAGCCTGTCGTAGCTCCTGTTCCGGGATTTTCTCCTGCAGCAGAGTACTCCGTACAAACTGTCTGTAAATTTCATAGGACATATCCGGATAGAGCGCTCCGCACAACTTCTCTCTTGCAAGCTGCAAGGCAATGTTGTCCTCCCGTTCCACCACGATTACCGGAGGCCCTCCGTACCATCGTTCTGCTGCGCAATCCTCCAGATTTTCAGAAAAATTCCCGGCAAAGATCCATGCCGCATCCACAGCTCCACTCTCTACGTCATGCACTGCCTCCTGTCGGGTTTCTGCTGCCGAAAAACGGATGATTCCTTTCTCCTCCAGCAATTGCTTCTGTATTTTACCCGCCTCAGAGGTCTGTCCATCCTCTGCACACAGCACAATTTTCAAAACACCCTTCTCCTGTGCTGACACCAGCCTTATTCCGGCAGCAAACAGCGGAACCATACATAAAATGACGAGAAAACTGTATTTTTTGAATAACCGCTTTTGCAACAGCACATATAAAAGCAGCCCCTTCCTCAGCTTCTTCATTTTGCTTCCCGCTCCTTTCCACCCTTTTGCTCATCCTCTGCCTGCTATTCTGCCCTGACGAAGCACCGCCGTCATCCCCAAAAACAATACCATATAAAGCACAGGCTTCCACAGTTCTGCAGCAGTTACCTGTCCCAGCAGACAGCTTCCCAAATAGCGGATTCCCACCCCTCCCGGAAGCCTCCCGGCCAGTCTCTGCACACTTTCCGGGAAAAACCAGACCGGATAAAAGCAGCCGGACAGATAACCGATACAAACGGCGCTGACAAACTGCAGCAGCACACCGTTTACGATTCCCGATGCCAACTCATACAGGAAAAGCTGCATGGCAGAAAACATCCCGATAACCGGTACGGTTTCCAGTAAAAAAACAAGCATATCCCTGCCATCTGCTGCCCTCCATTCCCGGATAGGAAGAGATGCGATTCCCCCTGTCGCTGCCAAAATGCCTGCTGCAAGAGCAAAACTGACGTACATGAATATCAGATATGCGGTAAATTCACCTGCAGTCTGTCCTGCCGCTCCCAGATTTCCGGCAGCCAGCATTCTGGACAGCTCCATATCCCTGTTACCGAACAGGATACTTCCATGTATTCCCCACAGCATCAGAAAAAGTACGATGACCGCACACAGATAATACCCGCCTGTGGAAAGTCCGTTGGCAGCTCCCAAAAGCTCCAGCTCATACACCTGATCCCGGTTGAAAATAAACTGGATATATTTCAGATTCAAAGCATCCGTCATCGTTCCCAGCTGCTCCGCAAGCCCATGCTCCACCGCAAGACTCTGCATTCCGTAAATAGCGCTCTGCGATTCACTCAGCAGACTGGAAATCGTCTCTGTCAGTTCCTCCATCAGAACAGAACCGAGTCTCGCTGTACCCGCCGTTGTTACATAGGTAATAGGCTTGTTCTCTCCACACAATACCGACTCTAAAAAATCATCCGGTATACGAACATAAACAGACAAGTTTCCCTCTTCCAGACCTCTTTTCGCTTCTTCTTCCGACATATTGTAAAAATCTACCACAAAGCGTGAGGTGTCCATCGTCTGCAAGGCGTAGATTCCCATGCCAAGATAATTATCCTCTGCATTTCCTACGATTCCGACCTGTACCTTCTTTTTCTGTTCATCCGAAAAATCCAGATCAAGCAGCATATGAACGAATAACCACATGCCGCCGGTGAGCAGCAATGTGGTCATCATCATAGCCGGAAAGGCTTTTGCTATTCTTTTTAACTGAAGTTCCAGGTAAATCCACGCTCTTTTCATCTCACAAAAACCCTGCCAGACGGTGTATATCTCCGTCATAATCATAAGGAACCAAAACTCCCTCTTTTAAAACATACCAGGCATCACACAGCGCAAGCTCCTGCACGTCATGTGTGGCAAGCAAAATCATGCCTCCCTGCCGCTTAAACTCCTTCAGATAGTCAGCGATGCTTTCCTTGCACACCAGATCCAGCGCTGCAGACGGCTCATCCAGAAGCAGCAACTTCGGCCGATTTGCAATAGCACAGCCTATCGTCAGCCTCTTTTTCATACCCCCTGACAGCTTCCTGACCGGTGTTTTTAAAAATTCCGGGATACCTAACATGGCAAGTGCACCATCCCGCAGTTCCTTTCGCAGCTGATCCTTCTCATACCAAAGCCTGAGATTATCCCATGCCGTTAGCTCCTCAAGCAACGGAGTGCCCTGCGGTACATAACCCACCAGACGTTCTCGCAGCCCTGGCTTTCCGAAAAGATCCTCTCCCTCCCATAGAAAGCTTCCACGGTCTGCCCTCTGTATTCCGGCCAGAATGGAAAGCAGCGTGGATTTTCCGCTGCCGTTTCCACCCAGAATACCGATACACTGTCCTGTCTTCGCCAAAAAGGAGACGTCCTTCAGAACCTCCTTTTTCTGATAGCTTTTTCTGATTCCCTTGACTTCCATACCTTCTTCATCCTGAATCTCCATGACGTTTTTACCGGCTTGAACCGATAATTTTTGACCACGTTTTTACCTTCTGAAAGAATCTGGAAAACCCAGAAGATTTCGCTACGCCCGGATGAGGAGCCGGCAACGGGTCCGCCATAATTCCCGGATTCGGATTTGAAAACGGGTCTGTCATCATTTTAGGATTCGGATTTCCTGCTCCTTTCTCTCCCTCTGCCTGCTGTGTATCCTTTTCCTCCTCTACATGCCAGCCGCACTGACCGCAAAATTTATCTCCATCCTCCATTTTACTGCCGCAATTTGTGCAAAACATATTTTATCCTCCTCATAATTATGCAGATTATGAATAAAATCCGACAAATTTATACGGTCATTCTACAGAACTGATTTTGGGATGTCAAGCATCCCCTACTCCGCCTTTTTATTGATGTACTCCGGCCTGGTCTTTGCATACATGATTTTCTGACTGCTATAGAGACTGTAATATCCAGAAAAGACATAGCTTACCCCACACGCAATGGCAAACAGCAGCATATCGGTTCTTGCAAACAGCTCCAATCCCAACAGAACCGAAGCAATCGGACAGTTTACCACGGCACAGAACATCGCTACCATACAGACGGCGGCCGCAAAGGAAGGATCTATACCAAGAACCGGGCCAATAAAATTACCAAAGGTGGCACCAATAAATAAAGTGGGCACAATCTCACCGCCCTTAAAGCCCATGCCGATCGTCACGGCAGTAAACAAAATCTTCCATAAAAATGCCGTGGGCGGCACCTCACTGTGAAGCGCCTTCTGAATCATGGACGTACCGGCACCGTTGTAATAATCCGCACCTACCAGCAGGGTGAGCAGAATGACCAGCACACCGCCTACGCATACCCGGATATAATCATTCGGAATTTTCTCCTTTGCAAGATGCGATACTGTATGAAGCGCCACACAAAACAAAATACCCACCAGTCCGCACAGCATCGCCATCACAATCACCTTCAGGCAGATGGAAAGAGAAAGCGTATATCCGATATTCACCGCATAGCGTGTCGCATTGACACCCAGATAGCTGGTCAGTCCATAGGCCACCGTAGCCGAAATGATACAGGGTACAAAAGCGCTGTAATAAACAATGCCGACACTGACCACCTCCATGCTGAACACCGTTGCAGTAAGCGGTGTCCCGAACATAGCGGTAAAAACTGCGCTCATACCGCACATGACAAGGACATGCCTGTCCTTTTCTCCAAAATGAAAGATTCCTCCCAGCGTTGAGCCGATGCTTCCGCCAATCTGCAAAGCGGCTCCCTCACGTCCGGCAGAACCTCCGCACAGATGGGTCAGAATCGTACCGATAAAAATAAGCGGCGCCATCCGAAACGGCACGTGCTGCTCCGTATGCACCGAATCCAAAACCAGATTGGTTCCACGGTCATTCCGAAGCCCTGCACGATGATATAAAAATACAATCAGCATTCCGGCAAAGGGAAGCAGATAAAGCATCCAGCCGTTCTCCCTGCGAAAATCCGTCACCAGTTCAATACACTCATGAAAGACCGTACCGACAATTCCGCCAATCAATCCAATGATGGTCGCCATGACAAGCCACTTCAAGAAATTTAAAACATATATTCCAAGCCACCGCAGAGTCTGGACAGACCCTGTCTTACTATCCCTGATCTTTCGCCACATTTTTCCACCCTCAGTTCTTTCGTGATATCAAACATCTACACTGTAGTATAAAATATAACCCGGACAGTTGACAAGTTCTTTTCCTTTTCCGCAAAAAATGTGAAAAAGTTCAGCCCACGTCGGAGCCAGGCTGGCTCCGACGCGGGCTGAACTGCTGCCAAACTATGCCTCTTTCTCTGTTTGTCCCTCCAGAATATTCATAAATTCCTCACCTGTAATTGTCTCCTTCTCGTACAGGTATTTTGCCAGCTCATGAAGCTTCATCATATTATCCTGCAACAGCTTCTCTGCCTTTTCATACTGCTTCTTTACCAGTTGTACAACCAGCTCATCTATCTGCTTGGCCGTATCCGGTGCACAGGCTAAAGAGGTATCTCCGCCCAGATACTGATTGGAGACTGTTTCCATGGCAACCATGCCAAAGGCATCGCTCATACCATAGCGTGTAATCATCGCTCTGGCCAGCTTCGTCGCCTGCTCGATGTCATTGGATGCTCCTGTCGTAATGGAATGGAATACCAGCTCCTCCGCACAGCGGCCTCCGGTAAAGGTTGCAATCTTATTTTCCAGTTCCTCCCTGCTCATCAGGTTATGTTCCTTTTCATCCACCTGCATCGTGTAGCCAAGCGCACCGGAGGTACGGGGCACGATCGTAATCTTGGTGACCGGCGCAGAATGCGTCTGTAATGCTGCTACCAGAGCATGTCCGATTTCATGATAAGCTACGATCATCCTTTCCTTTTCTGAAAGGACCTTGTTCTTTTTCTGATAACCGGCTATGACTACCTCGATGCTTTCCTCCAAATCTGCCTGAAGGACATACTTTCTGCCCTGTCTGACCGCACGAAGCGCTGCCTCATTCACGATATTGGCAAGCTCTGCCCCGGAGGCTCCCGCACTGGCTCTGGCAATGGCATTAAAATCTACATTATCAGCCAGCTTAATTTTTGCCGCATGCACCTTTAAAATAGCTTCTCTGCCCGCCAGATCCGGCAGTTCTACCGGAACCCGTCTGTCAAAACGGCCCGGCCTAAGCAGCGCCGGGTCCAGCGAATCCGGCCGGTTGGTTGCCGCCAGAATGACCACTCCCCTGGAGCCGTCAAAACCGTCCATCTCCGTTAAAAGCTGGTTCAGTGTCTGCTCTCTTTCATCGTTGCCGCCCATACCGCCGCCATCACGCTTCTTACCGATAGTGTCAATCTCATCAATAAACACGATACACGGTGCCTGCTCACCTGCCTGTTTGAACAGGTCTCTTACCTTTGCGGCACCCATACCAACAAACATCTGTACAAATTCCGAACCGGAAATGGAAAAGAACGGTACACCCGCTTCTCCTGCAACCGCTTTGGCCAGCAGCGTTTTTCCGGTACCGGGAGGGCCGACCAAAAGAGCGCCCTTCGGCATCCTCGCACCAATTTCCTGATATTCCTTCGGATTATGCAGAAATTCCACGATTTCCTGCAAAACCTCCTTGGCTTCGTCCTCGCCTGCCACATCCTTAAATTTAATGCCGGTACTGGACTCCACATAGACCTTGGCATTGCTCTTTCCAAACTGCATCGTCGGGCCGCCCATGCCTCCCATCTTCTCCATCAGCTTTTTGGATAAGAACTGACCGATCATCCAGAAAATTGCAATCGGCAGAATCCAGCTCAACAGGAAATTCATAAACGGAGACATCTGCTCCTCTACGACCTTTCCAAAGGTACAGCCTGCATCATAAAGCCTGTCTACCAGATTCGGATCATCAAAGGTTGCTGTACGGTACAGCAGCTTTGCCTCATCCCTGCCGCTGAAATAAATGTAATCTGTCTCCACCTGAACGGTATCTACCTTACCCTCATCCAACATCGACAGGAAGGTACCATAATCCACCGTTTCAATCTGCTGCTTCATAAGACGCGGAAACAACAGTCCGTTCAGTAAAAAAATGACCAACAGAACGATTAGATAATAAAATATAAGTGGTTTTTTGGGTTGCTTTACCTCTTTCATAAGAAAACCATGCCTTTCTGTCACTTATGATTCCAATAGTGACCTTATCCTCTTGTAAGATAACATCACTTTAACTGTTTCCCTTTTCAAATGCAATTATGCAAATCTGGTTTTTTTCTAAAAATTCAATAAACTTCCTACAGCTCAAAGCCTGCGAACACATCCTGTCCGGCATTTTCCTCCTGACCATACTGCAATAAAAACGCTTTCATCTCCGCATGGAACTCACCCATGTCCTCTAACATGGATCCCTTATTTTCCGGTGTCATGCAGCCAAGTCCGCAGAAAAATTCATAATATTCC
The DNA here is from genome assembly GCA_017624235.1 of Lachnospiraceae bacterium. Taxonomy (GTDB): domain Bacteria; phylum Bacillota; class Clostridia; order Lachnospirales; family Lachnospiraceae; genus JAAYNV01. Next base: position 114,163 of record JAGANL010000006.1, on the reverse strand, counting down.
TTCTCATCCCCATGCTCCTTTAGAAGCACCTCCCAGCTTTCCTCCGTTTCACAGCCTTTGGTATGGGACAGCAGGTAGTCCTTCAGTTCTTCCCCGATATGTCCTTCCAGTCCAATCGGACGCATCAGCCTGAGAAAGCAGAGACGCACCTTACTCCGTCGCTTCTCCTTTTGAAAAGTATCCTGATCCAGATCCAGATCCTCTTCTCCGCAGAGGATCATTTTCGTATACCCTTCCAAATCATCTTCATGCAGCAGTTCCAGCATTCTGGCATCCCATTTTGCCAGCCATTCCTTTCCTCCGGCTTCCTCCGGTGTCAGCAGATATTCTGCATCTAACAGGACTGCAGAAGCCGCAAGCAGATATGCAATTTGTGTTTCCCGCTCTGTTTTCAGTTCTGTTTCCAGTCTCTCCAGATTTCTGCACTCCTGAAAAATCCCCTTGCCTAGCACCAGCTTTCTTTTCGGCAGCCGCACATATTCCAGATTGCTGCAATAAGCAAAGGCCCATTCCCCAATCTCTGCTACCGAATCGGGCAGGCTTATACCCCGCAGCTTCTTCTGGCTCAGGAAAGCCTTTTTCTCTACTGCCACAACCGGAATCCGCCTATCCCCCTTCGTTTGGTGGCTTCCTTCCGGCATTCCATGAGCCTCTGCCTCCACAGAGTCCGGCACCAGAATTTCACCATTTAACCTTCCTGCTCTCGTAATATGTGCACCATCCTCCCGTATCACATAATAGAGAGAACCTCCCTTTACCTCTATTTCCTTTTCCCGCATCCCTCTGACTCTCCGTTTCCGGAAGCCTGCTTTGTCTGCGCTATAGCTCCAGTTCCTCTAACTCCTTCTGAAGATCGCTCTGTCTTTCAGACAACATCAGCTCCCTGCTGTAATTCTGATAATCCTGACTGCCAAACATCGCAATAAACCTTGCGCTGTATGAATTAACCGTAAGCTCCGTCACGAGAACGAGCATTTCATTTCCACTCACGCCATCTCTGGAAAAAGCCTCCTCCACAAACACAAACAAATGATGGAGCTGCTCCTTTGCCTTCTGATTTTCCTGCTTCATGTCAGCCACTTCAGCATCGAATTTGGTCTTAATCTGTGCAAAAGCAGCCGCCGCATCCTTCTCCTCTGCCACATAAAGCTCCTTCTGTACCTGTGTCAGGAAACGGATGACCTGCTTATGCTTTCTCCGATCCGTATCCGAAAGGGAATTGGCTTTCTGAAGGGATTCCAACAGCTTCCTTCTGCCACTCATCTGCTGAACCAGCATCGTAAGAAGCCTTTCTCCCGCATCTGCATCCTCCGAAAGCGCCACCTGCTTGAGCGCCTTCAGCGGGTGCATCAGATCATTCAGATAATCAGCGGTTTCCACGTTTTTTCTCATATCATAGATGACCCGGTCCAAAAGCATTCCCAGCAGCGAGAGCCTCTCATCGAAGCCGGCAGCCTTTGCACGCACTCTGGCTTCTTCGGAAATCTCACCCTTTAAAATATCTTCGATACGATAATCCTTTTTGTATTTATTGTACAGGTCATAGTAAGCCGTAAATTCTCTGACTACCTTATCATTCCGTATATACTGGCCGACCAGAGTCTCATCCACATTCATGCCCTCTTCCTCATACAGAAGAAGAATCTGCGACAAATCCTCCCAGCCTCTTGCCGTTACATAGGAACGTCCCTTAATCGTTGTCTCCATCTGATAAAAATATTCCTTTTTCAAATCCAGAAAGCTGATGATGGCATTGTGCACTCCTCTTTCCAGCGCATATTCCTTCCAGACCGTATAATCAGCCTCCACCTCCAAAAGCTTCAGACGGTCCATGGTCACCACATCAAACTCCCTCACCGACTTATTATATTCCGGCGGATTTCCGGCAGTCACGATCACCCAGCCCTCCGGCACCTTATGTCTGCCAAACACCTTGTACTGCAAAAACTGCAGCATCGACGGTGCTAACGTCTCCGATACGCAGTTGATTTCATCCAAAAACAGAATCCCCTCCCGAATGCCACTTTCCTCCATACACTCATACACGGAGGAAATGATTTCACTCATCGTATATTCGCTGACCTCATACTCCGTGCCGTCATACACCTTCTTTTGGATATTTGGAAGTCCCAGCGCGGACTGTCTCGTATGGTGCGTCATAGAATAGGAAACCAACGCAATTCCCAACTCCTGCGCAATCTGCTCCATGACCGCCGTCTTTCCGATGCCCGGCGCTCCCAAAAGAAAAATCGGCCGCTGTCTGACGACCGGTATCCGGTATTCTCCAAACTCATCCTTTTTTAAATAAATCGCAACCGAATCCTTAATATAATCCTTTGCCTGTCTGATATTCATATCGATATCCAGCCTTTCTGCTCTGTCTTTTCTGTGTCTGCTCCCGTCTCTTACGAGCCTTCCCGGATTTCTATGCCTCCACATCCTCCTCCGAAAGCACAGCCCTGATGGCCCATGGCGGAACCTGCGGCGCTCTGTCATCCTCCTCCAAAAAGGCGAAGATCACATCATATTCCGGCATTCTTTCCGGATACACTCCATAGCCGTCCGTAAAATAGATTAGCCCCTTCAGATTCTCAAACTCTCCTTCTTTTCGCAGCGTGTCCACATAATCAAAGACCGGTCTGAAATCCGTGGAACCAAAGCCCTTCAGCTTTCCATGCTTCATAAACGCTTCAAACTCCTCATCCGAGATAATCCTCACGTCGCTCTGAATTTCATTGTCACACTGTATGATGTGTACATTCATCTTCTTAAAAAAAGTCTCTTCACTTTTCAAAATCGAATAGGTCTTCCGCAGGAAGGCCCGTACCACCTCCCCACGGCAGGAGGCCGAAGTGTCGATGGCAATCACAAACTCCCTGATTTTTTTGATATCCCGGTACTCTAACGGCTCCACAAGGGGTACATTTCCATAGGTGGAAAGACCGTACGTATAATAGACATAATCAAATTCATCCTCGGAAAGCCGCAGGTCTTCACCCATCACCATAAACCGTCTGAGCAGACCGCCATAATCATACCGTTCTCTGGTAGCCTCACGCAGATTCTTTTCGATACTTTCGGCATTGCTTTCTGCATTTCCTCTGGCTTTGGAAAAGCTCTTTAAATCTGCTTTGATGCGCTCACTGATTTTCCTCCAGTCCTGTGCCGAAATCGCCAGTTCCTCCGCAGGCTTCCAGTAAAGATGCTCGTCCCGGTGAAAAAAGGCACGATACTCCTTTTTGGCATTCTCCGTCAGCGGATTGTTCCTAAAATACCGATAGAGCCGCTCCGCAGTCAGTGCACCGACATCCTCCTTTAACACCCGGAGCTTTGCCTTTGCTTCTTCATCCTGTTTTAGCGCTCCCTGATAGACAGACATCTCTAAAATGGCATTCTCCGCCGCAATATCTGCTGCCAGATCCCAATACTCCGTCTCCACCTTATCATATTGGAAGCTGTGATAAAAAATACAGTGGAACAGCATGTGCAGATAAAGTCGAAACACACGGTTCGGCTCCTGTCTGTACATCTTTAAAACCACCACCGGATCATACAAAATCTGCATACCATTTACTGCTACCTGACCGTTTCCTCTCTGCTCTGTCAGGGTCAGTCTTGAAAGCGCCATATCCAGAAAACGCAAATTCACCATAATGCTGTCTCTGGCAAGCGTGAGCACCTGCATGGCCAGTTTTGAAATTTTTTCATCCTTTTCAGACTTCTGCATCTTTTCTCCCGTTTTCTATTGAAAAAAGGGTAAGCCCTTATTTCTCTTACCCTTTTCTTCTGCTCAAAATTTATTTTTTACTGGAAATACTCCACACCAGCCTCAAATACCTTCAGATCCTGCTCACCGTAAATATTCATGGCAACCGCATCCCCGCGTCGTTCGATATGTGCCATCTTACCGAAGCATCTGCCGTCCTCAGAGGTGATGCCTTCGATTGCCGCATAGGAACCGTTGACATTCCATTCCTCATCCATGGATACCTTACCGTTCACATCCGCATACTGTGTTGCCACCTGTCCGTTTGCAAACAGCCTGTCAATCCATTCCTTCGGCGCTACAAAACGTCCTTCACCATGGGAAGCCGGAGTGACATAGGTTGCACCAGGCTCTGCCTTAGCAAGCCACGGTGACTTATTGGAAACGACCTTCGTGTAGACCATCTTGGAAATATGACGGTTGATCGTATTGAAAGTCAGGGTCGGGGAATCCTCCTTCTGGCCGGTGATGGTTCCATACGGCACAAGGCCCAGCTTAATGAGCGCCTGAAAGCCGTTGCAGATACCAAGTGCAAGACCATCTCTTTCCTGCAAAAGCTTCATGACTGCTTCCTTTATCTTTTCATTCTGGAAGGCAGTTGCAAAAAATTTAGCGCTTCCGTCCGGTTCATCACCGGCAGAGAATCCACCCGGGAACATGATAATCTGTGACTGTCCGATGGACTGTTCAAATTCCTCCACACTCTCGCGGATATCCTGTGCATTGCGGTTCTTAAATACTTTTGTGATAACCTTTGCACCTGCACGCTCAAATGCCTTTGCACTGTCATACTCACAGTTTGTACCCGGGAAGACCGGAATAAATACGGTCGGCTTTGCAATCTTGTTCCTGCATACATAAATCTGATCGGCTTGATATACCTCAGAGTGAACGGCTTCCTTTCCTTTGTATGCTTTTGTCGGGAATACCTTCTCAAGCTTAGATGTCCATGCAGCTACCGCTTCATCCATCGTAATGACTACATCATCGTAGGTAAACTGTGCATCGTCCGTCACTTCACCGACCACCGTATAGTCGACATTCATACTCTCCAGACTTTCCACTGCATCAGGCACAAGCTCTACTACGATGTTACCCAGCCCGTTGCCGAATACATCCTTGACAGACAGAGTGCTCTCTAAGGAAGCACCCAGCTTATTGCCAAATGCCATCTTGCTGATAGCTGCCGCGAGACCCTTGGAATCCAGAGCGTAAGCAGAAACTGCCTTGCCTGCCATAATCAGCCCTGCAACGACATCATATAAGGCCATAACCTTCTCATAAATCGGAAGATCATATTCGTCCTTTTCTATCTCAAAGACTACCAGCTTATTGCCTGCTGTCTTTAATTCCGGTGTAATGATATCCTGAGATTTTGCCACATCCACTGCGAAGGAAACAAGGGTCGGAGGTACATCAATCTCATTGAAGCTGCCGGACATACTGTCCTTACCGCCAATGGATGCCAGTTCAAAACCAACCTGTGCATCGTAGGCTCCGAGCAATGCTGCAAACGGCTGGCTCCAGCGTCTCGGATCCTCGCTCATACGTCTGAAATATTCCTGGAAGGTAAAATGCAGCTTTCTGTAATCTCCACCGCTTGCCACAATCTTTGCCATGGATTCCATCACAGCATAGATGGCACCATGGTATGGACTCCAGGAGGACAGATACGGATCAAAGCCGTAGCTCATCATCGTAACCGTATCGGTTTTGCCCTTTAATACCGGAAGCTTGGCAACCATAGTCTGTGTCTCTGTCAGCTGATATTTTCCACCATATGGCATAAATACGCTTCCTGCACCGATGGAGCCGTCAAACATCTCCACCAGCCCCTTCTGGGAGCAAACATTCAGATCATTTAAGGTACGCAGCCATGCACCCTTGATATCATCCTTCTCCAAGGCCTCTGCCACATCCTCAATCGCATAGCGGTTCAGATAATTGTCCTCTTCCTTCGGCATTTCTACCTTTACAGCGGTTTCCTGATGTGCTCCATTGGTGTCTAAGAAGGCTCTGGAAATATTCACGATTTCCTTTCCACGCCAGCTTAATACCAGACGCGGCTCCTTTGTAACCGTTGCAACCGCAACCGCCTCCAGATTCTCTTCCCCCGCATAGCCCAAGAATTTATCCACATCCTTAGGGTCTACCACAACTGCCATACGCTCCTGAGACTCCGAAATAGCAAGCTCTGTTCCGTCCAGTCCGGCGTATTTCTTCGGCACCTTATCCAAATCTACGATCAATCCCTCTGCCAGCTCACCGATGGCTACCGATACACCGCCAGCACCGAAATCATTACATTTCTTAATCAGTCTGCTGACTTCCTCTCTGCGGAACAATCTCTGAATCTTACGCTCTGTCGGTGCGTTACCCTTCTGTACCTCAGCACCGCAGGTAGCTGTGGATTCCTCGGTATGAGCCTTGGAAGAACCGGTAGCGCCGCCACAGCCGTCACGGCCGGTACGCCCACCAAGCAGGATGATGATATCGCCCGGATCAGAGGTTTCACGAATCACATTCTTACGCGGAGCAGCACCCATGACCGCACCGATTTCCATACGCTTTGCCACATAGTCCGGATGATAAATTTCCTTCACAAATCCGGTTGCCAGTCCAATCTGGTTGCCGTAGGAGGAATATCCTGCTGCCGCGCCGCGGACTAACTTCTTCTGCGATAATTTTCCTTTTAAAGTTTCTGTCACCGGAACCGTCGGATCTGCCGCACCGGTCACACGCATTGCCTGATATACATAGGTACGTCCGGACAGCGGATCACGGATGGCACCGCCAAGACAGGTAGCCGCACCACCGAACGGCTCGATTTCCGTCGGATGGTTATGTGTCTCGTTTTTAAAGTTGACAAGCCACTCTTCCTCCACTCCGTCAATCTCCACCGGAACGATAATGGAGCAGGCATTGATCTCCTCTGACTCCTCCAGATCCGTCAGCTTGCCGTCCTTTTTCAATTTACGCATCGCCATCAGCGCTAAATCCATCAGACAGACAAACTTATCCTCACGACCCTTGAAAATTTCTTCTCTTGTATCCAAATAACTCTGGTAGGTCGTTTCAATCGGCTCCTTATAATAGCCTTCCTCAAATTCCACATCGGTCAGTTCCGTAGAGAAGGTCGTATGACGGCAGTGATCAGACCAGTAGGTATCCAGTACACGGATCTCCGTCATGGAAGGATCTCTCTTCTCTTCGTTTTTAAAGTAATTCTGAATGTGCAGGAAATCCTTGAAGGTCATAGCCAGACCAAGAGACTCATACAGTGTCTTCAAATCCTCCTCTTCCATCTCTGCAAAGCCGTCAAAAATCCGGACATCCTCCGGCTCCTCAAAGGTATCTGCCAGTGTTTCCGGTTTCACCATACCGGTTTCACGGGAATCCACCGGATTGATACAGTATGCTTTTATTTTTTCAAACTCATCATCAGAAATGCTTCCCTCTAAAAGGTATGTAACCGCGGTACGGATAATCGGGTTCTCATCTTCCTTCAGGAACTGTACACACTGTACGGCAGAATCAGCTCTCTGATCGAACTGTCCCGGTAAAAACTCTACGCTGAACACCCTTGCACCTTCCGGCATCGGGAATTCCTCTTCATACAGTATGTCCACCGGCGGCTCGGAAAATACAGTCCTGCATGCCCTTTCATAAACCGCATCAGAAAGATTTTCCACATCGTAACGGATCAGCTCTCTCACCCGTTCCACACCATGAATACCGAGATAGCCTTCAATCTCTTCCTGAAGTTCCTTCGCCTTGACCGCAAAGTCCTCCTTTTTCTCCACATAGATACGTCTTACATTTCCCATTTCTGAGTCCTCCATTGTTTTTGGTATCTCCACCGTGCCGCCTTTTGACGCACGGACTTCCTCTGATACATTATTATACCGATTTTTACAGTTTTTTCAATCCTATTTACCCATTTTCCCCAGTCTACTCATGCAGCCTGTGAATCAGCCGGTACGCAATATCCCCTTCGTGAATCAACGGCTGTGTATGGGCAAAGAACACCACTCCGTCCGTAGGCGCTGTGATATTTTCACGCACTCCGCCCTCATACGGGTCAATGACCTGTCCGATTATCTGTCCATACCGCACCTCTTCTCCCGGATTGATCTGTCTGCGGTAGATGCCGCCGGACATGGAATGTACATTCGTAAGCTGCTCTTCCTGAATCACATGGCTGATATAGCCGCTGTGGCTTTCGTAACGAATGATTCCCATCCGGGTCAGGAAACGCAGTACGGCCGCTACTGCCTGTCTGGCGCTTTTATCATCAATTTCATCATTTTTATTCGTATATACGGAAAAGGCTGCCGTCTGCTCATTCTGCCAGTTAAAATTCAATGTCTTGGTATCGATGGGACGCGGTCTGCGGACTACCACATAAGGCAGGCCGAACAGATTTGCCAGTGACGTATTCTGATATCCGGTTTCCATCATGCGCACATGCGGCACAAATTCTCCGTTCATATAAAAGCTGGCAAACTGGATTCCGAAGCCATAATCCTTTACAGCCTCCAGCACGGCTCCGGTAATACGGTCCGTCGTATCGCCCTGCGGATTGCCCGGGAAGCGCCGATTCAAATCCGTATTGTCCTCTCCCCAGAAACGTTTTCCCACATTCATGGAATAATTGTTCACCACCGGGATAACCAGAATCTCCTTACCGGAACTGATACATCCGTTGTTTTCCAGCTCCTTTAATTTTTTCACAAGCTGCGAACAGATATAAAGCTGTTGTATTTCATTTCCACGCACCGGCCCCAGGATGCAGGCAGCCTTATCTCCCTTTCCAAAGCTGTAGCCCCGGATGTTCATCGACTCTCTGTATGGTGCCTTGATCGTATAAATCTCCTTTAAGTACATGACTGTCCTGACTCCTCTCCCTGTTCCATCAAAATCCGCATCAGCAGCGCCCCCTCATACACCATAGGGTATTCTCTCAGTGTAAAGACCATTCCGTCGCAGGGCGCTGTAATCTCTTCCTGTACGCTGGTATGCAGTACATCCACGATACGCCCCAGAACCTCTCCCTTTTCCACACGTGCCTCATGGCTTATTGACGGCAGAAAAATTCCTTCCTTCTGCGCCCGTATAAACTGAATGGCACTGTCCAGAACAACGGCCGGCTGTCTGATTTGCCCGACAGCTCCCTTCCACAGCCCCATTTCCCGCATCAGATTCAGGATGCCGTCCACAATCCGGTTTCCGTAGTCCATATTGATAGCAGCACCCAGTCCCATTTCCACGACCAGGGTCGGTACTCCCAGCATATTCATGGAATGTGCCAGAGTCGATTCATGTACGGTTTCCGTTGCATTCAGCCAGATCATCTCCGTATTCAAAAGCTTTGCAAACGGCAGAAGCCTTTCCTTAAAATCCTGACTGATCCGCACCTGGGTCACCTCTCTGTTAAAGGCGTTGCTGGAATGCACATCGATGCAGACATCCGAACCGATCAGGTCCTCTACTACCGATGCAGCAACCCGCTCCATAACGGCACCGTCCCGGTTTCCCGGGAAAATACGGTTCATATCCATCTCAAACTGCGGAATGGCACGATGCCTGGTATCCATACCAAGCGGATTTAAGGCCGGATAAATATCCACGATCCCGTACAACTGTTCCGAAGCCTCTTCCAGTCTGCGTGCCAGCTCATAGCAGACATACTGCCCTTCCAGCTCATCACCGTGTATTCCCGTCACGATGCTGATCCGGCCAAAGCTTCCCGGCCCCTCCGTTTGCTTTCCCATCATTCTTTTCTTTTGAATCATCAGATTTTCTCCTACCGGAAGCCCGGCAGAAACCACTGTCTGTATCATTGCATCCCTCTCCTGTTTTCATCTTTTCGCACAAAATGCCTCAAAGATTTTCATCCTTGAAGCATTTTCCCTACTCTTCCTCAATTACCAGATTCTGCACAATATAGGCAAATTCCCTGTCCACGGCTTCTTCCGAAATCCCCATCGTCTGCGAAGAAACCCTCATTCCTTCAATTAGGAACATGATATTTCGAGCCATCGTCTCTGCATCCACCTCATAAAATTCCCCGCTCTGTATGCCTGCCTCCACCAGAGCGGCCAGAGACTCCACTGCCTGTTCAAACTTCCGCTTCGGGTATTCCTCCCGTATGTCCTTTTTCTTATTGTTTTCAAAGAAAAATTCATAGGATGCTATGGTCAGATTGTTCTTCCTGCGAAGCAGTTCCTTTTTCTGCTCCTTCAGAAACATTAACAGAATATCTGTCACCATCGTCTCTTCGGTTACATTTTCCGAAAAAACGTCATCCTTTTCCTCCGCTTCCATCTTCAAGACTTCCAGAAAAATTTCTGCGGTGCTGTCAAAATAAAGATAAAGACCGCCCCGGCTGATTTCACATGCCTCAACGATATCCTTCATGGTCACATTCTTATACCCCTTCTCCATGAATACCTTTCTGGCAGTCTCAACAATATACTGCTTCTTCTGTACCGACTTTTCTCCCATGCCTGTAACTCCTGTCCTTCCCATCTATTACGCTTTATCCCAAAAATCCATCAATTCCTTCATCTTCTCGAGCACTGCCAGAAGCACGCCATTCTCTACACCTTCCTGCCATACGCTGCCTTTGGTCATACCCTTGATAATATATTTTGACAAAATGCCGCCCAATATTCCGATGTCCTGAAGTGTGGCACGTTCAATGGCCCTCTTTTCATCCTTCACATTCCGAATCTGCCATTTGGAATATACATATACATAATTCCGGTCGATGAATTTCGTCCTTTTTGCTTCCTTCACAAACTGGAGCATGGTGGAATCATAAACCGGAAAGGTTACAGAATTTTTCTCAATTCCTTCTCCGTGAAAACTCTGCGCAATCTGCTGTCCGGCCTTCTTCTGCAGCCATGCAATATAGGGAACGAGCCGCTCCACATCACTTTTATACATGGCGACGATTTCTTCCCTGCTGAGCCTGTCCTGTTCCATGGGGCACCTCCTGCATTTACATTCTGAAAATATTGTATCAAATCCCCTCAAAAAAGTACAGATGTGTCACGTTTTTTCTATTGGCTTACCCTAAAAAAAGAGATATACTATTACTATAGTATAAATAATTTAGGGGAATGCTATGTTTTCCCTCTGATCAAAGGAGGAACCTGCATGTTAAATATTGTGAAGGGAACCCGCTTCCTGGAAGCCGGTCTGCCGGTCAGGGAGCTGTATGTACTGGTAAGCGGCAGCATCCAGGGGCGCACCGGCAGTTTTGAAATGACTCTGGAAAAGGGCGATATCATCGGTCTTTGTGACATCGCTTTCGACTGCCATTCGGTCGCCTATACCGCGCTTGAGGACTGTATGCTGGCGGAATACCCTTATGCTTCCATCGAGGATCTGACTGCTATTTTGGTAGAGCATCCGGAATACCGTCACTTCTTCATTATTTCTGCCGCTCACTTGTGTCATGAAATTCTGGATCATTATGTGCTGACACACTTTGACTGTTCCGGTCTGTATGACTCCCTCTTATCCAAATATGAAGAATATAAGGAACTGTGCACTCATTTTCATATTTCCCCCAAAGCACTTCCGGCTTTGGAAACGCTGGAGCCTCTGGCACTGGAGGATGACATTCCCGGCTGGCTGAGCTCATACTATGAAGGCATTGCCGGAATTTCCTCCCAGAAGCTTCTTCCCTTTGAGGAGCCTTCTATTCTGACCGGATTTCTCATGAAGCTCAGTCAGGATTTACATATGATACTGGATACCTGCGGTGTCATCGACGATTATCAAAAGGAGGTTTCCTGCCTGCTGTTAAGCGAAAACAGGCTGGATTTTTTCGATCTGTTCACCGACCTGTACTATCGTGCTTTCCGCGCTGGCGAAGACACGCTGCCATTAGCTGCTTCCCTCGGCAAACAGTTGATTCAGATTGAAAGCTCTCCCTATATTGACCGTTCTCTCTATCAGGAACGACGTTCCGAATACCTGGAACGCTGCCGGATTCTGGAGGAAACGCCCCCGGAACAGCTCCGCGAGGCCGCCCAGTCCAAAGGCACCGAAGCTCTTGCCGATTCTCTGGAGCAGATTCTTGCCTATGGCAAATGTGACGAAGAGCTGGCAGGCGAATTTACCGAATGTATCAGCCGATACAAGGCCATGCTGGACAAAAATGCTGCCGATGACGAGGCTCGCAAACTCCGTCTACGGATTACGAAGCTATTCTATCAGGTTTACAAAAATGCTTTCCTGCAAAGCGTGTCCGACAGCCGCATTCCTCCTGTTTTAATGATGTTTTTCCATTTCGGCTATGTGGACGAAGAATTGGCCGGAACAGAATATGCTTCCTATCTCTATTCCATTGCAGGACAATATCATGGCAATGAGACACAGGGAATCTATACGATGTATGAATGGCTGCTTGCCATCTATCAGGGCAAAAAGCTTCCAAGCCGCAACGAATTTGATACCGATTACGAAGCACACCTTCGCGAACTGCGCGTATCCGGCAAAATCACAGCGGAGGAAGAGCGCCGGATGGCCGATGACAACAAGCAGAAGGTTCTGTATGAAATGGACAACCTCTTCCCGATTGTCAACAAGACTACCTTCGGCAGACTTTCCACCTTCTGTCCGGTCTTCTCCGAACATAATGTATTAAAGGATCTGGAAAGCACTCTGGTGACTCCGGCAAAAGCTGTCGATGTCATAAATTCGATCCGAAGCAGTGACTACAGCGCCTTCTACCGCGAAACCGTATTCACCAAACCGGAGATGGGTATCTCCAAGGAATTTGTACAGGTAGAAATTCTCCCGGATATCATCCTTCTGCCAAACCTCGGGACAAGAGGTGTCATGTGGCAGGAAATCGAAGGCAGACGCCGTACCACTCCGTCACGAATGCTGCTCTCCGTCTTCCATCTGGAAAACCTGAGCAATACGCTGATCCGTCTGACCGGAGAATACCGCTGGGAAATGTGCCGGCGCATTCAGGGTGCACGCTGGAACGATCTGACCGATCTGTCCCTGACCAGCGAATATTTCGACTATATCCAGTTCTACCGCAAGAATCACGAACTGTCCACCGATGCCAAGGACAAAATCAAAAACAGCCTGCAAAAGGCCAAAAACAGCTATCGGGAAATGTTCGTACAAGACTACCTGCTCTGGATCCAGTACGAAGGAAACGGTTCGCCCCGCTTAAACAAAGTCTCCCGTGGCATCCTCTTTACCTACTGCCCGTTTTCTGCTGCTATCCGTACCAGACTGCATGAAAATCCGCTTTATAAGGAAACGCTGGATCGCTATGATCTTCATACAGCCCAGAAAAAACACCATCTGGATATGATTTTCCAGAAGCTGAACAAATCCGGTACTCCTGTCCCGGAGGCTTTAGAAAAACAGTATCAGTTTTTAAGCAGCTAAAGCCTTTCTACTCTGTATATAACCGTCTTTTTGTACGATAGTGGTGAATTCCTATCGTACAAAAAAACGCTCCAGACAGTCTCAGCTGAGACCTGCCCGGAGCGTTTTTTTAAGCTCCTGCTTTTTTATTCCAATCCTTCCGGTAGATCAAAAAGCACATCATACCGATGCACACCGCACCGCCGATGATATTTCCGATCGTAACCGGAATAAAATTCTGAAGACTCTGTAACACGGTAATCGAAGCACACTGTTCTGCCGTCATTCCATACAGCTCTTCCGCCTTTGCCACATAAGCCGGATTGGTGGCTGCCATCATTCCAATCGGAATATAAAACATATTTGCCACACAGTGCTCGAAGCCACAGACTACAAAGGCCAGTATCGGAAAAAAGATAGCCCACACCTTGCCTGCCACATCCCTTGCCGCTGCTGCTGCAAGAATCGCAAGACACACCAGCACATTACATAAAATTCCAGAGGTCACTGCCGCCGCCGGAGCAATCGTTGCCTTGCCATAAGCCACCTTAATGCTGTAAGCCCCCAGCGCCCCTGCCGTATAGTTTAATTGTCCGCTAAAAAAAATCAGGGCATCCACAATCAATGCACCAACCAGATTGCTGAAATAGACTACGACCAAGTTCCTGCACATCTTTCCAAGCGTTGTCTTTCCCTCCATCACTGCCATCGTAATCAGACAGTTTCCGGTAAACAGCTCGCCTCCAACCAGCACAATCAACATCAACCCCACCGGGAAAATCGTTCCCGCTACCAGCCTTGCCACACCTACATTGGCAATATCATGCACTGCCACATTGCTGGCAGCACCGCCCAGCGCAATAAACGCTCCTGCCATGATTCCAAGCAGAATCATCTTTCCAAGCGGAAGCTCTGCTTTTGCCTTTCCACCGTTAATATTAGCCTCTACTGCCTCCGCAGCCGAATTCATCAACTTCTCCATCCTTTTTCCCTGCCTTGTTCCTCTCTATTCTTTTGTTTCCTTGATTTTACCTTCTCTATCTTATCACTCTGCACCCAAGAAAGCAATTCCAATTCCTGCACATACGAAATCACAGCTCTGCCATATTCTTTTCCTCATTGCATCTTTGGACAAATTGCTATAGGATATATGAGTACAGAGTTATAGGAGGTACTTTTATGCACTATTTTCTGCTATTTATCAAAAAGACGCTTCGTTTCCTGCTGAAGCCGCTTTCCTTCCTGCCGGCACTGGCAGTCATGTACATGATTTTTGCCTTTTCGGCGCAGGATGGAACTGCTTCTGCAGGACTCAGCCACAAAGTCAGCGTAAAGCTTGTAGAACTGGCAGACAGGCTCCTGCACAGGGAACTGACTGCTGCGCAGATTCTGATTTATGCAGATCAGATCCACTATTATGTTCGAAAACTGGGACATATAACCGAATATTTCATTCTGGCTGTCACTGTAGCCTTTCCCCTCTATGTCTACCGCATCCGCGGTCTGTGGCTTTTTCTTCTGGCCGGTATATTCTGCGTTGCCTTTGCCGGGCTGGATGAATATCACCAGTCCTTTGTAGCCGGACGCGGGCCATCCATACGGGATGTCGGAATTGACAGCATCGGTATCTTTTCCGGCATTCTGCTCACACAGTTTTTCTGCTTCATCGGACGCAAAACGATATTTGCTCCCCTGTCTCTTTCCAAACGCCGTCATTCAGGCAGGTGATTTTACCTGCCGTACATTTTTATGCCTGAAAATGTACAATGATCTTCTCAAGCTGCTCTACCAATTCCTTATTGCTGTCGGACTGCCCCTGAATCTTATCCGCAATCTTAGACGTATCCAGATTCTTTCCTGAAATCATTCCAATGGCCATTCCATTTTCATGGGTAATCTCTTTTACCGCATAAATGTTTGCAGAAATCTCCTGCAGGGAGTTTCTCAAACTATCCGTAGACTGATTCAGATTCATGATATTTTTCTGGATCATTTCTACCGTTTCACTATACTCATGCGCTTTCTCTGTAAAGGACCCGAATTGCTTCATGACAGTCTGCTCCATAAATCGCATGATTGTATCAAAGCACTTACGAACCTCCTCTACACTTCCATTAATATCCTCACACATTTGTAAAATGTCAGAGGCTGTTGTTGTCGTTGTGCGTGCCAGTTCTCCAATTTCATTCGCTACTACTGCAAATCCCTTTCCTGCCGCACCCGCTCTGGCTGCTTCCAGGGCAGCATTCAAAGAAAGGAGATTGGTCTGCTTTGCAATATCCAGAATGCCATCTGCCATTTTATTAATTTTAGAAATATCCTCCATGCGCTGCATCGTTTCCTTTACAACCTTTTTGGTCTCCTCAAAAGTTGTATAACTGCTTGCATAAGCATTCTGTGATTGTTCTGCCATCTTACCTGAGCTTTCAATCAAAGCACCACTGGAATCCACACTCTTTTTCATATCCTCCAGTAACATTTCCATCCAGTGATCGATATCCTCCACCTTATCCTTCACGCTCTCCATAATATTGTCTGTACTTTCAAGGCTGGCGGAAAGCTGGTCAATCGTAGCGGTATTCTCGGTCACACTGCCCACAAGATAATCCGAATGACTATATAACTCTTCTGTTTTCTCATTAATAGAATTACAGCAAAGTCCAAGAGTATCCACAGTCTTCTGCAGAGATTTCATCAAATAGCTTACAATTCTGTTTGTAAATACAGTAAGAATCAAAATGCCTACAATGCAGATTCCCAAAAGCTGCATCTTTACATTTTTTAAAGATTGAAAAACCTCAGCGTAGGGATCATTGATAATAAACACCCAGTCCCGGTCTTTCATATAATTATAAGAAGCTAAATATTTTTCCCCGGTCGTGTCCTCCTCATAGACCAAATAGCCAAAATCATCTCCGTCTCCGTTCTTCAGCTGATTCAAAATTTCTTTTATGTAAGATTCCTCTGCAACAGTATTGATTTTTTCCTTATTTTCATGAAAAATATACTCTCCGTTTTTTGCGCTGACCATACAGTACTGAAGCTGCTGCATTCCCTCTGTCGGAAGATGGTCCAAGGTGTCGATCAACCCCTGCGTATAGACTCCGCCTCCCACAAGGCCAATCGGATTGTTATACTCATCATAGCATGCACGATAAACGGAAATAATCTGCTCCCCGCTTGCAGGCGATATGATAATTCCAGTATTATATACCCCTTCCGCTTCGATCAGGGATGTTTGAAGCGCCTCAAGTGCTTCATCCTTACGGGTAACAATTCCCACTACCTCGGGATTGGTATGCGCAAGCACATGAGTGTTCCACTCACTGGCATAAATACCCTCCAGATCCTCCCTGTCTTCACTGAATGTCTCTGTGTATTTTTGTGCCTTAGCTACGGCCTGAGCATCCTCAGGGTGCTTGAGGAGTTCCGTAATATCGCTGGCCCGACTATAGGCAGTCAGATAGTTTTCCGTTTCCAAAATATAGCTTTCGATTATTTTGGAACGCTCCTGTGCAATCGTTTCCATACTTTTTATGGTATTGTTTTTGATATTCGATGTAATAGAAACATCTACAAAAATATAAACTGCAGACATAACCAGAATCTGCAATAATAAAATAATGACTATCATTCTAAAGCTTCTCTTTTTCATTTGCATGCCACTCCATAAAAATGTTTCCTTTTTCCTAATTCATTTTAACAATTTTTTCTGAAAACTGCAACATTTTTCATTCAATTATCGAACAAGTGTCAGGCAAGAAGCTCATAAATCACCATTCCTAACGCAAAGTGAGACAGCCGAAGCTGTCTCACTCATACAATCTGACTTTTCTGTTATTTCTTATCACTTACTTCCTGAGAAGCCTGTAATCTTGCAATCTCCCTGGCTTTCTTTTTCTTCAGCCGTTTTCCGCGTCCTTCATAAATAATCAGATAGAAGGTCGGCATCAACAGCAGAATCAGTAAAGTAGATGCAATCAGACCGCCAATGATAATCAGCGCCATACCCTGCATCATAACAGAGCCTTCTCCAATGCCGAGTCCCATCGGCAGCATGGATAAAATCGTTGTCAGGGTAGTCATCAGAATCGGACGCAGACGAATCTGACCGCTCTGAATCAGAGCTTCCTCGACAAACATCTCCTGCCTGAGCTGATTAGCCGTATCGACATACAAAATACCGTTATTTACTACAATACCAACTAACATCAGAATACCCATCAGCGATGTCATGCTGAGCGTTGCATTCGCAACAAACATAAGTCCAAAGGAACCAATCAGGGCAAACGGGATACTGAGCATGACCATACCCGAAAATCTCGGAGATTCAAACTGCATGGCCATGACCAGGAAAATCATGAACACTGCCACTGCAATCGCCTGAAAAATCGCGGTAAACTCCTCGGTCATCATCTCATCCATAGTAGACTGTGCACGCTCCACCCCTTTCGGGAACTTCATATCGTCCACTGCCTTATTGATGGCATCCTGTGCCGTAAATTTGGCGCTTTCCGTGGTATTTGCCGTAATAGCCACCTGATATACACCGTCCACTCTTGTCAGGGCAACCGGTGCATCCGTATAACGTACCTCTGCCAGCTCTGTCAGCGGCACCTGCGTTCCCCGCGGTGTCGTCAGCGTCATATTCATCAGATCATTCATCGTCTCATACTGACCCTCCGGATATTCCAGACGGATGGAATATTCCTCTCCATCCCTCGTCAGCGTAGCTGCTTCCGTACCGCTTAATGCGTTGTAAAGCTCACCTGCCACCTGCGCCGAAGCGAGTCCGACATTCATGCTCTTTAATGGATCTACCACAACTTCTGCCTTCGTAGATGCCTCTGCCACATCGGAAGATACCTGCAATACGCCTGGCACCTCCCACATAGCCTTCTCTACCTGCCTTGCTGCAAGCTTCAAATCATCCAGATTCTTTCCGGCCAGATCCACTTCAATTCCACCGCCCATCATACCGGACATGCTGGCTCCGGAGGCTTCAATGGAAATCTGCATGTTGGTTACATTGGCCAGCTCCCTGGTATACTGTTCAATCACCTCTGAGGTCGACAGTTTGCAATCATCCGTCAGATATGCGGTAAGCGTTGCGGAATCTCCCGAAATCTGCATATTATATTTTTCCAGATTCGGGTCTGCTGCTACCATTTCCTCTAAGAATTTCGTCTGCTCATCCATGGTCTCAAGCTTGGTTCCGGAACGGAAGGATGCCGTAATGGCCATAGCTCCCTCATCCATACTCGGCATCAATTCCGTGTTCAACTGTCCTGCCAGTACAAAGGCTCCGATTAACAGCAGCACTGCCGCCAGGAGAACCGTTCTCTTCTTATAGAGCAGCTTTCTCAGAAGCTTGTCATAGCCCCGATTCACTTTATCCAAAAGCTTATTGATTGGCAATTCCTTTTTCTCAATCGGCTTGAACCTGGAAAACAGAAGCGGAATAATGGTCAATGCCGAAATCAATGACGCAACCATTGCAAAAATAATCGTATAGCCCAGCTGGGAGAACATCTGTCCCGACAGTCCATCCATCGTACTGAGGGGCAGATATACAACAATCGTCGTAATCGTGGACGCTATGATCGAAGCCGTCACCACGCCGGTTCCCTTATCTGCCGCCTTTTTATAATCACTGGTCGTATTCTTCAGCCTGAAGCAGCTCTCCAATACGACAATGGAGGAATCAACCATCATACCGATGGCAATAACCAGCGCTCCCATCGTAACGATATTAAAGGAAAATCCTGCCATATTCATGCAGACCATCGTTGCAAACAAGGAAATCGGCATAGAGCTTCCGACAATCATACTGGCTCTGAAATCGCCAAAAAACAGAAACAGTACAAACATGGAGAGAATGACTCCCGATACCAGCGTACTTCCTACCGAGCTAAGGGACGAAATAATCTGGTCACTGGCATTATAAATGATTTCAAGCTCTACCGCATCATTCTTTTCCTGCAAGTTGTTTATGACCTTCTGCACATCCTTGGTCACGCCAATGGTACCGGCGCTCTGTTTCTTGGAAATACCGATACTGATATTCTCCTGACCATTATAGCGGCTGATACTGTCCGCATCCTTCTGGCTTTCGCTGACCTCTGCAATTTCCGAAAGCGGTACGACCGCTCCCTTGGAAGTCACGATTGGAATATTTTTAATCTGTGCCACACCGGAAAGATCAGCGCTGCTGGATACCGCTACATCCTGTGTGCCCTGACTGACGCTTCCGGCCGGCACTGTAAAATCCAATGCTCCGATGGTCTGGGCAATACCGCTCATGTTCAGTCCATACTGCTTCATGGCCTCCGAGTTCAGCTCTACTTTAATGTAGTTCTCCTTACCTCCTGTCACATTGACATCCGCAACTCCGGTCAATGTCTCCAGCTCCGGTACAAGCGTATCTTCCACGTAGCTCAAAAGATCAATGTCTCCGACGGCGGTTGCGGACAATGTCATCGTATCCATAGCATCCATGGAAAGCTCAATCACCATGGGATCCTGACAATCATCCGGCAATGTAGACGTCACCGTATCCAGTGCCGTCCTCAGATCCATGTAGGCATCATCGATATCCACCTCATAGTCATACTGAAACATGACCATGGACATATTCTCTGCCGACCTGGACATATAGGTACTCACACCGCTCTGTTCCGAACCGGCCGACTCCACTTCCTTTGTCACCAGTTCTTCCACACTTTCCGGGTCAGCCCCCGGATACACCGTTATTACCATTAACATCGGCATTTCCATATCCGGAGTCAGCTCCAGCCTGAATCCGAAAATAGAGGTTATGCCAAATACAATGAGCGCCAATACGACCAGCATCGTAGACACCGGACGCTTTAAGGCTATCTTTGTCAAATTCATTCTGCCGCCTCCGTCTGTGTCTCACCGTTCTTCTCAGCCTGTTCTTTCGTATCTTCCTCTGTCGCCGTGCTGTCCGCACCCTGTACCGTAATTTCCGCACCATCTCTCAAATTGGAGGACCATGTCACGATAACCTGATCAGAAGCCGTCAGGCCGGATACAACGGTAATCGTTGTCTCATCAAAAATGTCTGTTTCGATATCCTTCCGAACCGCTTTTCCATTTTCAGCCACATAAACATATGCCTGGCTATCTTCAAAATAAACCGCATCATAGGGAATCAAAAGTGCATCATTCCGACTATATGTATCCGCAACAATCTTTACACTGCTGCCGGTCAAAAGGCCATTATCCGGTGCGCTGACGCTTGCTTTGATCTGAAACAGTCCGGTCGTCTGATCCACCATGGAGCCAATTTCCGTAATCGTTCCCTCATACAAACTGCTTCCCCGTTCCACCTGTATACTCTCACCGATCTGGAAAGTATTGCGGATACCCTCGCTGACATAGAAGGTCACTGTCATTGTCTCCTTATTGGAAATGACAAAGGCCGGTGAACTCGGTGTTGCAAATCCATGCTCTTCCAAACCGACTGACTCAATGATGCCGTCGATGGGAGCAGTAATCGTATACATATCAAGCTGATACTGCGCTGAATCAATGCCTACCTGCGCCGCCTCCAGTCCAACCCTGGCGGATTCAACTCCAGCCTGAGCACTGTCTATACTGGTCTTGGCAGCTGCCTTTCCCGCATCGATCTGCTTGCGAACGTCTCCATATACATCCTCCTGCGTAATCTGACTGGCCGTCTGAGCCTGTTCCAGACTTTCTTCCGCATCCTCTTTGCTGTCCTCCAGATCCTCAATGGAATCCTTCAGCGTCTCATACTGATTTTTCAGGGTATTGTATGCAGCAGAAGCTGCCTGTGCTGCTGCCTCGGCGCTCTTTACATCCGCCTCGGCCGTTTTGACCTTTTCCTCAGCCAGTGCAATCTCCTCGGCTGTGGCCGCTCCTTCGGCACCGCTGACCGTTGTGGAAGCTTTCAGCTCTGCCAGCTTTGCCTTCGCTGCCTCCAGGCCATTTTTCGCGTCCGTAACAGCCTGTGCTGCCTCATCCTTCTGTTTTTCCGCTTTATTTCTGGCTTTCTTTAAATCATCCTTATCGTCTTCAATGTCATTCAGATTTTCATCCAGATCCTCGATTCCATCCTTAATCTTTTTAATCTGATTCTCTGTCTGATAATCCTGCAGCTTCTTCGTACCCCCCAGCTGGGCATCCAGCTGGGCTTCCGTACTGGCATAGCCTGCCACCGCACTGTTATATCCTGCCTGTGCACTGTTCAAACCGGCCTGTGCGGAGCTGTAGCTCGCCTGTGCGCTCTGCAGCTGAAGCTCTGCCGCCTCGGAATCCAGTCTGCACAAAACATCTCCTGCCTGTACCCTGTCACCAACCGATACATTAGTGCTCAAGACCTCAGCAGATACCATCGGCATCACATAAACCGCTTCCTCAGGGCTCACCGTTCCGACAAATTCATTTTTCAGGCTCAGTTCCCCAGCCTGCGGTGCCATCACCTCTACCGGAACCGCATCACTCAATACAGTTTCCTCCTCCTGCCTGCCGCACCCCGTCAGCAGAACAGACATACATGTTACTGCCAGAAAACCTGCTGTCAATCTGTTCTTCACCACTTTTTTCATTTCTACGCTCCTCTGAATATCCTTTTTCCATCATTTGCAAATTACTTTTCTAAAATACTCTCTTTTTTATCGAAAGGGAAGAGATTCACCCCTTTTTTTAGAAACATTTTAGATTTTCTATTCAACACACTGTTGAGTAATTTTTTATTATATACACTGGAATTTCAACTATCAATCAACAATTTGGAAATTTTGTTGAACTGCTTTTGTGTTCCTGATTATTTTCCTTCCTTATCATAACATAAAACGTCTCAAAGCCCCGGATCAGATCCAGAATTTCCTGCACCGGAATCTCTTTCTTTTGCGCAACACAATGCTGGATCAAAGCAATGCTGCCTGCAACATGGTATTCCAGGAATAATTCAATAACCGCTTCATCCATAATATCCAGTGCTTCCAGCTTCGGCCGTGCCAGTTCCTTCATCTTATCCTTCAGCTTTCCGATGAAGGCCGGGTCGCCATGTGCTCCATGAAGGATATCCAGATACTTTTTATATTTCTCATAGCTTTGCCGCAATGTATCCAGCATCTCCTCCGTACTCCCGGTTTCCCCGGACTCAATCTGACGGATCATCTTCTCCAGTAAATCCGTTTCTGCTTCATCTACCAGGTGATAGATATCCTTATAATACAGATAAAAAGTCCCTCGGTTATATCCTGCCAGATCGGTAATTTCCTTTACGCTGATCTTCTCAATTCCTCTTTTGGCATATAGCTTCCAAAATGCCTTTTTCAGATTTTCCTTCGTTTGACCGGTCAGTTCCGGCTGCTTTCTCATACTCTTGCTCCTCCTTCAAAATCTTTTCAAAAATTCAAAAAAAAATTTAAAATAACAGTAGACAAAAATGCAATTCTGGTATATCATATAAATACGCTCGATGGCGACATCGGGCTTGCTAATTAGCAATTCCGGAAGAATTCCCCTTTTACACAAACAGAAGCATCAGGTGAAAGCCTGATGCTTTTGTTTGTTATTTTTGCTTATTATACACTTTTCTTCCGCATCCCACAACCCCAACCTCTCAAGCTGCATCCTTCCATGATTTTCTCAATCATCAATAGACCGGGCAAAGCATTCGCTCTGCCCGGTCCATTCCAGCCATTCTTTTTCTATTGTCATTCAGCCTTCCAGTCACGTATGACCTTCAGCGCAGGCAATGAATTGCCATCGTAGTCAAATAATGCCTGATTCGCCCATTCATTTCCGCAGGGTCCCTTATCCTGAATGTAGGCCAGAGATTCCATGGTTGCCCAGCCGGAACCGGGTCTTGGCAGCCATCCCGGCTCCCAATAATAGAATCCCTTGCCTCTTCCATCCGGCACACTCTTTATCTTTTCCAGAAATGCTTTCATAAACGCACTCTGTCCCTCCGGGGTCATGGAAAACGGTACCTTCTCAGCAAGATGCGGTTTTGTTGCCATGCCCTTTCTTTCTTCCGGTGCCAGCTTTTCATAATCCGCATAATCCTCCATGGTATGCCCCATGGATACCTCTGCTACGACAATATCCTTATCATAGCGCTCTGCAAGAAAACGCATATTATCCGAAAGCGCTTCCAGCGTTCCCTGCCAGAATGGATAATAGGACAGACCGATTACCTGAAAATCATTTTCCCGTTTTGTAAATTCATCAAACCATGTCCGGCAGGTATCCTGATCACAGCCACAATCCAGATGAATCATAATCGGAAGTTCGGTATCAATAGCGCGCACGCCTCGAATGCCAGCTCCAATCAGACGGGCAATATTGTCATATTCCGGCACTTTTCCATAAGGCCACAGCAGACCATTCGTCACTTCATTTCCTACCTGCACCATATCCAGACGGATACCACGTGTCCGAATCTTCTTCATGACCTCTATTGTATATTCATATACGGCCTGTTCCAGTTCTTCTACCCCTTTATTCCGCCATTCCTTCGGTACGAACTGTTTACCCGGATCCGTCCAAAAGTCAGAATAATGCAAATTCAGAAGCACGCCCAGCCCTGCACGATTTGCACGTGCCGCAAGTTCCAGAAAGACTTCCACATTATTACCGCCCGCCCCGTAAGGAAGGCCGTCCTCAGAGTATGGATCATTCCATACTCTAAGTCTTATGCTGTTTGTTCCATAACGCTTCAGGATCTCGAACAAATCTCCTTCTGCGCCGTTGTCATAAAATCTTCCACCGCACGCTTCCACTTCTTTTAAACTGGAAACATCCATTCCTTTGATAAACATTGTCTTTTCCTTCATATTATAATGTGTTTTTAATCAAACTCTGTAATCCGCTTTGCCATAGCACGGTAACGGAAACGTACCATCTCATTTTTTGCCAGTACATCTTCCTCTGTTCCGGTATACTGGCAACGGATACAATAATATTCCTTTTTATCCTTATCGTAGAACATATCGATGTCCAGATCACGCATAAAGCAGGACGGGCATCTGTAATTTAATTTGCCTTTTCCAGATTGAGCCATGTGGAAATTACCTCCTTATCTTTCAGCGTTGTCTGATATCCTAATGTAAACATCGGAGAGAATGCATAACCTTCTCTGATGTAGCCGACTGCACTTTCCTTATCAGTTGTCAGAGAAACCCTGGTCTCAATCGGCGGAATCACTGCCGATACGCTCTTTGCGCCTGCCATCTGCTCTTCACGGCACTTATAAGCATAATCAATGCTCTTTGTCTCGCCATCCTTTTCACAGGAAAGCTTCACGCAGGTCATATCCTCCGGATACTCTGTTGTACCATAGCATGCTACCATGTATTCATTCAGTTCTACCTCTGCATCCGGGTTACTCATACTAAGTACCGTTCTCTCGATACGGATATTGGAGCTTCCCTCCTCAAAATAGAGCTTTGTCTGTAATGTCATGGTCAGATCATAAAATTCAATGTCTACCGGGTCCAGTGTCAGGATTCTCGTGTTGCCCTCCTGAGAGAATTTTGCCTTCGTACGGCACAGACATAAGTCTACTTCTTCTCCCTTGTAGGTCAGCTTTGCACTTCTGACCGTACCTTCACCTGCATAGTGTGTGAAATAGCCTGCACGGTATTTCTCCTGAATCAGGAACGGATAGGAGGCATCCTGCACATGCTTCGTACCAATACCAACTTCCCATTTCAGTTTTGCCGCATACGGACGTAAATCTACGATTGCACCGCCCTGGTCCATGTTGACGCAGGCTCTCATGTACGGATCACAGTACCAGAACAGCTGCTTGTCAGAGCCATACAGAATATCCTTCCAAAGCGCACATTCCGGTTCGGTATAGTGCTTCTTCTCACGGTAGTAGTCCGCGAACTCAGACATGGTCATATCAACCAATTTTCCCTCTTCCTTTAACTTGCCGTAATAAGCACATCCATCCTCATAGGACTTGTACAGCAGTTCGTACGGAGCTTCCCAGCGTCCCATCTTATTCATCCAGCCAGGCCCTACGAACATCATATTGTAAGCATAGCCGTTGTTGTATTTCTCCTGATGTCTGTACTGATCGATTAAGTTGTACAGGTACGGATATTCCCATTTCTCACTGTCATAGATCATACCGCGCAGTACATTCTGCGGATGGGTTCCGAAGTTGGAGCCATTGCCGTCATAGCATGCAATCAGGTCACGTGACAGATGCGGGATGGCTACGATACCGGAATCCTCTTCTTCATTGGCTGCCGGAGCATGTGTGTTCTGCTTGGACGGAATCCACGGGTTCCATGGGCCGCCGTCAAACAGGGTATACCATGAATTATTGCAGGTATGGTAAGCCTTCGGGCCCTCCTCCCAACAGGTTGCAACGGCACATTTTACCATCGGATATTTTTCCTTGATGTAATTGGTCAGGTCTGCATCCATATAATAGGAGCCTGTAGATTCCGGATAGAAGCCGAATCTCTCATAAAATTTACCAAATACATCATCCACGATGGACTTTTTATCCTCCATAGAGAACATCCAGATACAGAAGTCCTTGGTCTTATATTTCTCACGGAACTCCTCACAGGGAAGTCCCAGAAGAGAAAGTGCAATTTCATCGCCATATTTCTCATGATGCTCTTTTGCAAGCTCGACTGCCTCATCGTTAAAAAGACTTGCATAGGTCATCTGAATGGTAGTCTTTAAACCATATTTATGCGCTAACATCTGTTGCGTTTTAAAAATATCCAGAGATTCAGTCAACAGCTTCTTGTCACCGATATTCTCTTCTTTACCGTGTCCGGTTACGGTAGCGGAATATTCCGGTACCATTTCCGGGCGGTGGATAATATTGACAATAAACTTATCCATAGTTTTTCTATATCTCCTCTTTCATCAAAAAATATTTTCTTATTTTACTGCACCTGTAATACCCTCTGCAAAGCTCTTCTGTAACAGGAAGAAGATGATAACAGTCGGAATCGTACATAAAAATACGCCCAGCATCAGGCTGCCGTAGTCTGTCGTATATCCTTCTGTCAGGTTCGCAATGAGCATCGGCATGGTAATACTGTTTTCATCCATCATGATTACCTTCGGCCATAAGTAATTGTTCCACGCATTCATGAAGGTGATTGTCATGGCTGCCGCATAGGTGGAACGCATGGTCGGGAAGAACATCTTAAAGAAGATTCCGATTTCGCTGAGTCCGTCAATTCTGGCAGCTTCAATAATATCATGCGGGAAGGAGCGTGCGCTCTGCCTGAACATCATAATCAAAAACGGTGTGGAAATACTCGGTAAAATAAATCCCAGTGTGCTGTTCAACAGATGTGCAGAAGAGAACATCTGGAACAGAGGAATCATGGTTGCTGCAAACGGTACCATCATCGCAAGCAGGATAATAGACATCACGCCGTCCTTTACCTTATCGTGATAGATTTCGAAGCCGTATCCTGCCAGAGAGCAGACCACCAGGGAAACCAGCGTACATACGATTGCGTATTTGAAGGAATTGGTCATTGCCGGGCCAACCTTGGCAATGCTCAGCAGATTCTTCATATTCTCTACCAGATAAGTGCCCGGCAGAAGCTTTCCGCGGATGACATCCACACTCTTGTTTGTTGCGGCTGCCGCCATCCAGTAAAGCGGGAATACCGAGATAAAGGATACGACTGTTAAAAAGAAATACATTCCAAAATTTCTTAATTTTCTAGTCACGCTTATCACCTACTTTCATCTGGATAAATGCCAGAACTGCTACCAGGATCAGAATCAGGTAAGACATCGCTGCGGAGTATCCAAAGTTCGGCACATATTTAAAGGACATATTGTATATGTAATGGGACATTGTAACCGTCGCATTGGCCGGTCCACCATTGGTTAAGTTGACAGACTCATCGAAGAGCTGCAGTGTACCATTTGTTGACATAATCGTAGTTAACAGAATCGTCGGTTTCAAAAGAGGAACCGTAATCTTCCAGAAGGTCTGGAATGGAGAAGCGCCGTCAATCTTGGCTGCTTCATATACAGAATACTCAATATTCTGTAAGCCTGACAGATAGAATACCATGTTATAACCGGTCCATCTCCATACCAGCGCTATGATGATGATGATTCTTGCACTCCACGGATGGCCTAAGAAATTATATCCGGTATTCAGGAAACCTAATTTAATCAAAACCGTATTGATAAAACCATCTACTGCAAACAAAGAGCGGAAAATAATTGCATAAGATACGAGGGAGGTCGCACACGGTAAGAAAATCATCGTACGGAACACACCCTTAAATCTCAGGTTCTTATTGTTCAGCATGGATGCCAGCACAAGTGCCAGAACCAGCATGATCGGAACCTGTATAATCAAATAGAAAAAGTTGTTAAACAGGGACTGAAGGAAAACCGAATCCTGAAACATTCTGGAGTAGTTATAAAAACCGACCCATTTCATATTCGCACCGATACCGGTCTTAAACGATAAAAATAACGCCCTCACCATCGGCACAAAGCTCATAATCACAATCAGAAGTGCTGCGGGAGTCAGGAATACCCATCCTGTCGCATTATGCTTCTGGCTCAAAGTAAATTTTTTCTTTTTTTCTTTCACCTGACTGCCTCCTTTATAGTGGATGTGCCGGACGGATCCACCGTCCGGCACATTCCCTTCCTATTTTTAATCCCGCAGGTTTTATTACTGTCCCATTGCAAAGCTTACAGTATCCTGTGCTACCTTAAGTTCGGAATCCACATCACTGCCAGCTACTACGTTAGTAATGGCTACTGCTACCGCGTCACGTGCTTCATAGTAGTAAACACCTGTGTTGTTGCTCGGAGTCTTGCCTGCAAACTCTGTAATCTTCTTGGAAACTGCATCTCCACTGAAGAATTCATTCGGCTCTGCATATGCTTCACTGTCACCTGCCGGTAAGTAGGTTGCAAGTGCACCTGTGGAGATGATGTTGTCATACAGCTCTGTGCTGCCACCGAATGTGCTGCCAAGGAAGTCTGCTGCTAACTCAAGGTTCTTGCAGTTGCTTGTTACTGCCCAGCTGGAACCACCGTTGTTGGAGTAGTTGGTTGCGCCGTCTACGCCTTCAAGCTTCGGCATATTTGTAACAGCCCATTTGCCGGACTGATCTGCTGCACCCTGAATGGAAGCCATAATCCAGCATCCGTTGATAGTACCTGCAACTGTTTCGTTGTTCAGGGAGCCTACGTACTGATCCCAGTCATTTACTTCTACTAAAACGCCTGTTTTTACGAGTTCTGCGTATACATTCATAACTGCTTTTAATTTATCGTTTCCAGTCATAGCCGGATTTCCTTCTGCATCGAAGAAACTTCCGCCTGTGGACTGTAACATCATACAGATAACATCAGACTCACCAGCCTGGCAGGAAAGTAACGGCTTGCCTGTCTTCTCCAGAACTACTTTACCTTTTTCAATGTAGTCGCTCCATGTGATGTCTGTGAAATCATCCACTGTGAAGCCAGCCTGCTCTAAAATATCTGTTCTGTAGCATGCAATAACAGTACCGTTATCAAACGGAACACCATAGTTTTTGCCATCTACTACGGAGTATGCTGCTTTTGCCGGTGCAAACTGTGAAAAATCAATTCCAGTTGAAGTTAAATCGGAAAACGCATCCGGGTAGCTGATAACGTTCTTCTGGAAAGCGTTGTCCTGCATTAAGAAGATATCCGGTAATGTATCAAGCTGTCCGGAAGTAGCTGCTGTTGTCAGCTTTGTCTGGATATCCTGCCACGGAGTCTCAACTACGTTGAGTGCAAAATCCGGATGATCCTTCTGATAAACTTTTTCAGCTTCCTTCATTGCGTTGATGTTGAATGCCGGGTCCCAGCACCAAACAGTCAATGTATTCTCACCTTCTGCTGCAGGTGCTGCTGCTTCCTCGCTGCCTGCCTCTGCTGCAGGTGCTGCTGTGTCACCGGCTGTATCTGCTGCAGGTGCTTCAGCGCTGCTGCCGCATCCTACCAGTAAGGTTGCTACCATTGCTACGGATAAAACTGCACTAAGTAATTTACGTTTCATCTTGTTCCTCCCTTTTCTGACCCTCTCGGGGTGCATATTGTTTCATTTCTGTCTTTTCTTTTGTACATATTGTACTTTTGTTCGTTGAACTCTTCGATTGCGCAATCGGTTGTTCTATGGTTTAAGTATATCTTGTTATGTTCTTGTTGTCAACGTGCATTATTCATAGTTTAAGTTCTTTCATTTTGTGCATTTTTCACATATTATGTTTTTATAAAAGTCATTCAGAACTCCTGTTGCGCAATCGGTAATTCATTATTTTTTCTCATTTTATGGTCATTTTGTATATTCATCGATTTTGTTGATTTTACAAGCTTTTTTGCAGCTTTTTCTTTTCTCCGGCCCCCAAATATAAACCCATTTTTTCAATTCTTTTGAACCAAATATACCCCAAAATATATACCTGCGTAAACAAATGAAAAAAGCAGGATTTTTGTGGGAAATCTGCCCTAAAATCCTGCTCTTTTTACCTTTTCATTATGCACTTTTATTCATAGACTTTTCTGCCAGCCCTCACATCCGCCGTCCGTCTACGACATTTTCTGAGTGGATTCCTTCAAGGATACACCATAGCCCAGCAGGGCCCGCGCTTTCACCGGTTTCCCATCAATCAAATCCAGAAGGGTTCGACAGGTCTCCATGCCCAGCTCCAGCACATCAAATTCCAATGACGTAATAGATGGCACATTATTTTCCAACAACGAACTGTTATAAAAGGATGCCACTTTGATGTCCTGCGGCACCATAATTTTTTCCTTTTTCAATTTATTGAGTACATAATTGCAGATGGAATCATCCATCCCGATAATGCATTCGCACTTTCTCGCCAGAAGTTCTTCGACAATCTTATCTGCCAGCACACAGCTCTCCACATCCAGATAAATCATGCTGTCATCCACCGCCAGTCCCATTTCTTTATAGGCATCGAGATAGCCGTTCAATCTGGTATGTGTGACCACATGACTCTGGTTTCCCCCAATCAGCGCTATTTTCCGTATGCCGCGCATCAAAAGAATCGAGGTAAGCTCCCTGCAGGCCGCACGATGGTCGTTGTCCACCTGCACAATTTTACGGTCATCCGAGCTTCCAATCGCAACAAACGGAACCTCTGCATCCTTCAAATAGGCCGCCGTATTGTCCTGGAACACCGTCCGCATCAAAATGACTCCGTCAATCTTACGGTTTGTAATCATACGTTCCAGCTGGCTGGTATCATTGGACGGAATGACCGCCACCATCACATCATATTCAAAGGAATTGGCAATTTCACTGATTCCCATCAAACATTTCTGGAAAAAGGACATATCCTCTAAATTATAGTCCCCCGGCAGTGCCAGT
This sequence comes from Lachnospiraceae bacterium, assembly GCA_017624235.1. Lineage (GTDB taxonomy): Bacteria > Bacillota > Clostridia > Lachnospirales > Lachnospiraceae > JAAYNV01. Next base: position 83,603 of record JAGANL010000006.1, on the reverse strand, counting down.
GCAATATTAAAGGTTCTGGACTGTGCCAGGCCCTTCGCAATCATATTCGGTCTGTAATTATGCTCATTGATATAGTCGAGTACTCTTCTTTTGGTATCTTCACCGATTCTTCCTTTGCCGGAAATTGCTCTTGAAACAGTCGTCTTTGACACCCCAAGCGCATCCGCAATATCTCCGATTGTCATATTTCTGCCGCTATCCATTATTTTCCCACCCTGTTCCCTATATTTTACTATTTTTCTGCAACATCCCCGTTTTGCGCAATCGGTTACTCTATTTTAAAATATCGCGAAAACTTTCTGCCGTCAACTACTATTTTCTGAGGAATTTTCTATGAAATAAAAAAAGAGCCCACTGTTGAACCCTTTTTTATCACCAATATTCCATTCTACTCTTCCGCATCCGCTTCCGCTGCTGCTACTGCAGACACTACCGAAGAAATTACTGCTACGATCACTGCAAATAGAATAATCAACAGACCGCCGCCCAATAACAGAAACATTGTCACTCCCGCCTTTCCCTTCTACGATGTTTTCATTTGCCTTTTATTGTACCACAAACTCCTTTCCTTGAAAAGCATGCCCGGTACAAAACACAATGAATTAGTAAAAGAAGCTTCTTGTCTTTGCATCCAAAAAGTACTACACTAACATTAGTATCATAATGTGATACCAAATTATACAAAGGTAGTGAAATTATGCAAAACAATCTGACTCCCAAAAAGGTATCCGATTCCGAAACAGAGCAGCTTCGGGTTGTCATCTATCCGGATATCAATGGCTTCGGAAGGTTATTCGGCGGCAGGCTTCTAGCCTGGATTGATGAAGTAGCCGGTGCTACCGCCAGACGGCACTGCGGGCACGATGCTACAACCGTAGCGATTGACAACCTGTATTTCAAATCAGGAGCCTATTTAAACGATATGATTGTCCTCATCGGAAAAATCACCCATGTCGGTCATACTTCCATGGAGGTACGGGTAGATACCTACCGGGAAGATGTGGACGGAACCAGGCATCCCATCAACCGCGCTTATTTTGTCATGGTTGCCATGGGAGAAGACGGAAAGCCGACTGCCGTCCCGCCCCTAATTCTTGAAAACGCCGGTGAACAGATGGAATGGGACAATGCTGAAAAAAGACGTTCCCTCCGATTAAAACGGAAAGCCGAGGGGTTTTAATACTCCCGGCAGGAGGGGTGTCTATTTTTGATTTTTATGATTTCATTCATTTTGCTAACTTGAAATTTTAAATTCCAGTGCAGAGGTAAATTCCACCACGCCTTAAAAATTCTTGATTTTATTGAATTATATAAAGCCTAATCAGCAGAAAACTGGTATAATTAGCTCAACTTCCCATAAAATATCTGAATTCAGGGCATGGCAAACAAGCCTCTGGAAATCCGGTGTGCGAGACTGAATTCCACAGGCCACATCCTAAAAATGTGAATTGTTAAGTTCCAGTCTGACAGCAGATTTTTATGATAAGTTAACGGTTAAAGCGTATCAGCTTAGGTGTCAGATTGACCTCATCAGGTGGAATCGGCCTAAGCTGAAGTGCTTTTAGTATATCAATGCCATATTTATCGAGTGCCACATCATAAGGAGTGCGGCCACCAAGACTTTCTCTTGGAGTGGAGTTTATATGATCTACGATAGTACGCAGATCCCACTGGGTGAGAAATTCAAAACTGGTTTTCTTTGGCAGAACCATGCGGAGCATGGTATGTGCCTGCTCAATGCCGCCCTTTTGACCGCTTCTCATAGGATCACAGAAATAGATGCTTGAACGGACTATTCCGTCAATACCTGTCTCTAGAGCCTCAGGGGCTCCGAATTCTGTTCCACGGTCAGTCAGAATAGTGTTGAATAATGTCAGAAAATCATATGTTCCCATCTGACGCTCCAGCTTGTCAAAAATAAGCTTTACGGCACCTTTGGTGCAGCGATTCATGATAAAGGCCAGAAATAGCTTTTCGCGGGTCAGGAAGAAAGTCAGGATGACACGTTTGGATTCCTGTGAAGAATGAACTGTATCCATTTCCGCAAAAGAGTCAAGATTCAGTTTTTGAAAATCTGTGAACATACGTCCTTCAAAAACAGTACGGTCTTTAATCTGCGTTTTGTGTACCTTGCGCGGTTTGAACTTAACCTTGCGCTTCAGGTCAATGTTTCTTGCGGTAAGAATGCCGTCGTCCAGATAAGAATAGAGTGTTCTGACTGACATATCCAGTTCCGGATGGTTTGTAATGATTTGATAGGGTGACTGCCCCTGATAAATGAGAGGGGTGATAATCATATCCTTTTTGTGCAGTTCCTGCTTGGTCATATTAATGCCGGCTCTGGATGTAGACAGACATTCTCTGTACATACGATTAGCAAAGATTGCATCGTAACGATACTTGTGAGCGATGGTACAGTGATTAATGGCTTTCGGACATCCATTGCAGACATAAGGAGCCTTGTCAAGGCGGTTACACCGTTCCCTTACAAAATCAACACAGGTTTGATTGCAGGTAGGACAGGACGTACATTTGATGTTACAGAGGATGACCTTGCCACATACATTTGTTTTCTTACAGTGATACCTATGAATGCAGAAGTTGTGTGCATTATAAAAGGTTCCCTTGTGATACCAGTCACTTAACCGGTGAAGCTTTACTTCCTTCGAGATGGTGGTAGGATCTTTGCATAAGAACCTTGCGATATCTTTAAAAGAAGTTCCCAAGTTAAGAGAACGTTCAATGTACTTACGATCCTCAAGAGAAAGATGTTTCTGGTTACCAGGTATATATTTGCTCATAGAGCCTCCTTCTACTGCTGTCAGAAGGCAGATATGAGCATACCACTAATGTGTGAAAGATTAAAATCTACTTACGCAGGAGTTAATTCCACCGCATAAGCGGACGGTGGAATTAACTTTTGAAATTTTCATTTCATTCATTTTTTCAAAAAAGGACTTGCTAAAACACTTTTGATTTGCTATAATAACATTCGTCGGTTTTAGTCGACAAAGCATATAGGAGCATAGTTCAAAGGTAGAACAGTGGTCTCCAAAACCATCGATGTGGGTTCGATTCCTACTGCTCCTGTTTCTGAATAATGCGTGAGAAAACCTGCAAATCCTTGTAAATACTGGAGTTGCAGGTTTTTTATTTTATTGCTTTCGTTTCATAAAATATCGTTGAAAGTACATAGCATTCAACACGAAATGCACACCCTTGTCATGCTACGCATATCTGTTTCTTGCACTCCCCAACATTCCGATGTATAATACCCAAAGCATCAGTTCCGGGAGGAGTGCGGCAACGTATCGCCAGTGTCTAGGTTCACACATCGATTATCCCGTAGAACACTTGGCGGCTGATGCTTCTTATGTAAATCTTAACCGTCCATTTTTCTTTCCATTTTTACTGTCACAGCGCCACGTCTATGAACTGCCCGGCAGCATCAGAATTTTCCACAAATGCTATGACTTCCTGCATAAATTTCTGTAATCTGCACACTCTATCCCCGAAAGGATGGTGTGCTATGAAGCAAGAGAAAATAACCTCAACTCCCAACGGTCAACAGCCTGCAAATGACTATGACGACGGAAATATTCCCACCATTGATCTGCCTGAGAATTCCAAAAATGCAGAAGAGACAGAATCCGTCGAACCATTGCCGGAATCTACCAGACCACGAAAGGATGGGCCGGGAGGGGATTAAATTCCCTCTCTCCTTTTTCTTCCATCTGACTGCTCATAAAACTCCGGAGGTGATGACATGGCATCCTATGTTTCTCCTAAACTCAGAGATAAATTTGAATCGTTATCCATCGACTTGAAAAACGAGCAAAATTGGGGAAGCTCCTTGCAATTTCATTCCGAAGTGTTATAATATAATTGATGCAGATATGGTTCATCGGTAGAACGCCAGCTTCCCAAGCTGGAAAGGCGGGTTCGATTCCCGTTATCTGCTTACATTAAAAAATGCGGCAAAACAAATATTGTTGTTACAAATCATTATTCCGGCAGGATTTTTTAACCCAGCGAATTCTTATAATCGCTGGGGCTTACTCCGGTCACCTTGCGAAATACCTTGGAGAAATATTTTTCATCATGAAATCCCACCTTAAAAGCAACCTCATATATTTTCATACGTTTGTCGTGCATATACTGGCAGGCACAGTCAATCCGAATCTGATTCAGATAATCAATAAAACAGCACCCCAGCTGTTGGCTGAACAACGTCGAAAGATATGCCGGAGACACACCGATTTGCTCTGCCACGTTGGTCAGATTCAGACTCTCCGCCAGATTTTCCCTCATATACTCTACTGCTGAATTGACTAGGTAGTTCCCTTCCAGTTCCTTTCCCTTTTTGGCTGTTTCTTCTGTATTTCCTTCCAGCATTTTTGCCGCTGTCTCCAGCTTTTCCAGAATTTCGGTAGAGCGACAGGGCTTCAGCAGATAATCTATCACGCCATATCGAAGCGCCTGCTGTGCATAGTGAAAGGAATCATACCCGGAAAGAATAATGGTCTTTGGACATACTCCGGCCTCCTTTGCTTCCTTCAGCACATCCAGGCCGCTCTTTCCGGGCATCTGTACATCCAGAAGCATAATGTCCGGATGGTGTCTGTAAATAATATCCAGCGCCTCCTGTCCGTCCACAGCACAGTAAATCTGCTCAAATACCGTCATCCGGCTCTCAATAAACTTTCTCATTCCATTCAGGATATTTTCCTCATCATCTGCAATGAGCAGCCTATATTTTCTGAACTCTTTCTGGTTCTTTTCCTGATCCGTCATTTTCCTCTCCTGTCTCTTCCGGTATGTCCAGACACACTCTTGTTCCCTTACCAACACTGCTTGTAATCGTCAGGCTAAAATCCTCTCCATAGCGCAGTACCAGACGTTCTTTTATATTATGTATCGCATAACCGCTCATAAAGCTTCGCGTTTCCTTTCTGGTATCACCTGACAGGATACGGTCTGCTTCCTCCTGCTCCATGCCGATTCCATTATCCTCGATTACAAAGAGCAGCCTGCCGTCCTTCCTGCATCCGGTCACCTGTACATGTCCGCCTTCTTTGCATCCCTCCAGACCATGCACCACCGCATTTTCCACAAAGGGTTGCAAGGTCAGCTTGCCGATCGGTTTCTCCAGCATGCCTTCCTCCATATCAATATCATAGGTTACACGCTTGGAAAAACGCATATTCTGTATCTGGAGATAACAGGTAATCAGCTCTATTTCCATCCGAATCGGAATTTCACTTTTTCCCTTGCTTAACAGCAGACGAAACAGCTTGGAAAGCGCCAGTATATCTTCTGCAATCTCATCGTGTCCCCCTCCTACTGCCTCCCAGTAAAAGGAATCCAGCACATTATACAGGAAGTGGGGATTGATCTGGGCCTGCAGCGCATCCAGCTCACTTTCCCGCTCTCTTAAAGCAATCACATAGTTCTTATCAATCAACTGTTTGATGTCACTGACCGCACGGTTAAAGGTTGCTGCAAGCTGCCCGATTTCATCCTCGCTGTTAATCCTCGCCTGCACGGTAAAATCTCCGTTTCGGAACTGCTCCATGGTACTGCACAGTTCTGCCGTCGGTCTGGAAAGCGCCCGTGAAATCAACATCGAAAGCGGGTAGCTTCCTGCCAATGTGAGAAGAATAATGCAGACCGGCAAAATTAAGCTTTCCTTCATTTTTGCGTTCCATTCCGCTTTCGGAATAAAATAGCATACGCCGATTCCTGTCACATCGTTCTGCTGATAGCAGATATAACTGTTCTCTCTTCGCAGACAAACCGGATTGCCCTCATCGAAAGCCCTTTCTCCACCAGTCTTCTGTTTCTGTATCCAGGAAAGCTCTTCCTCATCAATCGTGCCAACCCGGACATATTCCTCTCCATTTTTCCCAAGCACAACAATTCCTTCTTTGGATCCCTGAAGCATTCTCCTGCAGATTTCCTCATATGTCCTGATATCCGTGCCAATTGCCAAAAAACCCAGTTTCTTTTTCTTGGACAGATCCCACAGTACCCTGCAGGCTACCAGCTTATTATTTCTGCACTTTTCGTACAATCCTTTTTCATAAGCATCCACCCGTCCCCATACGACATCCCCGTTTGCCTCCAGAGCCTTCTGATAGATTTCCAGTTCCTTTATCTGTGCCATATCCATATTATGGACACTGGTATCCCGGCTTTGATAAAAGGGCTTCAGACCGTTTTCCGGATAGATGATAAGCGTCTTGATCGTCTCACTTTTAATGGACAGAATATCCTGTAGAAAAGAAATGGATGTATCCGTATACCAGAACAGATTATTGTCTTCATACGCATTTGCCCTTTTCTTCAATATCTGATGCATTTCATCATTCACAGCCACATAGGTCGCTATGTCCAGAACATCCTTCTGCAGATAGGAGATGTCGTTGCATACCGACATCGTAAGCTTCTGATAAAGCTGTCTGTTTTCCTGTTCTGCCCGTTGATAATTGTAATAAAGGACAAACGTAGAACTAATGATCAGTATCGGAAGAAGTACAAGATACATCGAACAGATAATTTTATTCCGTACCTTCATGCGTGAATAAATTCCATATAACCCTGTACTCTTCCATTTTTTCATACTGAAACCTAACCTTTCACAGCACCCATCGCCACACCTTTGGTGATATGCTTATTCAAAATAATATATAATATAACGACCGGGGCTGCTGTCAATGCCATGACGGCAAACTGTACCGCATAGTTCGAGGAATAGAGTCCTGTAAATTCCAGAACCGAAAATGGGAGAGTTTTCCATGTCGGACTACTTAAATAGGTACTTGCCATCATAAATTCGTTCCAGTTGTTTAAGAATGTCATAATGGCCACCGTCACAACAGAGGATTTTAACATCGGTGCAACGACCACAATGATGATTCTATAGATGCCGCAGCCGTCTATCATAGCCGCTTCTTCTATTTCCTTAGGAACGCTTTCCATGAATCCACAGGTTAGGAACAATCCCTGAGGCAGAGAAAATGCCACATAGGGAATGAGCAGCGCCCAGATCGTATCTGTTAATCCTATTTTATCATAAATCACATAATTTGGAAGTAATGTCGCATGAATCGGAATCATCATGCCCAGAAGAATCAGGCCCTTTACCAGTCCGGAAAGCTTCCAGTGCATTCTCGTGCAGGCAAATGCCATGCCGATGGAAATCGTAATAACCAAAAGTACTGCCAGCGTGTTAATCAACATACTGTTCTTAAAATATAGCAGAAAATGTCCGTCTACAAATGCTTTTACATAATTGTCGAAATGAAACGGTTCCGGCCAGATCAGCAGTCCGCTCGTAAACATATCGTTGCTGCTCGCCACCGAGAAATCCAGAAGCCATATGAGCGGAAACAGCTGGATGACTGCCACTATAATCAGTATAGTCCACAGAACGACTTTTCCAATGGTGAATTTCTTTGCTATCTTTTCCATTCTCTATGCCTCCCTTTCTTTAAAGATTCGGTTCAGTACTGCTGTTGCAAATACACAGATGATAACAAATACCACGCTGATGGAGTTTCCGTAACCGTAACGGAAGGAGCTGAATGCCTGTTTGTACAGGTAGTTGGCCATAAACTGCGTCTCATTGCCCGGGCCTCCGTTCGTCAGCAGATATACCGTCTCCATCTGCTTTAAGGCAGAAATGACTGCCAAAGTCACATTCACCTCAATGACCGGTTTCATAAGCGGCAGGGTAATCTTTAAAAAGGTAATCTTATTATCTGCGCCGTCAATGGCTGCCGCTTCATATAACGTCGGATCGATATTCTTAATTCCGGTATAATAGATGAGCATGCCCCATCCAAAACCATGCCATATCAATACGATCAAAACAGACCAAATTGCGTTACCTGAACCGAGCCAGTTGATGTCACCCTTTCCTCCAAACAGCTTCACAATATTATTCAGAAGACCGAAATTCGGATCATAGATGAATTTCCATAAATATGCAATGACTGCTACGGAGATAACGTTCGGCAGAAAATATACGCAACGAAAAAAGCCCTCTGCTTTTCTTCCCATACGCTCCAACAGCGCTGCTGTGATAATGGCAAGCGGATGCTGTACAAAGACAAATCCAATCGCCAGAAACAGGGAATTTAAAATCGATCTTCCAAATGCCTTATCGTGAAACAGTTCCTTATAATTTGCAAATCCAATGAATGTTGCTTCTCCCATACCGCTGAAATCCGTAAAGCCGTAGTATACGCTCAGACAGATTGGTGCAAGTATCGCAAACACAAACGTAATAAGTCCGGGCAGAACTAACGACAGGATTACCGCTTTATTACTATATGCCTTCTGCATACGTCCTCCTTTTCAGTTTCTTCAAACCTGCTTTTTTCACTTTTCAGGTACAAAAACTCCGGGCACCCCTTTGGGAGGCCCGGAGTGTTGTCCTCTCTGACTGCTTTGGTAAAATCCTCTTATCTCTTTACTGAGCGCATGCCCCTGCAAGACCCTCGAGGTATTCCTCTGCGGTAACTGACCCGATGGAAAGCTCCTGTGTCAAATCTTCACACTGTGTCTTGAAATCAGAGGTGCCCATATCGTTGATCGGTGTACCGGACATATTGGTTGCACCTGCAATCACATCCATAAACTGCTTCTGAACTTCTGTCTCATTTCCTGTTGCATATGCGGAGAAATCCTGAGCAGACATACATATGCCATTTTCCCATGCAATTTTTGTCCAGCCATCCGGTCTGTACATATAGTTCAAAAGTTTGATTGCTTCTTCCTTATTGGCTGCATTAGCTGTTACAGAATGTCCACCACCGTTCCATGCGGAAATATCAGTTGCCTTTCCTTTTCCGCCTTCTACGGTCGGCATCAAAAATACTCTGATGTTGTCACGGATTTCTGCCGGAATATCCTGATTGTTTGCCATGCTCATTTCCCAGCTTCCCATATAAAACATAGCTGCCTGTCCGTTTGTGAAAAGGTTTTGTGCAGTACCGTAGTCTGTTACCTCAAATCCGTTCTGGAATAACCTGGCATCTGCGGAGCCCTTTAACATTTCTGCTGCCTGCTTAAAGGTCGGATCAGAGAAATCTGCATTTGCGATGGCATCGTGTGTCTTAGCCATTACACCGCTTCCGTCTATTTTTTCCATTGCATCGGTTATGTAGATGGCAAGCGGCCATTTGTCTGCACCGTCCATTGCTACCGGGATGATGCCAGCTGCATTGATCTGCTCTCCGAGAGCTAACAGCTCATCATAGGTCTGCGGTACGCTCCATCCATTGTCATCAAACATCTTCTGATTGTAGAAGAAGCACATAACGTCTGTGTTTCTCGGAAGTCCGTATAACTTTCCGTCCTTGCTGAAGCCATCCAGAGAACCATTGATAAATCCGTAATCTGCATAATCAGCCTCATTTAACTCTGCCAGCACGCCTGCATCAATGACTTCATCGATGAATCCCGGCTGTCCCCATACGCTTACCAGGTCCGGCATCGAGCTTCCTGCTGCATATGCTTTGAATTTTGTCTTGTATGCTTCATCATCCAGAGCTTCCACTTCAATGGTTACATTTGGATTCTCTTCCATGTACATATTGAACAATGTCTGCTCTACAAGTCCCTGACCGGAAGTTCTGTCCGGAAGGTTGGAAAATACTTTGATCGTAACGGCTTCCCCGCTCGCTGTATCATTTGCTGTATCAGCCGCTGCTTCCTCTGCTGCATCAGATGTTACCTCTGTTCCGGCATCTTTAGCCGCAGGTGCTTCTGTCTTGTTGCCGCATCCGGTCATGCCGAATATCATGGTTGCTGTGAGTAATGCTGCAATAGCTTTTTTCATTTTCATACCTTCTTCTCCTTTTCTTCAAGTGCTTACCGCTTCTTGTAAGATGAGTATAGCAATTTGACGGTATCTTTTTAACTTTCATTTTTTCAAAATGGTGCAATATTTTTAGATTCTAAATTTTTTACACCACGTATATGTATATTGTGCACAAAACCTGCGTTTCTCGCAACAACAACTTTCCGTCAGATTCTTCCCTTGTAAACCTCCGTGGAATCATATATTATAATATTGAGATATTTTGGGCGGATCGGAAAGCCGCTTATTCTATAGAAAAGTGAGGGAAAAACATGACTACGAACGAAAAAGCATTAGAACTTCATAAACAGTGGAACGGTAAGCTGGAGACCGTTTCCAAAACCCCTGTCAAATCCCGCGAGGATCTGTCCTTAGCCTATACTCCGGGCGTGGCAGAACCCTGTAAGGTGATTGCAGACGATAAAGAAGCTGCATATACCTATACCTGGAAGGCCAATACCGTGGCGGTCGTTTCCGATGGAAGTGCCGTACTGGGTCTTGGAAACATCGGACCGTATGCAGCTATGCCGGTTATGGAAGGAAAAGCTGTCCTATTCAAGGAATTTGGAGGAGTCAATGCAGTACCGATCTGTCTGGATACGCAGGATACCGAGGAAATCATCAAAGCAGTGACTTATCTGGCTCCCGGCTTCGGTGGCATCAACTTAGAGGACATCAGCGCTCCCCGCTGTTTTGAAATTGAGGAGCGTTTAAAAGAGATTCTGGACATCCCTGTTTTTCACGATGACCAGCACGGTACGGCCATCGTAGTACTTGCAGGTATTATCAATGCCTTAAAGGTGGTCGGTAAAAAGAAGGAGGATTGCAAGGTCGTAGTAAACGGTGCCGGAAGCGCCGGAGTTGCAATCACCAAGCTTCTTTTGACCTATGGTTTCCCGAAAATCATCATGTGCGATAAGGTGGGAATTGTTTCCAAATCCACCGAAGGGCTGAACTGGATGCAGCAGAAAATGACCGAAGTGACCAACCCAGACAATGAGCAGGGTACTCTTGCCGATGCCTTAAAGGGCGCAGATATTTTTGTGGGTGTATCCGCACCGAATATCGTCACTGCAGAGATGGTATCTTCCATGAATCAGGACGCTATCCTGTTTGCCATGGCAAACCCGGTACCGGAAATCATGCCGGATGTCGCAAAGGCTGCCGGAGCGAAGGTAGTCGGCACCGGACGTTCTGATTTCCCGAATCAGGTCAACAACGTCGTTGCTTTCCCCGGTATCTTTAAGGGCGCTTTGGAGGGACGTGCCCAGCAGATTACCGAAGAGATGAAGTTAGCTGCTGCTCATGCCATCGCAGGACTTGTTCCCGAGGAGGAATTGAACGAGGACAATATCATGCCGGAAGCCTTTGACCCGAAGGTTGCCGAGGTCGTGGCCGAAGCAGTCAAAAGCCATATCCATTAAGCTTCTCCGTACAGAAAGGACACAAGAGAAAGATGAACGGGATGCTATCAAATATAAGGGATTGATAAAATGTTGACAAATGAAACATTATGGCATGGGAAGCCATACTATTCTTTGGATGCTTACTGTAAAAATACATACCATGAAAAGCTGTACAAAATCGCTCTGGATGCCGGCATGACCTGCCCTAACCGGGACGGCACGTTGGATACCAGAGGCTGCATTTTCTGCAGTGAAGGAGGAAGCGGAGACTTCGCCGTGCGCAGCCATCCGGTACGTCCCATGAAGGATCAGATTGCAGAGGGACTCTCCCTCTTTCGGGAGAAGAAAACAGGTAGCCGGTTCATTGCTTATTTTCAGGCATATACCAATACCTATGCACCCCTCTCCTATCTGCGCGCCATCTATACGGAAGCGCTGGAAGAACCGTGTATTGCGGGTATCTCCATCGCAACACGGCCAGACTGCATCACCGAAGGAGTTCTCTCTCTTCTCGCCCGTCTGCGGCATCAATACCCGGACAAGTTTATCTGGGTTGAACTGGGCCTGCAGACCATCCATGAAGAGACTGCTGCCTTTATCCGGCGCGGTTATCCACTGTCCGTATTTGATGCTGCTCTCTCCAAGCTGAATGCCATCGGCATTCCGGTCGTTGTCCATCTCATTCTCGGACTTCCCGGAGAAACGGATCAACAGATACTGCAAAGCGTCTCCTATTTGAATGACCGTCCGGTTTTCGGCGTAAAGCTGCAGCTTTTGCATGTATTAAAAAACACAGATCTTGCAGAATACTATGCCCAGGGAAAATTTGAAGCACTGACAAAGGAGCACTATATCAGACTGCTGCTCTCCTCCATAGGCTGCCTTTCTCCCGACATCGTCATTCACCGACTGACCGGCGACGGCCCGAAGGAGCAGGTGATTGCACCGCTCTTTAGTCTGAACAAACGAGATGTACTCAATACATTCCATCAGGAATGCCGACAAAAATCTATCTGGCAGGGGAAATTTTTACATGACACAGGAACCATTGACTTTATATAAGCTGATTGTACTTTATATGCTTGACCGGGTCGCTTTTCCGCTGACCAAGGCTCAGGTTGGAGATTTTATTCTGGAAAAGGAATATACCAATTTTCTGACCCTGCAGCAGGCCATTGCAGATTTGATCGATACCGGACTGGTAGATGCCCGTTCAATCCGCAACCGCACCCATCTGGTCATCACACCGGAGGGACAGGAAACACTCCGCTTTTTTGAAAATCGAATCAGTGATGCCATCAAGGAAGAAATCAATGCTTTTTTTCAGGAAAATGAACTGGAGCTCCGCAATGAAGTCTCGATTCTTTCTGACTATTACAAATCTACAAACGGCGAATTTGAGGCTGAACTGCTGGCCAAGGACAAGGGAGTGGAGCTTGTTTCCATACGGCTTGCCGTGCCGACCGAGGAAATGGCATCTGCCGTATGTGACAACTGGCAGAAGAACAATCAGGAAATTTATCAGTATCTAACTCAAAAGTTATTTTAGTTGTATGCTAAAGGAGGTGCAGGGATGCTCTCAATACAGCATAATCTGTCCGCAATGAACACCAACAGACAGCTTGGCATCAATCACAGGAAGGGCATGACCCTATCGGAGCAGTTAAGCTCCGGCTATCGGATCAACCGTGCCTCCGACGACGCAGCCGGGCTTGCCATTTCTGAAAAAATGCGGCGTAAAATCCGCGGTCTTACACAGGCCTCCGACAACATTAAGGACGGCATCGGCTATGTCCAGACAGCCGATGGCGCCCTTCATGAAGTACAGGATATGCTACAGCGTATCAATGAGCTGTCCGTACAGGCTCTAAACGGGACAAATACGGCCGGAGACCGTGCTGCTATCGATTTGGAAATTCAACAGCTAAAAAATGAAGTGGACCGTATCTTCCGCGAAACCTCCTTTAATGAACGCAAAATCTGGTCGGCTCCCGGAAATAATCCGATTCAGATTGGCAGCACCAAGGAGGCTGCCGTAACCTTCCCTTCTGTTTCTACCAGAAGCCAGATTACCAATGTAAACCGCATGGCGGTTCCCAGGACCAGCTATTCCTTCGCTGCCGATGCAAACGGCATCGTCGTGTCCTGGACCGGCTATAATGGTGTACCATATGCAAGCAATACGATTCCCTGGGACAGCTATCTGGCCGGTTCTCACAGCTTTTCCCTGAAAGATCATCTGGATTTGACCGCTTATCCGGAATTAACGGGTCTGGATTTAAAGTATACCTATAATGTACATGACCTTGCCACCTTTGACGATATGGTAAATTCCATTAACGGGCAGACCGTAAGCTCCAGCATCTATACAAGTGAGTATGTACAGAAATTGGGAAACAGCTCCAGGGTTTCCTTCAGTACAAGCTTCTCCTATCCCTCCCTGCTGGTTTCTGACAAGGACTTTGATACGGCAGACGATGCTTTTATCGAAGGCATCAACAGCAATGCCAATATTACAGTAAACCCGACCGATGCCGGAAACAGTGCAAAGCCCTGGGAATTTACCTTTAATATGGACAACATCGGAAAGGTCACGGCAACCGCCTACAGTACGACCTATTACGGTTCTACCGCAGAGCCGGAAAACGGAAAATGGTGGCGCTGGATTTCCTATCAGGGCGGACGCTATAAATCTACTATTATGCATTCCCCCTCACCCAGCAACGGCAGTCTGGATTCCATTACCAATGCACTGTCCACTACCAACGGCTATTCGCTGCAAAACGACGCACTCTACGGCGGCACGGTTCGCGTTAACCTGTCATTAAAGGCAGAGACACCCTTCACCTGCCCGGATGGAACGACCACCTCCAGCATAGGCTCCATTACGATGACTATAAACGTCGGTTCCAATGACGATCCGGCCTCCATCACTGCAGACTTACAAAAGCTGACCGGAATTGATATCTATGACGATGCTTCTCCCTCCACCACAGAAGCATACCGCTCCGGCCACAACGGCTCTGTACAGGTGGACGTGCCGGAATATAAATATTCCTACCGTCTGGACATACAGGCCGGAGCCGAAAGCGGTGAGATCATTCCCATTATTTACGATGGCCTGAATACGCAGGTACTGGGCATCCGGGATCTGGATGTCAAAACCGAAGCTCATGCTGCGGCCATGCTGGAGCAGATTCAGAATGCCCTTGCGATCGTTTCCGACCAGCGAAGCCTTTTCGGCGCGTACCAGAACCGTTTCGAGCATGCTGTACAGGTCAATGACAATACGGCAGAAAACTTACAGGCCGCAGAAAGTCAGATTCGTGACCTGGATATGGCAGACGGCATGGTGGCTCACTCCCTGAACCAGATATTGCTGCAGGCCGGAGAAGCGATGCTGGCTCAGTCCAATCAGGCCTCCCAGCCCATTCTGGAGCTGCTGCGTTCTGACAATCCATAGTCAGAACATGCTCTCGTTTGCAAGAATATACCTCTCCGTAAACTGCGTATTTTAAAAGCAGGACAGAAATTACTCTCTGTCCTGCTTTGCTTCTTCCTTGATTCGCTTCATATGTTCTTTAATCTTCACTTCATATCCATTCCCGGATGGCTTATAAAATTCCTTTCCGTTCAGCTCATAGGGCAGATACTGCTGCTCCACATAATGATTCGGATAATCGTGTGCATATTTATATCCGGTTCCGTGTCCCAATTTGGCCGCTCCTTTGTAATGTGCATCCTGTAAATGTGTCGGTACAGGCAGATTTCCGGTCTCCCTCACGATCTGCATGGCATCAAAAATGGCATTGCAGGCCGAATTGCTCTTTGGTGCACAGGCAATATAGCTTGCGGCCTGTGCCAATATGATCTGTGCCTCCGGCAAACCGACTCTCTCTGCCGCGAGGGCGGCACTGACCGCTACCTGCAAAGCCTGGGGATCTGCATTTCCTACATCCTCCGAAGCACAGATCATCATTCGCCTTGCAATCAAGGTAACATCTTCTCCGGCATAGAGCATCTTAGCCAGATAATAAACCGCCGCATCCGGGTCTGAGCCGCGCATGCTTTTGATAAAGGCTGAAATCGTATCATAGTGATTATCACCGTTCTTGTCATATTTTATGACCCGCTTCTGAATACACTCCTGTGCTACCTCCAGAGTCAAATGAATCTTTCCGTCACTGCTTCTCTCCGTCGTCATGATACCAAGCTCCACCGCATTGAGTGCATGTCGTGCATCTCCTCCGGAAAGCTCTGCCAAAAACTCCGCGGCATCCTCCTCAATGACCGCATCATAAGCTCCCATGCCCTTTTCCTTATCATAGACTGCCCGTTCGATCAGCTTCTTAATATCTTCCTTTTCAATCGGCTTCAGCTCAAAAATAATCGAACGGGAAATCAGCGCACCGTTTACCTCAAAATACGGATTTTCCGTTGTCGCACCAATCAGTACGATGGTTCCATCCTCCACAAACGGAAGCAGATAGTCCTGCTGCCCCTTATTGAAACGATGTATCTCATCGATGAAAAGAATCGTCTTTTTCCCATACATGCCCTGCATGTCCTTCGCCTTTGCAACGACCTCTTCCATGTCCTTTTTGCCTGCTACCGTGGCGTTAATCTGAGTAAATTCCGCACTGGTCGTATTGGCAATGACTTTGGCCAGTGTGGTCTTTCCGGTTCCCGGTGGCCCGTAGAAAATGATGGAGCTGATCTTGTCCGCCTGAATGGCCCGGTAAAGCAGCTTATCCTTTCCGATAATATGCTGCTGACCGACTACCTCATCCAAGGTGGTCGGCCTGAGCCTCGCCGCAAGCGGAGATTCCTTTTCCTTGTTGGTGCTTCTCATATATTCAAACAAATCCATTTTAGTGATCACGCCTTTCTCTGCCCTCATAATCTTCCAAATAGAAAAACCGCTATCTAAGGTTCTTTCCCCAGTATAGCGGATTTTCGGTCAAATTACAAATTTATCCTGACTTCCAACGCATTATTCTCTTCATCCAGTACGACCATCGCGATACTGCCAATGACAATATCCTCGGCTGTTCCCGTCTCACTGTTCCCTTTACTTTCCACCATAATGACCGTATCATTGGTCAGTGTAAAGGTCAGGCTTTCCCCGGAAGCGGTAAAACCACCTTCTCCCGGTATGCCATTCGGCCGCTCTGATGGATCCTTTCCCCTCCTGTCATGTGCTTCACCTTCCGGCTTTTCCGGCGGAGTCTCACCGTCAGGCTCCGGTGCAGCCGGCCGTTCACCCATATCCGCCGTAATCGTATTTCCCTCTACAGTAGTCACCTTCACAAGCATGACCGCATGCTCATCGTTCCTGCCTTTCTCCTGTTCGGAAGCATCCTCAGCTTCTGTTGTACCTTCACTCTCTTGTGCATCTCCGTTTGGTTGTGTTCCTTCACTGTCTTTCACACCCTCACTGGTCTGCAAATTTTCCATACTGTCTGCTGCCTTTGCAGAATTATCTGCACCGCATCCCACTGTCGAAACAGTCATCATGATTGTAAGTCCGCATATGACTACTGCTTTCCTCCACTTCATCAATAATCTCCTTTCCTCCGTTTATACGGCCATGTTTCTTTTTCTACGATACTGGCAGTATAAAATCAATTCGTGAAAGGAATATGGAAAAATTGTGAAAATCCGGTGAAATATTACTGATACTGCGCCACATTACTGCTGTCTACCGCTTCAAAGGGCACCCAGACATACATGCCATCCTCTGTAATGCCTTCCATGTCCTCAGTACCTGACTGTCTGGCCATACGAATTGCCATATCAATGGCTGCCTGTCCCTGACCGACACCCGATTGATATACGGTAAATGCCATCTCGCCGCTCTGGATTGCTGCACAGCCGTCTGCAGTGGCATCTACACCCAGAATCGGAAGACTGCCTGGATCTATGCCATTGTCTTTGCAGGCTTCTACAACACCAAGTGCCATAGAATCGTTGTTGCAGATGACACAGTCCACCGGAGAGCCTGTCTGCAAAAACAGTTCAAACAGTGTTTTTGCCTGTTCTGTATCCCAATTTGCACTGTCCTCAAATACGTAATTTATTTTCTTACCGCTGGCCTTTAACGCCTGCTTCACACCACTGGTTCTTCCTATTGTTGCAGAATGACTATTTGGCCCTTTTAACAGCACTACATTAATCTCATCTTTATCTGCAAACTGTTTCAATACATACTCTGCCTGTAACTGCCCCGCCACCTTTTCATCGGAACCGACATAGACATACTGACCTTCGGACAAATGCTTCTCATTCGGACAACTGTTAAAAAAGATAATCGGTATTTCTCCTGCCGTAGCTTTCAATTCTACTGTCGTATCCGTGGATACCGCTCCACACAAAATCACATCGTATCCCTGCTCTGCCGCAGATTTAATCTGTGCCACTTGATTTTCAATTACATCCTCCGCATCCGCGATATCCAGCTGCACACCTTCCTGTGACGCTCTCTCCGACGCTGCATCCACAAGAGTCTGACGGAAGGTATCCATTGCATTCAGGGTAAGAAATATTTTTACATTCTTACCCGACGCCGTACTCTGACTGCCACAGCCAGCCAGAATACAGGCAAGTAATCCCAGTGTTCCAAGCAATAACATGATCTTCTTCATTCCAGTCAAGCCTCCTCAATTTTGAATTTGGCAACCTGACCGGTCAGCTCCTCTGCCGAAACTGCCAGTTCCTTCGCACCATCCGATACGCTCTCGCTGTTGCCCGTAATATTTTCTGCCTGCTCCACCATAGTCTCTGATGTAGCCAATATTTCCTCGGAGCTTGCTGCCTGTTCCTCTGATATGGCAGCTACATTGCCTGCCACTTCATCTACCTTCTCTACCTTTTCAATCATCTGACGTACCAGACCATTCACCTGATCTATGTTGTTAAATATCATATCAAAGGTTTCCAGCGCATTTCCAACCAGACTACTGCTGTTCGTAATACTTTCCACGCTTTCATCTGTCTGTCTTACGGCATCCCTCACCAGACTGTTGATCTCATTGATCAGACCTTCGATATCATGGACGGAATCAGCGCTGGTCTTAGCCAGCTGTCCGATTTCCGTAGCCACGACAGCAAATCCTCTTCCTGCCTCTCCGGCTCTGGCTGCTTCAATGGAAGCGTTCAAAGATAATAAATTCGTCTGATCTGCTATGCCGCCAATTACGCCTGTGATATTCGTAATCTCCTCCGAAGCCTTTCCTACCTTGTCAATGGCCTGCTGCAGTCTGTGTACCGACTCATTGATCTGCGTCATTGCGTCACTGACATGCTGCATATCTGCCTTACCCTGCCTGGAAATCTCCACGGTAGCACGCATCTTTTCATCGACCTGCTCTCCATCCTCTCTGGTATCTGCCACCACCATGGCCAACGTAGTAGCATTGTTGGCAATCTCGTTGACCGAGAGGGAAAGCTGTTCTACTGTATTATTCAGCTCCTTCATAGACTGGCTCTGCAGTCTGGAGGCATCATACATCTGTCCGGACACTTCATCGCTGCTGCTCGCCTGTGCATTCAGTTTACCGGATACCGAATGGATGGAAGCAATCATACCCTTCATCGATACGATAAACTTCTCTACCTGCCTGCTCATGACACCGATCTCATCCTTGCTTTGTACCTTCACACGAATAGTAAAATCTCCGTTTGTCATTGCCACAATCGCTTTGGTCAATTCTTTTACCGGACGGATGACCAGATGTACCACTCTCTCAATTAATACGGCAAGCAGTATAACAGATACCAGACCGATGATAATCATCAGCGTCCGCAGCCCTTCAATATCCGCATAAATGACATCTGTGGGAATATACGATACCAGAATCCAGTCGGTTCCTGAAATCTCTGCAAAATCCACTATATTCTGATCCAGCTTCGTAATAGCATAATTATGCTCTGACAGACGCTGTGCCACATCCTGCATAAAGCTGCTGTCAGCATCGCTCAGCCTGGTGGAAATCAATGACATATCACGATGTGCCAGAATCGTCCCATCGTCTGCGCTGACCAAAAAGGCCTGCGCCTGATCCATCTCAATAAAGCTGTTTACAATAATGCTGATTCTTTCCAGCGAAAGGTCTGCTGAAATCACCTTCATCACACCGCTGCCATCCTTGAGTATACCGGCTGCGCTGACAACCGCTTCTCCCTTATCATTGGTATATGCCTTTGTAAAACCCATGTTCCATCTGGTCAGACCTTCCTGATACCAAACCGACTGGGTCGGATTACTCTCTGTTTTCCCTGAACCGTCTGCAGTCATCAGATTACCGTTTGCATCTGCAATATAAAGCCCTTCCGGATAATTATCATTAAAGCCCGCATAACCATCCAGAATCTGCTGCAGCTGCTGTGCATCCGGCTTCGTCTGTTCAATCGTCCGTTTTGCAGTCTGAAAAGCAGAAAGGTTTTCGTTTAACCAGGCTTCAATCTCATTCGCCTGATTCTCAATGGAAGAGCTTAATAGATCCTCCGAATTTTCCGTAATGATGCTTTTGGAAATCAAATAGGATATTCCTACCAGCAGAACCATCATGATAATCACTACCGGAAGGATGATCCCAAGCAGCTTTACCTTGATGGAAACGATTCCCTTTTTCTTTTGTTTACCCATCTCCATTCCCACTCCTTGAACAAATTTTACCTCAATTTTTGAAGTATTTTGTACACATTATACAATAAAACATGGTATTCCTTCAATCCAAAACGACTTTAATTATTTCCACCTCTATCCCTCCCGATTCCTGCCGCTCATTTTCAGAAGACGGATATAATGATTGGCTTCCCTCAGGACATGATCTGCAAGCAGTGGCAAAATAATCGAAGCAATCTTACGATTTAAAATGCCTTCTGTTCCAGCTGCCTTAAATTGAGAAAACTGCATGGTTTCCCTCAACGCTTCTTCTGTCATGCCAAGCGCCCGGCAGTCCTGTCTCTTTGCTCTCTCCAGAAGCTCCTTATATTCTTCCGCAAACTGATCCGCCGTATGAATCAGCGCTTCCTCCGACGGGTCTAACAACCCCCGAATAAACAAAGCGTGCTCCATCATGATCCGGTTCCAGAATTCCTCTGTCCTTTGCAGATTTTGACAGGAAGGCTCCTTCTCCTCCAGAAGTTCCTCAATCGTAGCGCGATACAGCCTTGCTTCCCGAAGAATATGCTCAATTAACAGCGGATAATTGGCATGAAACAGCTTTCCTTCCCGTACGGCCCGCAGAATGCTTTCCTTAAAAATAATGAACTCATCCAAAAGTGGCATTGCCCTTCGGTTGAGTTCATGTACTGCTCTATGAAGCTCCCTGTCCGGTTCGCACTCCTGTCCGGCACGAAGGTTTTGTTCCTGTCTGGAAATCCGGCTGTCAATCGACACTCCGCCAAGCTGCTCCGTACGTCTTTCCGCAGGAATGGTAAACTCCGTCACCAGCTCTCCGGATTGCAGAATTTGCCGGTTTACCCTTTCGTCTCCTAACTGCACGGCATCCCGAAGCAGATCCTCAAACTGCTTCCGAAACCAGTCCGCTCTTTCCATCCATGCCGTATCCACGCACATAAAGCCTGCTTCCAGAAAAAGTCCGTGCTCCTTCATAATCCTTGAAAAGAACAGGTGTGTTTCCAGCGATAATGTTGCATAATTTTCCATGTATTCTCATACCCTTTTATTTTGTCGTTTTTTTAGTATACGCAGAATAAAAGGGAATGGTGAATACCGTCCAAGTCTCAGAGCCTCTCTTCCAGCTCGTCAAGGGACGCATATCCGTACAGCTTAGCGGTATTGCCCATAATCCGCATGGCAAGGTTGTCTCCCTTTGATGCGAGGGAAACGATGAATCTTCCGTACCGCTTTAGTGTTTCATCCGAATAGGTAGAAAGTTCTCCCCGCAGATATGTTTCATAAGAGGTATTAAAAGGATTATCCTCATAGGTATGGATGCTTCTGGCAGTGCCTGCCACCTTCGGATATCTGGCTGCAAGCTCCTCCATAAAGCCCACCTGTATTTTTACGATTTCTTCTATAATCTGCTTTTTTTCCGGTGAAAGATACGGCAGCTTTTCCTTGATTTTCTCATATTCATCCGGTGTCGTGCTCTCCATCATCCGTCCGTACTTTTCGGTAATCAGATTCCAGCCCTTCTGTTTTGCAGCCGCAAAATCATTCAGATAGCTTTGCAGCATCTCTTCATCCCATTCCATGTACTGGCTTCTACGCATGATAGAAAAGGTCTCCCAATCATCCTGACAGGAGGCTCTTCCGCCTTCGTTCTCTACCTTGTCAAAGGCCTCCCATTCCTCCTTTACCAGTGCATCAATCAGATCTTCCTTTCGTTTTACATTGCCCATAATAATCACTCCGTATTTTTCCAGATAATTTGCATCCGCTTCTACCATCGGTTCTTCGGGAATCAGCTTCTGCTCTTTTAGCTGTGCCAGAATCAGGGATGCCACAATTTCGATCGTCATCGGAATCCTCTCATCCCTGCGCGGCATATCGACAACAGCATTTAAAATATCCATAATCTCCGGCAAAACCGCAAGGTGGTTCATGCCCTTATGAAGCCATTTGTAATACGGTGCATAGGTACGATTCAACAGGTATACTGTCTGCATCGCAATTGTCATGTATTCCCCTAATATAACTTCCGCAGTTACCCATTCCTGCCGTCTGCACATCCGTTCATAGTTACACTGTCCAAGCTGTCCCATTTTTACCACATGCTCCGCCAGCTTCGCCCTCCAGAGCGTGTCCGGATAATACGCAAGCAGCTGCGTACGAATTTTGGTAAATTCACCGAGGTCATCCCGAAAGACTTTTCCGTTTACGGCTGCTGCCAGATTCTCCTCCGGTATGACACGCCATTCTGCTATCGTCTGCGGTGCACGCGCCATTCCGAGAAACTGTTCATAAAACTCACCAATCCGGTAAACACGACAGCGATCCTTTCCCTGTATGGTCGGATTCTTTTCAAAGCCCATAAATTCCTTCGGAAGCTTCTCATATTCGCTTTGCAGCGCCTCTCCGATTTGTTCATATACAGAGTCCGGCAGCCACATACAGAACCTCGGCCCGAAATCATGGTCTCTTGATATCTCATCATCAAATCCGAAGCAGTCCGATCCTTCTCCAACCAGTCCCACCGCTATCTGTTCTTCATACTCCGGGAACCTGGTATGAATCATTTTCCTGCCGTACGTCTCATAATATGCCTCGCAGAGTGCCAGTCCGGTCATGCTCTCCACGGAACTGTTGTCCTTTTCCTGTGCTTGTGTCCCGTCCTTTTGTTCCAGCATGGCAAGCGCCTGTCTGCGGTTTTCCTGCAAAATCTCATAGGCCTTCGTGCGCCCCATATGCTTTTCCACTTCTTCCATTGCCTTTTCAAAACAGTCTGCTGCCGACTCATATTCCCCTTTTTTATACTGAATCTGTCCCAGGGTTCCGAGCGCCGCACTATAATGATAATCCTTCTCTTCATCCTCTCTAAAAAGTGCAATCGCCGTATTCAGATGCTCCTGCGCATCATCCAGCCGTCCCAGCGCCAGAAGGGAAGTCGCAAGATTGGTATGTGTAGCCGCCAGTTCGATTCTGGCCTGAGGATATAAGCTTACAATTTCAAGTGCATGGTTCAATGCTTCACAGGACTTCGTAAAATCGCCCATTTCCTGATATAAAAGGCTTAGATTGTTATAAAGACTCGCATAGTTAAAGTCCGTCTTTTCCAGTCTGCCTTCATACAACGGAAAAACAGCCTGAAAGCACTGCAGGGATTCCTGCAGATCTCCCGCCGCTCTATAGGCATTTGCAACGTTAATCAGGGTAGTAGCATGAGCTATGGATCCGTTCAGATGACTCTCCTGCAAAAGCGCCAGCACCTTTTTACAGTATTCCTTCGATTTTTCAAACTGGCTCGTCTCCCTGCAATGTCCAATCATTTCATTTTCCAGGGAAATCAGGGTGTGGACATCTCCCTGCCTTTTTGCCTCTTCCATCTGCTCCAGCAAAAACGGTTCCACCTCTTCGATCTGATGAATCTCATCCAGCTTCTGTAATATTTCCTCTATTTTCATATCCGTGCACCTCGTTTTCTCATCATTTTATGTTCGTCATGCAGAAATATCCTTTTGATTTCTGTGAGACATCCTGCCACTCCTCACTATAGCCATCATACCACCTAAAACCATTTCAATCAAACAATATCTCCTCCACCGTCACAAACTCATACCCCTGTTTTTCCAGCTCATCGATAATTCGGAAAGCAGCAGTGACCGTAGAATCATAATTATCGTGCATGAGGATAATAGCATTGTCCTGTGCCCTGGATACGACCTTTCTTGTAATACAATCCGCATTGTCTGTGCACCAGTCCAGCGGATCAATATTCCAGAGCACCGGAAACATATTCAGTTCACCCTCAAAGGCTTTATCCCACGTACCATAGGGCGGACGCACAAACAGCACCTCCTGTCCGGTGATGCTGCTTATGATTTCGTTGGTCTTAATAAGCTCCTGCTTAAATTTCTCACGATTACTTTTCTTTAGTTGTATATGGCTGTAGGTATGATTTCCAATCAGATGCCCTTCCTCACTCATTCGTTTGATCAAATCCGGGTAAATCTCCGCATTCTTCCCTGTCACAAAAAAGGTGGCATGTACACCTCGTTCCTTCAGACCATCCAGAAGCTGATCGGTACAGAATCTGGTCGGGCCATCATCAAAGGTAATGGCAATCTTTTTGATATCTCCTCGCTCCACCCTGCCTTCGGCTGAAACAGATTCCACGGCTGCCTGCCCTGCCGCTCCGCTATGAAAACATGCTGCCATACTGCACAGCACCAACGCTCCCAAAACACATACTGCACTTCCCAGACGGTCACTGAATTTCTGCAAATCATTCATCCTCTGCCCATTCCTTTATACAGCATATGGGATTTGAAAGCTTTACATTCTTTTATTTTCTGCTTTGTGAAGCGAATTCATATGCAAATCAAGCAGGCTCAGATAATGCTCCCCAAACTGCTCCTGCTCTGCCAGATTGATGACTGCGATACACTCCGCAAGTCTGGAAAGCTCCTCATCCTGCAGTCTCCCGAACCGTACCGCCCCCGCAAGCGCCGCATTCCCTACAGAGATGACCCTTCCGGCAAATTCCTCCGGAAGGATTCCGGTGCAAAGCGCATCCTCTTCTTTTAGAAAATAGCCGAAACCGCCTGCCAGATACACCTTGTCCACCTCTTCTGCCATAATGCCATATGCTTGCAGGAGTTCTTCGATTCCGCAGCGTACTGCCGCCTTGGCCAGCTGAAACTCCCGCACATTCTGCTGCGTCAGCCGGATACCGTCCAGTTCAATGCCGGTTTGAAAATAAGGCTCCTGTAAAAGTCCTGCCCGGTCCAATATACCTCTTTGCAGAAGCCCGGCAATCATTGCCGTCATATCTGCACCATATACTCCTGCCGTCACATTTCCCTCAAATGCCGGCCCTGCTGCCACGGCCGTAGCAAGCATCCTTTTCCTGCAGCCAAGCACCATTTCACCATTGGTGCCAAGATCCAGATACAGACACGGCTTTTCTGCCTGCTGCATTCCGCAGGCATAGACCCCGGCCACAATATCCGCTCCGACAAAGGCTGACACACCCGGCATCAGAATGACACGATATCCGTCCATTTCCAGTTCCCGAAGGGAAATGTTTCCGGCATCAAAGGGAGCCGTCCGCATCCCCTCCAGTCCGTCTCCCTCCAGAATATGCTCCATAGCTGTATTTCCGGCACAAACCACATATTTTGCATTTCCCTCTACAGCATCCAAAAGGATATGAATCCCCTCTGTCAGCATGCTCTGCAATTCTGCCTGCATCTGTTTCAGACTGCCCGAACATGCGGCCTGTATTCTGGATACAATGTCAGCTCCGTAAATTCGTCCCGGATTCATAAAACAGTGCGTTGCCAGAATCTTTCCGCTGCTGGCCTCTGCAAGCTGCATGGCAACCGTAGTCGTTCCAATATCCACCGCTACAAAGCAGCCACTTTCCTCATCTGCTCCCTCATGCTGCTCTCCGGTTCCCGGAACGCCATCCACACAGTCGGCCTGATTGGCTCCGACACTTTGCCATGGTACGTCCGCCTCCATCACCACCGTCATCCGGGAAGCCTTTTCCCAGCACAGCACGACTTCACAATCCTGCACCAGACCGGCAGTACAGGACAGACGTATCCCCTTACGCAGCTCGTCTGCGGAAAGATGCAGTCTATCCGCATGTGACGGAAGTGGCGCACCTGTCAGAAAATGTACCCTGCATTTTCCGCAGCTACCCCGTCCGTTGCAATGGCCGTCCGGCACCGCCCAGATTCCCTGCTTCCAAAGCTGTGAGGCATATTCCTGTAAAATTTCTAGCAGCCTGCTGTTTCTGCTGACACACAGCTGCACACCTTTTGCCGCTTCTTCCGATATTTTGCCGTCATAACTTCCCTGTCGAAGCGTCAATCGAATCTGTCCGCTTGTCCCATGTCCATCCACTGTATTATCCTGCCTTACACAAACTGATTCCTGTCCGCATCATAGTGGTAATCAATGCCCGCTAACTTCTCAGTCAGCTCCTGCTTACTGATGTCAAGCTCCTCACACAGCATGTCCAGACTCCCATAAAAGTCTCTGAGCTTCAAATTCACAAAACTTAATAACATAACCGGATCCTTGGGTATCATTCTGTTCTCCTCCTGTCCTGATCTGCCGGATGATCATTTTTTCCGCTTCCACATCCATTTTTCCGTTGCCCAATACAACGCATATCCAATACAGCTTCCAAAACAATTCAATATGAAATCATCCACATCAAATGCTCCAAAGGCGCTGAATAGCTGAAATACCTCTATACAGGTTACAAACAAAAATGTGCTGGTAAAAAATAGAAAAAAATTCCTGTGATTTTGAAACGTCGTAGGAAGCAAATAGCCAAACGGAATAAAAATCAGTATATTCCCAAACAGATTCTCAAAGCTATTGAGCCTTCCATAGTAACGAATATACATCCTTATCGTTTTAAACGGTATAAAATTTGCTGTATCCAGTCCTTCCAAAATAACATTTTTCTGCCAGCTTTCTGCAATCTCCTTCAATTCACTATACGGATACTTAAAGACAATCAGCCGTATGATAATCAGAACATACAGTACAAAAATCATCTGTATCCGCTTAGACTCTGATTTTTTCATCTATTTCCTTGCTCTCTCATTCCCAATCCTATCCCCTGCCAGATTTATATAGCATGTGTTATATATTACTCATACAGGATTACAGGCTTTTACTGCTAATACTTTACTTCTACCAGTGTCAGACCCTTTCCCGGCACCAGACAGCCTGCACATTCCCTGTTCTTTGCATTCAGGATACCCTGCATTTCCTCCGGCCTGCGCTCCCCTCTCCCAACCTCCAGAAGCGTACCCGTCAGAATCCGCACCATATGATACAAAAAACCATTTCCACGATAGGTAAAGCGTATCTCATCTTCGACTCTTTCAATACGAATTTCCCGTATGCAGCGGACTGTCGACTTCTTTCCCCGCTTATTGGAGGTAAATGACTTGAAGTCATGCTCGCCAACCAGTACAGCCGCAGCCTCACGCATAGCCGGTATATCCAGCTTTTCCGGCATTTCAAATACATATCTTCTGTCAAATATATGCGGAATATCACTGTTTAAGACACGATAACAGTAAGTCTTCTCCCTGGCATTCAGACGGCTGTGAAAACGTTCCGGCACCTCTTCCAGAGAAATCACCGCAATGTCCTCCGGCAAATAACAGTTGATATATTTCATCATTCCATCCACCGTAAGCTGCCCGGATTCCACCAGCCTCTCCTCTATATGGAAATTCGCAACCTGCCCCAGCGCATGCACTCCTGCATCCGTTCTTCCAGAGCCCTGTATCTCTGTTGGAACCCCTGTCATTTTCGTCAGAATCGCTTCCAGCTTTCCCTGTATCGTATTGGCCGTGCTTTCCTGCTTCTGCCATCCCTGATACCGGGTTCCCTCATATTGTAGTACCATTTTATAATTTTTCAAAATATCACCTGTTATCTTTAATTTTTCCGTCCTTCTCCCGATTGGATGCTTTCTGCCTCTTTCCGATAAATTCTCTGTCTTCCTCTGTCAGTCTGCGGAAGGAATTGATTCCATGTGCCAGAATATGCAGGCTGTCTATAGTAGAATCAAACACTCCGGCCTCATAGAGCTTCACGACAATAATTCCAATCGGTATGGCAATAATCATTCCCAGCACACCGCCGAACTTATAGCCGATAAACAATAAAAATAGAGTGGGCACTGCCGCAAGCCCAATGGAATCTCCCACAATCTTTGGCTGAATAATCTGCCGTACCAGCTGTCCAACTCCCCAGATAATCAGGAGTCCGATCGTCATAGTATAATCGCCGCTTAAAAACTTCACAATCGCCCACGGCCACATCACTGCTCCGGTTCCAAAAAACGGAAAGAAATCCAAAAATGCAATACCAAGTGCTATTAAAAGTGCATAATTGATTCGCAAAATCATCAGGCCAATGACCAGCAGAATATAGATCCAAATTTCTATCTTGAGCTGTGCCTTAAAATAACCGCCGACTGCTGTCCGCAATGCTCCGAATATGATCGTCCACTTATTCTGAATGCCCTGTGGCATACATCTTTTGAGAAATGCCAGAACGCTCTCCTTCTCAGCAATGAAAAAATACGCTGCCAGCACACTCATGATGATGCCGATCAAAACAGACGGAACATTTTTGGCAAAATTACCTACCGCGCTGACGGTCGGAGAACTGATACTGCTTACCAGTTCACCGATATAATCCTCTGCATTCAGACCGACATTGGTAAACCATCCCTGTACTTCCAACGGAAGTCTGGAATAGAAGACATCCAGATTCCGTCCGATACTCTTGAAATCATTCTCCATGCTCTGCCATAGCTCTGGAAGAGACTGTACAAAACCGGCCGCTTCCTGTATCAGCTTGACTGCAACCGCATAGCCTAATAACATAACGCCTGCTATTACTGCAATGATTACAAAAGCACTCCCTGCTTTTCTTCGGATTTTCAGCTTATCCTCAAAAAATTTGACAAGCGGCCCTGCAATCCATGCAATGATCCAACCAATCACAAATGGCATGAAAAATACAAGCACCCTGGGCACCACGAAAATAAATAGCAGCAGTACGGCAATCGCTACCGCAAGATTTACCAGGGCTCTGGCATATCTTTGGCTCATTCGGACTCCCTTCTTTCCTCCGTCAGCAGGCTGGAAATATAGTCATAAATTTCCTCTCTTCCCTGCTTTGTCTGCGCAGAAAATGGAATAACAACCGTTCCTTTTTCCACCTTCAATCCATCCTTCAGCATTTTTACATGCTTCTGAATCTGGCTTCTGTTTATCTTGTCCAGCTTTGTAGCAATAATGACAGGCTCATAGCCCTGATGCAATATCCAGTCATACATATTCCGGTCATTCGCTCCCGGCTCATGGCGTATATCAATCAACAGGAACACGGCACGAAGCTGCTTTGACTGATGCAGATATCGTTCAATCATCTTTCCCCACTTTGCCTTGACCTCTTCCGCTGCCTTTGCATAGCCATATCCGGGCAAATCCACGAAGTACATCTCATTGTTGATATTATAGAAGTTAATCGTCTGTGTCTTACCCGGCTGTGCACTGGTTCTTGCCAATGACTTTCGATTCATAAGCGCATTGATGAGGGAGGATTTTCCCACATTACTTTTTCCCGCAAATGCTATTTCGGGAAGCATATTGTCCGGAAGCTTGCTTGTAATACCGCATACTGTCTCCAGACTCACCTTTTTTATGATCATACCGACCTGCCGCTCCTTCTTTCTCGATCTGATGCCTGCCTGCTAACGCCTGTTGAAAGCTTCCACTTCCTGACAGCCTTCGGAAGCAAAGGCATACCCTATGACCTCCTGCATATTATCTACAAAGACAATCTGCAATCCTGATTTAATTTCCTTTGCTATTTCTTCAATATCCTTTTCATTCTGCTTCGGCACCAGAACCGTTCTGACTCCGGCCATCTTAGCAGCGAGTGTTTTTTCCTTCAGCCCGCCGATGGGCAAAACCCTTCCTCTTAAGGTAATCTCTCCGGTCATTACCACATCAGCCCGCACCGGAATACCGGTCAGCACAGACAGCATAGCTGTTGCCATGGTAATGCCTGCGCTTGGTCCATCCTTCGGCACAGCTCCCTCCGGAATATGAATATGGAAGTCATTTTTCTGAAACATCTCTGCATCAATGTGATACTGTTCACTAACCGAACGGATATAGCTGAAGCCAGTTTTTGCAGATTCCTTCATTACATCGCCCATCTGCCCCGTCAGTTCAATCTCTCCCTTTCCGGGCATCATATTGACTTCAATTTGCAGGGTGTCTCCACCTACGCTCGTCCAGGCAAGTCCTCTTACGATTCCAACCTCATCCGTCTCGTTTGCTCTTTCCTGCGAATAACGGGGCTTGCCAAGATATTTTTCCAGATTGGAAGCTATTACATGGATACTCTGCCTGTTCTTTTGCAGGATTTCCCTTGCTGCCTTCCTGCAGATTGTTCCAATCTTTCTTTCCAGATTTCGAACACCGGCTTCCTTTGTATAGCCTGTGATGACAGCCTCCAGCGCATGATCGCTGATGGACAGCATTTCTCTGGTCAGACCGTTCTTTCCAAGCTGCTTCTTCACCAGATGTTCTTTTGCAATATGGAACTTCTCATTTGCCGTATAGCTCGTTACCTCAATTAACTCCATACGGTCTAACAGAGGCTTCGGAATCGTGGATACGGAATTTGCCGTCGCAATAAAGAGTACCTCAGAGAGGTCCACCGGGAGCTCGATATAATGATCCCGGAATCTGTTGTTCTGCTCCGAATCCAGTACCTCCAACAGCGCAGCCGCCGTATCTCCCCTGGTATTGTCTCCGCTCACCTTGTCGATTTCATCCAACAGCATCAGCGGATTCTTGACGCCCGCCTGTCTGAGTCCGGCTGCGATTCGACCCGGCATAGCCCCCACATAGGTTCTTCGATGCCCTCTGATCTCATTTTCATCACGTATTCCACCCAGACTGATTCGTACATATTTTTTATTCAATGCCCTTGCCACACTTCTGGCAATCGATGTCTTACCGGTTCCCGGAGGGCCTACCAGACAGATAATCGGACTGTCTCCGTGTCTGGTCAGTGCACGGACTGCCAAAAATTCCAGGATACGCTCCTTGACCTGTTCCAGACCGTAATGATCGGCATTGAGTATTGCCTCTGCCTTTCCAATATCGGTACTGTCCTTTGACATCTTATCCCACGGCATCTCTAACAGAGTCTCAATATAGCTTCGCTCTACAGCACTTTCCGAGCTGCTTGGAGAAATGGAAAGGAATCGCCGGATTTCCTTCTGAATTTTCTCCTTGACCTCCCTGGACGCCTTGAGCTTCTCACATTCCTCTTCAAATTGATCCGCCTCTGACTTTCCTTTATCACCCAGCTCTTCACGGATATAATTCATCTGTTCCCGCAGCAGATATTCCCTCTGATTCTTCTCAACCCTGGTCTTGATTCTTTCGGAAAGCTCCAGCTTGGCACGGCTGATTTCCGTTTCACTGCCGATAATCTGTGCCAGAAACGTATAACGCTCCTCCAGCTTAATAGTCTCTAACAGCTTCTGCTTCGTAGACTGGCTAAGCGGCATGGAAACGATAATCTGGTTCATCAACACTTCCAGATTTTCCAGCTCCTTTAAATGCCGGATAATATTCTTGCCCGCTCTGGGACTGATGTCCAGATACTCCTCATAAAGCTCCAGCAAATGACGCATCATAGCCTGTTCCTGTACCGGGTCCAGGTCCTCACTGATGCTTTCCAGCCTGGTAATCTCCGCAATCAGATACTGATCATCCTTATCCTCCAGCTTTTCCAATCTTGCCCTGTAGCATCCATCCACCAAGACTCTCAGGATTCCATTCGGGAGCTTGGTCACCTGCTTGACCTCCGCAACCGTTCCAACCACATACAGATCGTCCTTTTCCGGCTCCTCTACATCTGAGCTTTTCTGAGCTACCGCAAACAGTCTCTGATCCCCCATCATTGCCTGCTGTACTGATTCAATTGATTTTTTACGGCTAAGATCAAAGTGCATGATCATATCCGGCATGACAATCAATCCACGCAGCGCTACTGCCGGCATTCTTTCATTACCGTTCCCTTTTTCCATACGTTTCTCCCTGTATACGACAAACGCCGCAATCACTGCGGCGTCCATCCCCTTCTTATGCCTATTTTGCCTTTTTCACCGGTATCTTTTCTGCTGTTTTCTCACGATATACAATTAGAGGTTCGCTGCTGCCTTCCACTGCCTCTTTCGTAATGATACATCCCTCGATCGTATCGTCTGAAGGGATGCGATACATGACATCCATCATGGCATTCTCCATCACAGAACGCAGTCCTCTGGCTCCGGTCTTTCTCTCCAGCGCCTTATCTGCAATCGCCTCTATTGCTTCCGGTTCAAAGGATAACTTTACATCATCGTATGCAAAGAGCTTCTGATACTGCTTCACAAGTGCATTCTTCGGCTCTTTTATGATGCGCATAAGCGCTTCCTTATCCAGTCCCTGCAGGGACACATTAATCGGCACTCGTCCAACAAATTCCGGAATCAGACCAAATTTCACAAGATCCTGCGGTGTCACTTCTCCAAAAATCTCGCCAATCTCTCTGGTAGATTTTCCTACGATATGAGAATTAAAACCAATGGATTTGCGATCCAGTCTTGTCTCCACAATCTTATCCAATCCGTCAAATGCACCACCGCAGATGAACAGAATATTGGAAGTATCGATTTGAATCAATTCCTGATGTGGATGCTTTCTGCCGCCCTGCGGCGGTACGCTGGCAACCGTACCCTCTATAATTTTCAAAAGTGCCTGCTGTACTCCTTCCCCGGAAACATCCCTGGTAATGGATACATTTTCACTTTTCTTCGTAATCTTATCGATCTCATCGATGTAGACAATTCCATACTGGGCACGTTCTACATCGTAATCTGCCGCCTGAATCAGCTTTAACAGGATGTTTTCCACATCCTCACCCACATAACCTGCTTCCGTCAGGGTCGTGGCATCTGCAATGGCAAACGGTACGTTGATAATCTTAGCCAGAGTCTGTGCAAGGAATGTCTTGCCGGAGCCTGTCGGTCCAATCATCAGAATATTGCTCTTCTGTAATTCTACATCGTCTGCATCCTTTTTGGCCGTGACCCTCTTGTAGTGGTTATA
This sequence comes from Lachnospiraceae bacterium, assembly GCA_017624235.1. Classification (GTDB taxonomy): domain Bacteria; phylum Bacillota; class Clostridia; order Lachnospirales; family Lachnospiraceae; genus JAAYNV01. Next base: position 50,972 of record JAGANL010000006.1, on the reverse strand, counting down.
TACTGCAACTGCCAGAACCTTCTTGGCTTCCTCCTGGCCAATGACATACTCATCCAGGAACTCCTTGATTTCAATCGGCTTTAACAGATTGATCTCCAGCTCCTCGGAAACGGTATCCTCATCCTCAAATTCTTCTTCCAGAATTTCAGAGCATATGTCAATACATTCGTCACAGATATAGACCCCCGCAGGACCGGCAATCAGCTTCTTTACCTGATCCTGCGTCTTATTACAAAAAGAACATCTTACTTTTCCGTCAGAATTCTTTCCTGTCATTTTCTGTCTCCACTCTATTTGCTTTCTTCCGCTGCTTTTCTGGTCGTTACCACGCGGTCAATCAGTCCGTAAGCCAACGCTTCCTCGGCTGTTTTCCAGTTGTCTCTTTCGGTATCTGCCGCAATGACCTCATAGTCCTTTCCGCAGTTCTCCGCCATGATACGGTTCATCCTTTCCTTAATGAACAGGATGTGCTTTGCAGCAATTTCAATTTCTGTTGCCTGTCCCTGTGCTCCACCAAGCGGCTGATGAATCATGATTTCCGCATTCGGGAGGGCCATACGCTTACCCTTGGTTCCGCCTGCTAACAGGAAAGCTCCCATGCTGGCTGCCATACCGATACACATCGTGGATACATCACACTTCACATATTTCATGGTATCATAGATTGCCATACCTGCTGTAATGCTTCCGCCCGGGCTGTTGATATAAAACTGGATATCCTTGTCCGGGTCTTCGGATTCTAAGAACAGAAGCTGCGCCACGATCAGGCTGGCTGTCGTGTCATTGACTTCCTCTCCCAGAAAAATAATTCTGTCTTTTAAAAGTCTTGAATAAATATCGTAGGATCTTTCACCCCTGCTTGTTTGTTCAATGACATAAGGTACTAAACTCATACTCATTCCTCCATGTCTTTTCTATTCCGGCTATTATTCCTCTTCCTTTGCAGCCTTTGCCTTCTTCGGCTTCTCTTCCTTTGCATTTTCCACTACAAATTCAGCAGCCTTACGTACAGCCAGATCTTCCTTGATCTGCTTGATAGCCTTATCATCCAGAAGCTCTTTTACCTTTTCAAGCTCCATCTGGTAAGCCTCACCCATTGTCTTTAACTCTTCTTCTACTTCTTCCTCAGTCGGCTCAATCTTCTCTTTTGCAGCCACTGCCTCTAATACCAGACGGGACTTGATGCGGTTCTCAGCCTGCGGCTTTACCTGCTCCATCATTCTCTCTGCGGTCAGACCGGTAAACTGGAAGTACTGCTCCAGAGAAATTCCCTGCATGGTGATTCTCTGAGCAAACTCATCTACCATCTGTCTCTGCTGTGTCTCAATCATAGCCTCCGGAATTTCCATATCGGAATCCTCGATTACAGCCTTGATTGCAGCATCCTCTTTGGCATTCTTTGCTTCCTTTTCCTTCTTTTCGGTCAGGTTCTTCTTCACATCTTCCTTATATTCAGCAAGTGTATCAAATTCAGAAACCTCTGCTGCGAACTCATCATCCAGCTCCGGAAGCTGCTTCTCTTTGATTTCCTTTACAGTACATTTGAATACGGCCGCCTTTCCTGCCAGCTCCTTCGCCTGATAGTCCTCCGGGAAAGTAACGTTCACTTCTACTTCCTTACCGATTTCAGCACCTACTAACTGCTCTTCAAAGCCCGGAATGAACGCACCGGAGCCGATGGTAAGCGGATAGTTATCGCCCTTGCCGCCTTCAAAAGCGACACCGTCTACAAAGCCTTCAAAATCCAGAGAAGTAATATCGCCGTCCTTCACTGCACGGTCTTCGATGGAAATTGTTCTGGCATTGCTCTCTCTTTCCCTGTCAATTGCTGCGTTTACTTCTTCCTCTGTTACCTCAACATCAGCCTTCGGAACCTTTACGCCCTTATACTTGCCAAGCTTTACTTCCGGCTTTAATGCTACCTCTGCAGTAAAGATGAACGGCTGGCCTGCCTCAATCTGTGTCACCTCGATCTTCGGAGAAGAAACAATCGTTTCCTCACATTCATCCAGCGCCTTCTCATAAGCTGTCGGAATCAGTTCATTTGCAGCATCCTCATAAAATACTGCCTTGCCATACATTTTCTCAATCATCTGACGCGGTACTTTGCCTTTACGGAAGCCCGGAACGCTGATTTTGTTCTTATTCTTGTGATAAGCGCTTTCAATCGCTTTTTCCAGTTCCTCTGCTGACACTTCGATGGTCAGCTTTGCCATGTTCTTTTCCAGTTTTTCAACCTGTAAACTCATTTTACAGTTCCTCCTTCAATATCGTATGTCCTTTAAAAATATACATAATCACAGTCATTCTACGATTATAGCATATGAAAAAGTAAACCGCAATTCTTTTTCCACTTAAAAATCTCTTAATTTCTATTAAGTGACCGCGCGAAAAAGCCGGCAGCCCTGGGACTGCCGGCCTCTTTATGCTGTTCTACTGCCGCTTCAGCAGGTTATTTCATCTGCTCTTCCTGGCGTTTGATCATTCTACGAACCATCTCACCACCGATGGAACCTGCTTCTTTGGAAGTTAAGTCACCATTGTAGCCTTCCTTCAGGTTAACACCTAACTCAGAAGCTACCTCTGTTTTAAAACGATCCATAGCTGCCTTTGCTTCAGGAACTTCCATTCTGCTCTTGCTGTTACTTGCCATTTTGATTTACCTCCGTTTTGTTATTTGCCGCGTAAGCGGTATTTATCTATCCTTCAAGATAAGGCTTCGTCCCTTCCCTATCCTGAAGGTATTCAGCATAAGGTTGTTCCGCCGTCTTATCTTGTTCTTAGTATCTTCGGAGATAAAAATATTATGATGGAAAGTTTTTCATATGAACAGACGTTTTATTTTTTCCGGTTGTCAAAATAGATAAAGGAATCAATCGTATCCAGAATGTCCGCAAAATCCTCTCTGGGCGCCAGCTCTATATATCTGGTAAGCAGCTCCTTCTCCCTGTCCCGGACAGAGCCATAAAAAATATCATATAGATTGTGTCCTCTCATGTGAATTTTGATTTCTTCCATATGTTCCTTTACATCCTCAGGTGATTCCAGTTCTCTTCCAAGCGCCCGTATCAGTGCTTTGCCACTTCGGATGCGGTAAAGATACTCCTTCCACTTTGCATACAGAATCGTATAAAAATCCTCTTCCTTCTCCAGAATGCCGATCTGTGCCATCACCCTCGGATTCAGAAAATAATTTTCAAACGAATAGTATTTCAGAATCAACACATTTCTCCGTGTCACACGTGGCAGACTGTCTGTCTCCTCCCTGCTGCGCTCATCATAATAACGGCAGAGCTGTCCGGCAAGCTTCTCCGCATCCTGTCCGTCTCCGTCCCGTATCATCAGGAACTGATCCCGCAGATAAATCTGATTCATATATTTCAAATTAGCATAGGTCTTGATATTGGTACAGCTGTTTGTCGTAATGATTGCAATCCGTGACAGATTTCCCTGCCTGTCATACACCTCGGAATAATATTTTTTCAATAACAGAGGCAGTCTGCTCTTATCCTGCTTTCCCTCTACAATAAAAACGAAGCTCACATTCATCAGGTCATTTGCCGCATAACCAAGGTCATTCAAAATTGCATTGATATCCGTATTCCTGCGCATACAGGTCATACTGCTGTCATCCAGATAAATCTGCCGGATCTGCCTGCTGTTAAAATTATAGAACAGATTCGGAGAATGGGTGGAAAAAATGACCTGATTTTTCTTGGAAAGCCGATAGAGGATATTGCCGGAGGTCTTCTGTAGTTGCGGATGCAGGAATATTTCAGGATCCTCCATCATAATGATGCCTGCCGTCCTTCTTCCGCCCTCCATATAGGCTTCCAAAAGGGAAAGCATGTAAATGCTCCTCATTCCCTTTCCCATCTGTTCAATCCGTTTGTACTGATCCCGCTTTTCATGATAGGTCCATGCCTCTACCTTCAGATACTGTTCCGCATCACACCGCATCATATACTGAATCTGTTCCTCGCTTCCTCCATTCAAATGAAATTTCCGATTCACCCGCTCTCCAAATTCATTCAAATTCATCTGATAAAGCTTATATTCCAACAGCTTTGCCGTTTCAAAGGCATTTAATTCTTCTGTCGTCTTCTGATGGATCAGTCCGATACACTGAAAGCAGTGATTGCACTTTCGCATCCGGTCAAACAGACAGCAGTCCGAGCGCATCTGGTTCAGAAGGTCATCCTCCTGAAAGGCCAAAATATCCTCCTGCAAACGTTTCAGATCCCGGGAAGTATCTATGAAGTAAATTTGGGGTAGCACCGCAGGAATATAGCGGTTGTCCTTCCTTTTCCGTCCCTTCTCCAAACCGTCCTCATACCTTCGGCCGCCGTTATAATTTTCCACAAATAAAAAACGCAGTATACCATCCTGATAAGAAGGAAGCCTGCTTTCAAACTCCTTTTTCCACAAATCGTACCGTTTATACTGGCTGACTACACCATTCGTATGCAGAAACTTAAGATCCTCCTCGGAAATGGCAAGCTTCACCTCTACCTCTATATTCTGCTTCTTCTCATTAAAATCATCCGCTTCTATCACATAATCTGCAAAAGCAGCACGTATCGCATCCAGCACGCTGCTCTTCCCGGAATTGTTGGTTCCAACCAGAATGAGCGCACTCTCGATGTCATCAATCTTCATATCCGCTATAAACCGGAAATTTTTAATATGTAGCCCTGTAATCTGCATCTCTATACCCTGCTTGACATTTGATTGGATACTCTCCATAATGTTCTTAAAAAAGGAGATTTGCCATGAGTTTATCCTCATCCAAACTACAGCCGGCTGCCGGCCGGTCTGACTATATTCTGGAATGCTGCACTGACAGCACCGCTTCCGCTCTTGCAGCTCACCGCGGCGGAGCTGACCGTCTGGAGCTGTGCAGCAATCTCATCATCGGCGGCACCACGCCGACCCTTTCTCTATTTGAATCCATCCGGGAACAATGTGATATCCGCATCCATATCCTGATTCGCCCGCGCTTCGGCGATTTTCTCTATTCCGAGGACGAAATCCGCATCATGGAAAAGGATATTGCCCGTTTCCGCAAAGCCGGTGCAGACGGTGTCGTAATCGGTGCTCTGAACCCAGACGGCACTCTGAACCCAGAAGCCTTAAAACGTCTCATCGGACAAGCTGAAGGCATGCACCTGACCCTGCATCGTGCCTTTGATATGTGCAAGGATGCCGAAGAAGCCCTCGAAACGGCCTGTACGCTGGGCTTTGATACTATCCTGACCTCCGGCCAGAAAAATTGCTGTACCGACGGCATTCCGCTTTTAAACGAATTGCAGACACAGGCTGCTGACCGTCTCACGATCATGGCCGGCGCCGGAGTAAATGCTTCCGTCATTGAAAGGCTCCTGACAGAAACCAGCCTGCACGCCTTCCATATGTCCGGGAAAAAAGTCATAAACAGCGCCATGACCTACCGTAACCCTTCCGTCAGCATGGGGCTTCCGGGCTTCGACGAATACTCCCTCTGGCAGACCGACGAAGAGGCCATCCGTACTGCAAGAAAAGTTCTCAGTTAGCCATAGACTGTTCAGCCCGCGCAAATCTCAGCCCGCCCTGCCACGGCTTCGTTGAGAAAATTTGGGGACATACAGCAGGACTGAGCGTTTTCTTAATGGAGCATTCAAAAACCAGTCCGAATGTCGTCCCGAAATTTTCTCTGTGCGACAGAGCTGGGGAGGGCGGAAACCCACGCGGGCTGGACTCCTGCTTTCCGGTACTGCTACCTGCTTTTTAAGCTTTTTCCTTCAATTGGTCCCTCAGATATGTCATAATATCTTTTCTCGTTACAATCCCGATAAATACGTTCTTATCATCCACCACCGGAACAAAATTCTGCCGTATCACCTTATCCCACAAATCCTGCATTTCTGCCCCAATGTGCACTGCTTCATTATCCCTGTGTCTCAGAATCTGCATGACGGAAATATCCTCCATTTCTCTTAAATCAGGAAAATCCATATCCTTCATCTTCCAGAGGAGATCTCCCTCCGTCACCGTACCGATATACTCCCCGTCCATGGACAAAAGCGGTACCGCCGTGTATCCATGGTGCTCCATTTTCTCCATGACCTGCCGAAGGGAATCATCTGAATGGACGTGAGCCACATCCTTCTTCGGCGTCAGAAAAAACAAAATGTTCATTGCGTCCCCCTGTCTCCTTCTCCTTTACCCTTTCTATCTTGTATACACAATCTGCTCTGCCATCCGGTCTGCTGCTTCCCTTCCCTGAAACCGCTCCAGTATAGCCAGTGCAAACTCAATTGCCGTTCCCATTCCCCTGGAGGTCGTAATATGCTCTGACATCTCCACAGGGTTACGTGTAACCTCCGCTCCGGTCAGGGCATTCTCCTTACTCGGATAGGAACATGCCCTGCGTCCGTTTAACATCCCCCGATGTCCGAAAATGCTCGGTGCGGCGCAGATTGCACTGATATATTTCCCACTTTCATAAAAATGATCCAACTGCTCCATCAACGGTTTGCACCCCTCCAGATTGGTCGTTCCCGGCATACCTCCCGGCAGTACGATCATATCCAGTTCTTCAAAATCCGTTTCTGCAAGCACCTGATCCATCTTCACAGTAATACCGTGAGAACCCGTTACCTCCCGTTCCTCTGTAATCGAAATCATCAGCGTCTCAATTCCAGCTCTCCTCAAAATATCCACTACGGTCAACGCCTCCATTTCTTCGTAACCTGTCCCGAAAAATACTCCTACTGCATTCATGTTCCATCCTCCTGTGTCCTTTCAAATTCTGTCATTTATCTGTCTTATGAAAACTGCCTTCTGCTCAGATTGGAATTGTGATACTGCGGATCATAAGTCACTTCCTCCGCAAACCATTCCTCCGGAATATACTGCTCTGCCTCTTCCTCCGTTTCAAACTCCACCTCCGCAATCACAAGCGGTGCAAAAGGAGCCTCGAATACATCCAGCTCTACCATATGCTTTCCGTCCCTGCACGGAATCAGGTATCTCCTCTTGGCAATCACATTTCCCTCCGCCTTTGAACGAAGATTTCTATAGCTTTGTTCATTCAATGGCAGATTATATTCCTCTCTGGCAAACAGTCCACTCCCTTTATAGGTCATATAATATTCGTCATCCTGTCTCCGAACACGTATGACCGGATCTATATTCAAATATGCCTGCTCAATCAACCGGACAGGGTACTGCTCCAGTTTCTCCGGCAGCCTTGTCACCGTAAATTTCTTTTCTATTTCCACTTGCTGCAACATCCTTTTTCTTTTTATTTTACCACCGTTGCAACCTGCTACGCAATAGTCTGGTCGGAAGGGAAAAACAAAATAGTAGCAAATAAGGAGAGGCGCATTACGCGCCCCTCCCATTTATACAAATCCTGTATGGAATTTGTCGAATTAAAATAGACTCCTCATCCAACCACCCTGGTGGATTCCTTTTCCTGCAGTTCGCCTTCAAAAAGCTTGTGCTGATGCTTTTCTCTTCCGGCCAGAATCTCAAACAGAAGCTGCGTGGTCGCTCTGGCGATTTCCTCTACCGGCTGTCGAATCGTCGTAATCGTCGGAATGTAATAATCTCCTGACTCGATTCCGTCAAAGCCTGCTACCGAAATATCCTCCGGCACACGCTTTCCGGTCTCCACAATCGCCCTGCACGCTCCCATCGCCAGTATATCCGAAATGGCAAAGACTGCGGTAAAATCGTTCCGCTTCTCCATAAGCTCCTGCATGATGACATAACCGTTCTGATAGGAATAGGATTCAATGCCCTGCTTCATCCGGCAGATAAGCTCCTCATCCACGGGAATACCATGCTCCTCAAGCGCCCTCTGATAACCCATAAGGCGCAGCCGGCCGATACTTTCATCCTCCGAATCCGCACAGAGAATCGCAATCTTTCGATGGCCCTGCTCAATCAGATGGCTGACCATCTTATAGCTTTCCTTCTCGTCATCCACCGATAAGGAAGAATACTGCTTGCGGCTCATATTTTCCGGTGCACAGCCAACCGTACTTAAGATAAACGGAACATGAAGCTTCTCTAACTTCTCCTCCGCATGATAAAAATATCCGCCGAGGAAAATGATGCCGCGCAGACGCTTCTCCTTGATCAGCTCCAGCGCCACATCCACTTCATCCTCTTTCTGGTCTACATGACGTAACACCATCATATATTTCTTCCGTTTAATCTCCGCCTCCATGACCTTGATCATGCTGCTGAAAAAGGGGTTTGTCATACCTTTGACCAGCACGGCAATGCTTTTGGCATCCGTTCTTTTTAAGTTTCTTGCGCTGTTATTCGGTATATAGCCATATTCCTTGATGACATCCATGACCTTCTGCTTGGTCTCCGGATTGATATCAGGATGGTTATTGATAGCCCGCGAAACCGTGCTGACTCCTACGCCGCACATTTTGGCAATATCTTTTATTGTAATTTCTTCCATGCTTTGTATCACCCTTCCAGAGTATACCAAAGCATACCCGAGTTTTCAAGTTATTTACATCTTCCGTAAAGTTTCGACAGCTTACGAATCTGCTCTGCCAGTTCATCGGTCAGAGCTCCTGTCTTTAACCGCCATTTCCAGTTCGTGCCAAGTGTAGACGGCGTATTGATTCTTGCCTCACTGCCCAGTCCGAGATAGTCCTGTATCGGAATAATGGCCGTATCAGCCACACTTGCCAGACAGGAACGGACAAATACCAGATGCACATCCTTATTCGAGCGGATATCCAGATAACGCTTTGCAAAGGCTTTGTCCTTTCGGTTGATCGTATTGTACCAACCCATCGTCGTATCATTGTCATGTGTTCCGGTATAAACGACACAGTTGTTCGGATAATTGTGCGGCAGATAGTCACTCTCTTCTCTTGAATCAAATGCAAACTGCAAAATCTTCATACCCGGAAATCCGGTCTTTTTCACCAGCTTGATTACGGACGGTGTCAGGAATCCAAGATCCTCTGCAATCACCGCTTTTTTGCCAAGCACCTTCTTCATCGTATCAAAGATGTCGATGCCCGGTCCCTTTTCCCAATGTCCGAACTCTGCGGTCTTATCCCCGTAGGGAATCGAATAATATTCATCAAATCCGCGGAAATGATCGATACGTACTACATCATAAAGCTCATAGCAATAGCCGATACGCTTCATCCACCACGCATAGTCTGTCTGCTTATGGTAGTCCCAGTCATAAAGCGGATTACCCCAGAGCTGTCCGGTCGCCGAAAAGGAATCCGGCGGGCAGCCTGCAACTGCCTTCGGCGTACAGTCCTCTTCTAACTGGAACAGCTTCGGATTCGCCCAGGTATCTGCACTGTCCAGCGCCACATAAATCGGGATATCTCCTACAATCTGTATACCCTTTCCATTGGCATATTTCTTCAATGTCATCCACTGCTTTTGGAACAGATACTGCTGGAACTTGTAAAAACCGATCTCATCCCTGAACTGTTCTGTATAGCGTGCCAAAGCTGCTTCCGTACGCAGCTTGATGTCCTCGTCCCACTCCAGCCAGCTGATACCGCCAAAAGAATTTTTGACTGCCATATATAAGGAATAATCATCCAGCCAATAAGCATTCTTTTCACAAAAGGCTTCAAATTCCTCATTCTGCTCTATGCTGCTGTTCTTGTATGCCTTACGCAGCACATCGAACCTTGCGTAATAAATTTTCTCGTAATCGACATACTCTGCATGACCACCGAAATCACAGGCATCGCAGTCTTCCCTGGTTAAATATCCTGCTTCTATCAGCTGCTCCAGATCAATAAAATACGGATTGCCTGCAAAGGTGGAAAAGGACTGGTAAGGAGAATCCCCATAGCCGGTCGGGCCAAGTGGCAGAATCTGCCACAGACTCTGCCCTGCCTTCTCCAAAAAGTCTACAAATTCAAATGCCTCTTTTGAAAATGCTCCGATTCCGTATGCCGACGGAATACTCGAAACCGGCATCAATATACCACTTTTTCTCATTGTAAAGCTGCTCCTTTAACCTTTTACTGCACCGGCTACCATACCCTCGATGATATACTTCTGACAGGTCAGGTAGAAGATAACGATCGGAATAATGGAAAGTACCAGCATTGCCATCAGGGCTCCCATGTCCTTATTTCCGTTGGAACCAACTAACATCTGTACTACAACCGGAATGGTCTTGTAGTCTGTAGAAATACCAATTACCAAATACGGCAGAAGGAAGTCGTTCCAAACCCACATCGCATTTAAGATGGCAACTGTAATAGCAGTCGGTTTTAAGATTGGGAATACCACTCCGAAATAGGTCTGCAGCGGATTACATCCGTCAATCATTGCTGCTTCTTCAATTTCAAGCGGAATGGATTTTACAAAACCGGAGAACATAAATACGGAAAGTCCGGCGCCAAATCCAAGATACAGGATACACATGCCCCACGGAGTTCTCAAATGGAAGGTATCTGCCAGGCTGGTCATCGTGAACATAACCATCTGGAACGGTACAATCATGGAGAATGTGAACATATAGTACAAAATGGAGCTGTATTTGCTCTTTACACGGGTAATGTAGTAAGCTGTCATGGAAGTAAACAGGATAATCAGCACTACAGAAACAATCGTAATAAAGAAGGACCAGCCGATTGCGCTGAACAGTCCTGTTTTCATCAGGCCGTTGATATAGTTTGTTCCACCAACGAAGGTCTCTGCATTCGGCAGGGAAAACGGATCTGCACTGATGAAGAATTTTCCTTTAAAGGAGTTGTTCAGGATAAAGAACAACGGATAGAGGAAAACAACGGTAAGTACACAGAGGAAACAGAAGATAACGACATTTCCTAATTTTTTATTGGAGTGTTCTTTTGTTCTCATTATTGTTCTACCTCCTTGCTTCTTGTAAGCCTCAGCTGTAACAGTGCGATTCCTGCAACAATCAGGAAGAATACAACCGCCTTAGCCTGACCGACACCCTCAAAGCCCGGTTTTCCGTAGAAGGTGTTGTAAATATTCAGAGCAAGCATTTCTGTCTTGTTCATCGGTGCACCATTGGTGAGTGCCTTGTTCTGATCGAACAGCTTAAAGCAGTTGGACAGTGTTAAGAACATGCAAATTGTGATAGATGGCATAACCATCGGAATCGTTACCTTAGTCAAAGTCTGCCAGGAAGTAGCGCCGTCAATCTTGGCTGCCTCCGTCAGCTCTGTCGGAACATTCTGTAAGCCTGCAATATAAATGATCATCATGTAACCGATCATCTGCCAGTTCATCAGAAGAACCAGACCCCAGAAACCGAATTTTGCGTTTGTAACAATTGTTGTTTCATATTTTAACAGCACCGCATTAATCATCTGCTGCCAGGTATAACCGAGGACGATACCACCGATTAAGTTCGGCATAAAGAAGACTGTTCTGAAAATGTTGGTGCCTTTGATTTTTTTCGTCAGTAATAATGCAATTCCAAAAGCAAAAATGTTGATTGTGATAATACCAACTACAGTAAATGCAGTGGTAAATAATAATGCAGATAAAAATTTCTGATTGCCGCTGAAAGCTGTAATGTAATTCTGAAGTCCTACAAACTTTGCATTTTTTACAGTTGCAAACTCACAGAAGGACAGGTACAGACCCATCACAAACGGAATTATGAATGCAAAAGAAAATGCAATCAGGGTAGGCACGGTAAAAATGACTAAATATTTTTTGAGTGTCTTTTGCATAATGCTCTCTCCTTTAATGAAACCATCGATCCCTTAGCTGTTGGCTCATTTTGAAAAAAAGGGCGGGCAGGGGATTTCCCACTGCTCACCCTCCATGTTACATGTCCGTTATCTAATCTGTATTGCTGATTGATTACTGTGCGGTAGCTGCTTTTTCTTCAGCCCATCTTGTTACTACAAGATCCTTTACATCGTCCCATGTCATATTTCCGGAAGCATACTGTAATAACGCATCGCCAAAGTCGTTCTTGAAATCCTGGCTCGGGAAGATGGTGAAGTTCCAGGATACGCTGGTCTTGCCATTTTCCATCCAACGGAACATTTCTTTTGCAAGCGGATCGCTCGGCTTCTCATCATCAGAGAAGGTTGTGAACGGTGCTGCGTTTCCAAGTGCATTTACCATGTAATCTTTACCCTTGTCAGAAGAAATCATCCAGTTGATGAAGTCGATTGTTGCTTTCTGATCTGCTTCGGAAGCCTGGCTGTTTACACACCAGAAGTTCTCTGTACCTGTGCAAAGTCCCTGATTCTCTTCTCCGTTTTCACCTGTGTAGATCGGAAGGAATTTGATGTTATCTTCTGTTACAGTGTTGCCTTCAACCTCTGCGATCTGGCCCCATGCCCAGTTACCGTTCTGAACCATTGCTGCCTGTCCTAATGCGAACTCAGCCATAGAATCTGTAACTGCCTTGGATCCAAGTAATCCAGGTGCACATGTGGAATTGTTGATGTACAGATCGAAGATGTTCTTCATGTTCTCAGAGTGTGTAAACTCTAAAGCGTCTGTATCGGAGATGCTCTTATCTTTCAATTCATAGTAAACCGGAAGGTTTGCAAGATGTGTCTGCCATCTCCAGTCTTCGCCCGGAAGTAAGGATGTGGAAGCGAATACACCCTGGATTCCAAGGTCATCCTTCTTAGCCTGCATGTCTTCTACAACCTCTTTTAATTTTGCGAAGTTGTTGATCTCGTCCATGTTAGCTGCCTTAGCTCCGTCCATTGCGAAGTATTTGTCCATGATTGCCTGATTGTAGATGATACCGTAGCTTTCTACTGTGTACGGGATACCATATACGCCGTCTCCGCTTGTAATAGCGATGGACTTATCAGATAAGGAATTGTAGATGTCTGTGTCTTTTAAGTCTAAGCAGTAATCCTTCCAGGACTGATAGCCTACCGGTCCGTTGATCTGGAATAAGGTAACCGGCTCGGATTTTGCGATTTCGGATTTCAGTACTTCTTCATAAGTACCGCTGGCTGCTGTCAGAACCTTAACCGGAACGCCTGTCTCCTCTGTGTAAGCTGCTGCTACTTCGTTCCAAACCTCTTCTACTTCCGGTTTGAAGTTTAAGTAGTAAACAGTTCCTTCACCAGCTGCTGCAGCGTCTCCCTCTGCTGCCGGTGCTTCTGCCTCTGTACCAGCCTCTGCTGCCGGTGCATCTGTTGCTGCTGTTCCTTCCTCTTTTGCTGCTCCACAGCCTGCTAATAAAGAGGAAACCATTGCTACGCTTAATAATGCGCTTAAAACTTTCTTTTTCATAAAATTGTCTCTCCCTTTCTTTTTATGAAAATATTGTTTTTAGTTGCTGAGCAATCCGTCTGTTTTCCAGTTTTGATCGCCCTTCTGGTTACTCTTGGAAACGTTGTCGGCATCGTTATCGGTAACGTTTCCAATTGCTATAGTTAATTTATACCACAGGTTCTTTTCTTTTGCAAGATACTATTTGCAAGTTTGGTGTTTTCAACACATTTAGGTGTGCTGTTTTGTTAGAATTGCACAATTTATATGCTTTATTTGCTCAATGGCTACAGGTGAATTGGAGTATATTGAGACAGAACAAGCCGGCGGAAACTCCTCTTTCAGGAATTTCCGCCGGCTTACTTCACAGTTATTCTATTTGCTCATTTCTTCTTACTTTTCTGTCAGTTTCCAGATATCACGGTTGTATTCCGCAATGGTTCTGTCGGAGGAGAAGAAGCCTGCCTTTGCAATGTTTACAAGCATCATCTTCTTCCACTTCTGTCTGTCCTCGTAGTCTTTTAACATTCTGTCCTTGGTCTCGATATAATCCTCCAGGTCAAGCAATGTCATGAACCAATCCTTATTCAGAAGCTCCTTATACAGTCTTTCCAGATTTTCCTTGTGTCCGTGCTTTACAGCCAAATCGCTGACAATAAAGTCTACCGCTTCCTTGATGACCGGGCTCTTCTCATAGTAATCTTTGGAAACATAGTCAGCCTTCTCGTAATGAACGATAACCGTATCGGAATCCTTACCGAATACATAGATGTTGTCGTCACCTACCAGGTCGTGAATCTCTACGTTTGCACCGTCAGCTGTTCCCAGTGTTACAGCGCCGTTTAACATAAACTTCATATTTCCGGTTCCGCTGGCTTCCTTGGATGCCAGAGAAATCTGCTCAGAAATATCACATGCCGGAATCAGCTTCTCTGCATAGCTTACATTGTAGTTCTCTACCATAAGCACCTTCATATACGGACTGACATCCGGATCGTTGTTTACGATTTCCTGCATCACAAGCAGCAAATGGATAATATCCTGTGCAATGACATAAGCCGGAGCTGCCTTGGCACCGAAAATGAAGGTAACCGGTGTGGACGGCTTCTTGCCTGCTTTGATTTCCAGATATTTATGAATGATATAAAGAGCATTCATCTGCTGACGTTTGTACTCATGCAGACGCTTTACCTGAATATCGAAAATCGCATTCGGATCAAGCTCTACTCCTTCTTTTTCCTTGACATAAGCAGCCAGCTCTTCCTTCTTCTGCATCTTAATAGCAGCCAGCTTATCCAGAACAGCCTGATCGTCTGCAAATTTCAGCAGCTTCTCAAGATCATCTGCATCATGCTTGAAGCCTTCTCCAATCGTCTCGCTCAGATAGCCTGCAAGTTCACGGTTACAGGACAATAACCATCTTCTGAAGGTAATGCCGTTGGTCTTATTGTTGAATTTCTCCGGGTAAATCTTATAAAAATGATTTAACTCAGTATCCTTTAAAATTTCGGTATGGATTGCAGCAACACCATTTACGGAGAAGCCATAATGGATGTCGATATGTGCCATGTGTACTCTGTCATCCTTATCGATGATCTGTACCTTTTCATCGTCATATTTAGCACGGACTCTCTTATCCAGCTCTTTGATGATCGGAACTAACTGCGGTACAACCTTCTCCAGGTATTCTAACGGCCATTTCTCAAGAGCCTCTGCAAGGATGGTGTGGTTTGTGTAAGCGCAGGTCTTGCTTACCACATCAATCGCCTCATCCATGGTAAATGCCTTATCCTCCATCAGGATACGGATCAGCTCCGGAATCACCATGGTCGGATGGGTATCGTTGATCTGGATGACCGCATAATCATACATTCTGCGCAGGTCATACTGCTTCTCTTTCATTTCTGCCAGAATCAGCTGTGCTGCGTTGCTGACCATAAAATACTGCTGGTAAATACGAAGCAGATTTCCGGCCTCATCCGAATCATCCGGGTATAAGAACAGAGTCAGATTCTTCTCAATATCCTCTTTGTCAAAGCTGATGCCTTCCTCTACGATACTCTCGTCTACAGACTCAATATCAAATAAATGGAGCTTATTCACACCCTGCTCATAACCGACTACATCGATATCATACAGTCTGGACTTCACCTTTCTGTCGCCAAAGGAAATATCGAAGGTTACATCGGTCTTATTCAGCCAGGAATTCTGCTCAATCCAGTCATTCTTTTCCGCACACTGCAGCTTATCCTTGAATACCTGCTTGAACAGTCCGAAGTGATAATTCAGACCAATGCCGTCACCCGGCAGTCCGAGTGTTGCGATAGAGTCTAAGAAGCAGGCTGCCAGTCTTCCGAGTCCGCCGTTTCCAAGAGACGGTTCCGGCTCTACCTCCTCGATTTTGGAAAGCTCTTTTCCATGAGCCTTCAATACCTCATCCAGCTTGTCATAAACACCCAGATTAATCAGGTTATTGGATAATAATTTTCCAATCAGGAACTCTGCGGAAATATAATAAATCTTCTTATCTCCGGAAATCGGTGCAGTTGTGTTAAGCAGATCCTTGGATAATTTTAATACTGCATAATACAGTTCCTGATCCGTTGTCTGCTCAATGGTCTTCCCATACATATCCTGGGTAAGTTTTGTAAGCTGTTCCTCCATGTTCATTTGAAATACCTCTCTTTGCATTTTGTATTGTAATGTCATATTGCTCACCATGTCCTTTTTCTATACAACATATTCCTACGATTGCAAACCGTTACTCGTCTGCTAAAACTAAGATAGCACAGGAAAACGTTTTCCGCAAGAGGAAAATTAAAAAAATTGTATTTTTTTGATCAGCAGATAATATCCAGATATTGAAGCCTCTCCAGGGTATGGCCTACGATGACCTCTTCTCCTTCACCGCCTGCAAGCAACCGGTTAACCTCCTCCAACGCTCTGGCGGCAATGGCAGCAAAATCCTGCTTTGCCGTATTCATCTGCATGCCCGCATATCCCATCAGGGTGATGCCGTCAAAACCGCAGACCGGATGGAATACATCCATATCCATCAGCGCCCGCATGGCACCTATGGCCATCAAATCTGAAGCACAGACAATAATATCCGCAGCCTCTCCCTCTTCCAGGGTAATGTTTCGCGCTGCCAGCTCGGAAAATTCTCCGTCCCGTACCGTCACCTCAAGCTCCATCTCCTCTGCAATGCGCTCTACGCCGCGAAGTCTTCCTTCCGTCACATAGGCATTTTTCTTCCCGGCAATATACAGAAGCCTTTTGTAAGGATAACTGCCCATCCGAATCGTATGCCTTACGACATCATACTGCGCCTGCTCCTGATCCACCCAGACACAGGAGGTACTTGCATTGATGACAGGAGCATCCACCAATACGATTTTAAAAATCTGGCTTTCCACCAGTTCATGCAGTACCGTATCCTCTCTGGACATTCCGAATATGATGATTCCGTCTATGCTCTGGGACTGGAAATACCGGATAATCTCCTCCCGTGTCTTATCCCGTATCATCGAGAAAAAGACCGTAATCACATCCAGATTCAATTCTACGGCACGGCTGATGGCCCCGGAGAGATAACGCATGGAAATCTCATCAATTGCCTGCCTCTGTGTACTCAGATTGATCAAAAGCGCCACCCGGCCGGACTGCTTGGAAGAAAGAGCCGCTGCCACTGCATTGGGCACGAATCCCAGCTCTGCAATTGCCTCATTGACCTTCTTTTTCGTTGCTTCACTGACATTCGGATAATGATTTAAGACCTTGGATACTGTGGAGATTGCGACTCCGGCGTGTTTTGCCACATCTTTAATGGATACCATGTGTATAGCCCTTCCTGTCCTCTTTGTTTGGAAATCGTTTTCCAACAGTATACTGCAAAAGCGGATTCTCTGCAATACAGAAAATCCGCTTTATATGATATCCTGGTCACAGTCCGTCCCGCTCCGGCTGCAGCTCGCTCCACCTATGACCGGCTGGTGTAATTTCAATGTGACATACGGACTGGTGTTTTCTAAACAGAGCAACAAACTTTTACAAATCCGACCGGGTCGGATTCCATGCGCTTCCATGCGCAGGGAATCCTGAAATCGGCATCCTTGCCGATTTCTCCCTCAGGTTTTAAATGCTCCGTTAAGAAAACACACAGTTCGTCTGTAGGCATTGGAATTACACCAGCCGGCCATAGGTGGAGCGAGCTGCAGCCGGAGCGGGACAGACTGTGACAAATCAGATATCCTTACTGCGCTTTATGATCTCCATGCACATTCTTCCGTTATGATACGGACATTTCCACGGCTCCACGATCGGCTTTTCCGGATCCGGCATACCGTCCCTGGAAACACGCCAGAACCATTCTGTTCCTTCTCTATAATCGACCACGTAGGTTCGGATAAATTCCCAGATATTCTCCGCAGCCTGCAGGTATTCCTTCCGTTCATGATGTCTCTGCCAGCCATTATAAAAGCCTACCACGGCTTCTGCCTGCACCCACCAGATTCTGTTTTCATCCACGACTCCCTTTTCACATTCGTTAGCAAGGGAATGATTATCATAGGCTACTTTATAGACCTGTGCCGTCAGGGCCTCTGTAATCGGATGCATCTTTCTCTCATAAGCAGGATCGCCCAGAATGTCCACGCCCCGGTCAACCAGCCATGCTGTTTCAATATCATGGCCATAGGAATGAAGATCAATAATGCTGTTCATTTCACGGTCAAAGAAGACCTCCTGCCTTCTTAACTTCGGATTATAAATTTTCTCTGCAATCGTGTCCAGCGCCCACTCCAGTCTTCTCTTTGCCGTACTGTCACCGCTGACACGATAATACTCCGTATAGGCTTCAAACACATGAAGCAGTGTATTCATCGTCTTCTCGGCAATTACACCATTCTCGGACAGCTTATCATTTTCAATCTCATGAAAGCTTCGGTCAAAGGCTTCCCGATAACCGATTTCATCCGTGCATTTCTCTTCAATGATGTTCAGAAGCTTCCCTGCCAGTTTTAGCGCTTCCTCATCTCCCGAGGCATCATAATAGGAGGACAGTGCATAAATCGCAAATGCCTGATTGTAGGTATGCTTGGTCGTATCCTCCGGCTTTCCATCATAGGAAACAGACCAGTAAATGCCTCCTTCCTCCGTATCCAGACAGTGTTCCTTCATAAACCGATAACCATGCTCTGCCAGCTTTAACAGATTTTCATTTTTCAAAAGCAGATACGCATTGGAAAAGAACCAGACAATACGGCTGTTCAGGATACATCCCTTCACGGCCTTTTGCTCCAGCCTTCCGTCATGATCCATGTATCCGTAAAAGCCACCGTATTCCTCATCCTTCAGACGGCTCCAGAACGGAATAATCGTCTCTGTCAAATGCTTTTTCATTTCCTCTGCTAACATCTTTTCTTCCTCACTTTCCGTATAGTATACATTCTTTTGTACCAAATTTATGGAATCAGCGCCCTGACGCTCTCCTTTTCAATCAGCTTTCCTTCCACGATGCGACTGCCGACCGGATAATCATTTCTGGCAATTTTCTTAAGCAGCAGGCCAACGGCAGCTTTGGCCATTCCCTTCAAATCCACCTCATAGGTCGTAATGCCGATGCTGCTCATTTCAGGATTCAGATAATTGTCAAAGCCAACTACCGAAATATCCTCCGGCACACGCATGCCTCTCCCCTTTAGTGCCTTGATCAGATAGCTTGCCGTCAGGTCACAGTTACATACAAAGGCAGTCGGCAATTCCTCCGGCAGCCTGATATGTGTCCGGTAGCCGTCCATGGAACTGGTCACTTCATCGCGATCCTTCAGCACCCAATCCCTTCTGAGCTCCAGCCGATGCTCCAGCATGGATTTCATATATCCCAGATAGCGGTCCATGATACTGTTGGTTGCAAGATAGGTGCCCACAAAACCAATCTTCCGATGTCCTTTGTGGTACAGGTAATTGGTCAGTCGATAAGCACCGTAAAAGCCGTCCGAAAGCACACAGTCACAGCTCCGCTCCACACCATCCATTTCGCCTTCATAAAAATCCATACAGATAAACGGCACGCTTACCTGCTTTTTCAGTTGTTCTAAATAGGCATGATTCGTCCATCCGACCAGAAGAATACCCTTCACCTTCGGTTCCTGCAACAGCAGCGGCATTTCACCGCCAGCCTCTTTTCCCTCACTGATAATCTCCAGCATGGTAACACAGTTCTTCTGCATGACGCGCTTGGCAATCTCCTGATACATCCCCCAGTAAAAGGAAGCATACCTTTCTACAAACCTCTCCGGAATCAGTACACCGATACTGCAATCCGTTCCGTCCTGATCCACTATGCCGGTACGCTTCTGATATCCCATCTGCTCTGCTGTCCGGATGATTTTCTCCCTCACCTGATCACTGACCCCGCTTTGTCCGCTCAGTGCCTTGGATACGGTTACGATACTTACACCGACTGCCTCTGCAATATCAGACATACGTACATTCTTTGCCATACGCTTTCTCCCTTTCCCCTATATTTTAGCTAAATATTGTTTAAATATATAGTAACATATTTTTTAATTTAATCAATAGTTTAATTAAAAAAGACCCTGCAAAAGGAATTTTTCCTTTGCAGGGTCGTCATCTTTCTGTTTTGTATGGACAGACAGAATATTATTTCTTCATTACAAGATGTCTCGGTGTACCATTTACGAATAACGGCTGTAACTCGCCCATGATAAGCGGTCTTGCATATTTCTCATAACCTTCGTTCAGGCCACATCCATCCTCTGTAATCCACTCAGCCGGAACCGGTCTCTCAACGTTTGCGATAGCATGAATGTCATATGCGCTTGTACCACACTGATACGGATCGTCACCGTTTCTGTCCAGAGTAATCATCATGCCGGTCTTGCCTTCTTCAGCAGCCATCACTGCATCATGACCTACCTGGAATGCTTCATTGATATCAGTTAAGGAAGCTAAGTGTGTTGCTGCTCTCTGTAAGGTAGAGAATTCGATTGCTCTGGTCTTTAAGCCAGTCTCTGCTGCTACTAACTGAGCAAGGTAAGCTGCTGTACCGGACATCTGCTTGTGACCGAAAGCATCTACTGCGATATTCTCGTTAGCCAGCTCGCATACATAACGTCCGTCTGCAACCTTAACACCTTCAGATACAGCGATTACTACAGAAGACTTGGTAGCTGCAAGCTCTTTTACCTTAGCCATGAATGCGTCAATATCAAAGGTCTTCTCCGGTAAGTAGATTGCATCTGCACCGCTGCAGTCAGATCCCTTTGCAAGAGCTGCTGCTGCTGTTAACCAGCCTGCATTACGTCCCATGATCTCAACGATACATACGGTCGGTTTCTTAGCACCGAAGGACTCGTTGTCACGGATGATTTCCTTTAAGGATGTTGCAATATATTTTGCTGCGGAGCCGTAGCCCGGGCAGTGATCTGTAATCGGAAGATCGTTGTCGATGGTCTTCGGAACACCCATGAATCTCTGGGATTTTCCGTGTGCTGCTGCATAATCGGATAACATCTTAACGGTATCCATGGAATCATTTCCACCGCAGTAGAATAAGCATTCGATGTCATGCTTCTCCATGATTTCAAATACCTTCTCGTAAACATCTTCATGTCCTTCGATCTTCGGCATTTTGAAACGGCAGGAGCCTAAGAATGCGGACGGAGTTCTCTTTAATAATTCGATTCCTTCATCCTCAGATAAAGATAAATCAAGGTCATAGAGCTTGTCCTCTAAGAATCCCTCGATACCATGTACCATACCATAAACCTTGTTTACGCCTAATTTCTTAGCAGCTGCATATACGCCTGCTACAGATGAGTTGATAACGGCTGTAGGGCCGCCAGACTGTCCAACTACGATATTACCTTTCATGTTGACATCTCCTTTATTTACTATACTGTTTAGGGGCGGGTAAGCGCCCGTTTCAAATCGATTATAGCAGAATTTACCGGCAAGTTCAACTAATTTGTGTGAGCAGGCGAACCAGCAAATCTTTTGGCATTAAATGCCAGCATTGAAGCTGCAAGAGCTGGAGAAGCAGGAAAGGGATTTGCGGTAGTTGCAGATGAAATTTCAATTTTGGCAAAAAATTCTGCTGATATTGCTAATCATATACAAACTATCTCAGGCGACGTTGTCAATGCTGTTGAACATCTTATGGACAGTGCCCGCGGCCTGATAGAAAAGATGGAGGTAACCATACAGGAGGATTATAGTTCATTTAAACGGATAGGAAACCAGTATTACTCGGATGCTGAAAAAGTAAAGGAATATTTTGATAAATTCAGCGAAGCAGCAGACAGTATCAATCAGACAATGGAAGAGATTATAAACGCTATTGGCAATGTGGCTACTGGAATAGAACAGTGTACTGTAGGAACTGGCAACATTTCGGATTCTGTTCAGGAACTGGTAGAAAATATATCAGAGATCAGAGAGTCCAGTGCGATTAACAGTAGTAATTTTGAAAATCTTGATCGAGAGACTAAGATTTTTAGATAATGTCAATTGACTTTTCTCACTGCTTTGTATATAATCTGTATGTTGCACTTTGCATCATTTGCGGGCATGGCGGAATTGGCAGACGCGCCAGATTTAGGTTCTGGTGGGAGACCGTGCAGGTTCAAGTCCTGTTGCCCGCACGATGGTTTTGTGCGGGCGGCAGGACTTGAACCTTTTCAAGCTCCGTTGCCCGCACTTTTTCTGTTCTTTTCTATTCTTCGATATGCTTTAAAATCCTGTGATTGATTCTTCTCAGGAAAAAGAGCGTCATACCAAGGGATGCAATTTCCGCAATCGGAAACGACCACCACACATAATTCACCCTGCCAAGCCTGGAAAGCAGATACGCTGCAGGCAAAAGTACGACAAGCTGTCTGGCAATGGACACAAGCATACTGTAAACCCCATTTCCAAGCGCCTGAAACACACTTCCGCAGACGATGCAAAAGCCTGCAAAAACAAAGCTGATGCAGATAATACGAAGAGCCGGAACGCCCATAGCCAGCATAGTTTCAGAGGCATTGAAAAGCTTCAGCAGCTTATCCGGTATACATTCTATCACCACCAGTCCGGCCAGCATAATCCCGACTGCATAACAGATGCTCAGCTTCATCGTCTGAAGCATACGCTGCTTCTTTCTCGCGCCATAGTTGTAGGCAATGATTGGCACCATGCCGTTGTTCAGACCAAATACCGGCATAAAAATGAAGCTCTGGAGCTTAAAATATACACCAAACACCGCAACCGCCGTCGAGGTGAAGGAAATCAGTATCTGGTTCATGCCATATACCATAACCGAGCCGATGGCCTGCATTATTATAGAAGGAACACCCACCTCATAAATATGCGCAATCATTTCCTTCCTTGGAACAAAACGGCGAAAATTCAGCTTGACCTCATGGTTTTTCCGAAAATGGAAAAAGACTGCCAGAATGCCGGCTACGATCTGTCCAACGACAGTAGCCGCTGCCGCACCTGCCACTCCCATTCTGGGCATGCCACAATAACCGAAAATCAGAATCGGGTCGAGAATGATATTGATAATAGCGCCCGTTCCCTGCGTAATCATCGTATAAATCGTCTTTCCTGTAGACTGAAGCAGCCTTTCAAAAATCATCTGCGTAAACAGACCAAAGGAACAGACACAACAAATCGTCAGATAGGACACCCCATATTCCACAATCTGCGCATCAATCGTCTGCGATTGATAAAAAGGGCGTACCGCCAAAATGCCCACCAGCATAAAAATCACATAGGAAATCCCTGCCAGAAAGACACCATGCTCCGCTGCACTGTTGGCCTTTTGAAAATTCTTCTCTCCCAGCGATTTGGAGAGCACCGCATTGACACCGACTCCGGTACCCGCTCCCATTGCAATCATCAGGCTCTGCAGCGGGAATGCCATGGAAACCGCAGACAATGCGTTCTCATTGATCTGGGCCACAAAAATACTGTCTACAATATTGTACAATGCCTGCACGAGCATCGAAATCATCATCGGCAGCGACATAGATAAAAGTAGCTTGTCCACCGGCATAATACCCATCTTGTTTTCAGGCTGCTGTTCTTTCATCGTTTCACTCATAACCTTCCTCCTCCATTTTTCCTATAGGTATATCAAAATTATTATAGAAGAACATAAAATAATATACAAGTCCTTAAAAAACACCGAGATGCTCCAGCAGAATCTTCACTCCAAACAGTACCAGAATCACACCTCCCGCCAGCTCTGCACGGGATTTATATCTTGTTCCGAACACATTACCAACCCGGACCCCTGCCATGGAAAGCACAAAGGTAATCACACCGATAAAGGACACCGCCGCCAGAATATTCACTTCCAAAAATGCAAAGGTGATACCGACTGCGAGCGCATCAATACTGGTCGCTACCGCCAGTATGAACATGGTATGCGGTTTCAGGGAATCATCCTCCGTCATCTCATCCTCTTCCTTCCGTGACTCCCGAATCATATTAATCCCGATAAAGACCAACAATGCAAACGCAATCCAGTGATCAACGGCCATGATGCGGTCCTTGAACTGATAGCCGAGCACATAACCGATTGCCGGCATCAGAGCCTGAAAACCGCCAAACCATGCTCCGACCACCGCCATCTTTCCAAGCGTAATCTTCCGCATCGCCAGCCCCTTACAGACCGCCACTGCAAAGGCATCCATCGACAGCCCTACAGCCAGTACAAAAAGCGTCATTAAATTCATTTTCTACTTCTCCCTTCGCGTCCTTATCCTGTAAAAAATGCTTTAACGTTGAAAAAAGCGTAGAACTTTTCGTTTCTACGCTTTCGCTTTCCTGAGCGATGGGGGATTCGAACCCCCGACAACCTGATTAAAAGTCAGGTGCTCTACCGACTGAGCTAATCGCCCTCAAATCTACACGAAACTGGGCTAGCTGGATTCGAACCAGCGAATGCAGGAGTCAAAGTCCTGTGCCTTACCGCTTGGCGATAGCCCATTATAACACCAGGCTTGTCTTCACTGCTTGACCCTTGTGTAAAGGTGGGTAATGGGACTCGAACCCACGGCCTCCAGAGCCACAATCTGGCGCGCTAGCCAACTGCGCCATACCCACCATAAAACAGAATAGAAGACCTGTCCTATTCTGAACGTGCTCGAAGGGATTCGAACCCCCGACCCACGGCTTAGAAGGCCGTTGCTCTATCCAGCTGAGCTACGAACACGTATGTTGTCGCATCGGACTTTTAAAAGTATATAGGAAAACCATCTGTTTGTCAAGCATGTTTTTTCATTTTTTGCTATTTTCTGTAACAACCGCTTTTTCGTGTGTTTTTAGTCACAAATCAGTATATTTTTGATTAAAAAAAGAAAACCTGTTATTGGTTTTCTGTAAAAAAGAAAAGCGGGTGATGGGAATCGAACCCACGTATCTAGCTTGGAAGGCTAGTGTTCTACCATTGAACTACACCCGCATATGTTATGCAATCGGGGTGACAGGATTCGAACCTGCGACCTCCTGGTCCCAAACCAGGCGCTCTAGCCAAGCTGAGCCACACCCCGTTCAAATACCGTTATCAGTCATCCGCCATAACGCAAAACATATTATATCGGATTCACTTTTAAATGTCAACTATTATTTTACAGATAACAGATATTATAGCACAGCTTTCCGTCTGTTCCCGATTCCATCAGGACATAGGATGGCCTCTTTCCGTCCTGTCTCGGATAAGACAGACTTCCCGGATTGATTGTCACCAGTCCATCCTCAATATCCAGAACCGGCCTGTGCGTATGTCCGTATATGACAATATCCTTACCGCGGCTTCTGGCCTCCTGCTTAATCAATTCAGTCCCCATGGAAACATAATAATTGTGACCATGCGTAATCCAAACCTTTTTGCCTTCAATCTCAATTTCAATCTCTCTGGGCAGATTGGAGAAAAAATCATTGTTGCCCAAAACGATTGTAAGCGGACAGCCGGCAGCTTCCTGCAAAAGATACTCACTCCCTTCCGCATCCCCACAATGAATCACCATATCCAGGGGTGCAGTCTGTTCCAATACTTTGAAATAATTCTCATGCCTTCTGTGAGTATCGCTTACAATCAATATTTTCATACGTTCACCTGTTCTAATTTTTTCTTCAGTTCTTCCTTCATGGCCCGAAGCGCTTTCCCTCTGTGACTCAATTCATTCTTCAATTCCGGGGAAAGCTCCGCCGAATACTTTTCATATTCCGGTACATAAAAGATTGGATCATATCCAAATCCGTTTTCTCCCTTTTCCTCATATCCGATGCGTCCTTCAAATGCTCCTCTGGTCGTAATGACCTCTCCGTCCGGAAGCGCTGCCGCTATCGCACATACGAACCGCGCCGTGCGCTTTTCATCCGGCACCCCCTCCAGCCTTTCGACCAGGTTTGCATTTTTGATATGATAAGACGTATCCTCACCCATATATCTTGCCGAATATATTCCGGGTTCCCCGTTCAGATAATCAATTTCCAGACCGGAGTCATCCGCCAGAACGATTCCGTCCGTGTATTTTGCAATTTCTTTTGCTTTAATGACGGCATTCTCTTCAAAGCTCTTTCCATCTTCCACAATGTCTGCTTCAATACCGGCCTCCTTCATGGAGAGTATCTCTGCATCCATATCCGCCAGAATCATACGGATTTCCTTCATTTTCCCCTCGTTACCGGTTGCAAATATGATTTTCATGCTGCTCTAACCATGCCTTTCCATTTGTCTGTATGCTTCTTCTACCGCTTCACAGATTCCCTCTGCAATTCTGTCCTGATAAGCCGGATAAGACAGCAGACTGCTTTCCCGTCCATTCGTCAGATATCCTGCCTCCAGCACTGCTGCGGGCACGCGCAGCGCCGATAAAAAAACTGCCTCTTCCGTATCTGCAAGCACTTCCTCTGCTCCGATATCCCTCAATCCCAGCGCCTTCCCGTCGGCGGTCGTGACAACACTGCGTTCCAGCGTATCCGCAAGCTCTACATTGCCGAACACCGGTATCACATATCCGGCATGATACCAGACCTCTGTACCATAAACCTTCTGTTCCTCTGACGCATTCATATGTACACTGATGACCATATCAGGTCGAAGCTCATTGATAAATGCCGCCCTCTGTTCTAAAGAGATCCCGGTATCCTGCTGCCTTGTACAATAAACCCGGACATCCGAATCCTCCAGACGCTTTCGGACACCCTCCACCACACCGAGCGTAATCTCCTTCTCTGTCAGGCCATGCGCCTGCACACCGCTGTCCCTGCCGCCATGACCGGCATCCAGTACGATGATTTTCCCATACACTTCATGCGGTGGCTGGAATTCCAGATAAAGTGCATTTTCTTCCAGCAGATATTTATGTTCATAAAGTCCATTCATCCGAAAGGACAGAACCACTCCGTTTTCTCCCTCATAGCAGGCAGCCCCCTGGATTTTCCCGATTTCTCCTTCTATCCTCTTAGTGTCATAATAATCCGGCCTGACACCAGCTACGATTACGTTGATCCGCTGCTCCAGATAATGATTCTCTATGATAATATCATCCGGCCGAACCTCCTTTGGCAGAGGAATACGAATCGAAGGTGCATATTCTGCATTTTCCTGCAAATTCAGCAAAATGCTTTCCTGCTTCTTCTCGACATACTCCTGCTCCGCGCCGGAGCCTGCCGTCACCTCCTCCGCAATCACGATTGTTTTAGAGGAAGCAAATTTCAACATGACCATCATAGCTGTAAGCATCAGCACAGCCGTGCAAAATGCTGTATAGCGCATCAGCCTTTCCTGCATGTCTCGTTACTCTTTCTGGGCGGTTTTGGCCCCATATACTGATAAAAATAGGTCTTCATCATGCCATTGTATATCTTACGGTTCTTATCCGCCTTTCTGCCAATATCCCTTTCTGCCTGATCGTAGGCAGTAATCAGATACATCGACCAGGAATCCAGTGCACGATAACGCTCTCCAAGCATCGAATAGAGTGCGGGAAGATTCTTCTTTTCCTCAATCCGTTCTCCATAGGGCGGATTTGTGATGATAAAGCCGTACTTTTTCGGATGGCTTAACTGCTCTGCCGCTCTCCGTTGAAAATGAATCAGTTTCTCCACACCTGCCAGCTTTGCGTTTGCCCGGGCAATCTCTACCATCTTTTCATCGATGTCGTAGCCCTGAATATCGGTATCCACATCCAGACAGACCATTTCCTGTGCCTCGTCCACCGTATCATACCAGTTTTTCTTTCCTATTATATGTCCCCAGCTTTCCGCCGTAAAGCTGCGGTTCATGCCGGGTGCCATGGATGCTGCCATCATGGCCGCTTCGATCGGGAACGTACCACTGCCGCAGAACGGGTCAACCAGAATCCGGTCACCTCTCCACGGAGTCAGCATAATCAGAGCTGCCGCCAGATTTTCCGCAATCGGTGCCTTAGCCGTCAGCTTACGGTAACCTCTCTTATGCAGAGATTCGCCCGTCGTGTCAAGTCCCACCGTAACCTCATCCTTCATCAGAAAGACCCTGACCGGAAAGCTCTCTCCATCCTCTGCAAACCAGCTCAGGTCATAGGACTGTTTCATCCGCTCCACCATAGCCTTTTTCATAATGGACTGAATATCAGAAGGGCTGAACAATTTGCTTTTGACACTGGCAGCCTTGGCAACCCAGAACTTTCCGTCCTTTGGGATATACTCCTCCCATGGAAGCGACTTTGTACCCACAAACAGCTCTTCAAATGTCTCCGCATGAAAGCTGCCGACCTTAATCAAAATCCGTTCTGCCGTCCGCAGAAAAATATTGGCACGACAGACCGCCTCTTCGTCTCCTAAAAAGGTAACACGACCATCCTCTACTACGGATACATCGTATCCCAATTCTATAATTTCTTTTTTTAATACTGCCTCCAGGCCAAAATGACAGGGGGCTATCAATTCAAATTTTTTCATATTTCTATATTAAAGCCCGCCTGACTGCCTGTCAATCAAAAATGCTAAGTTACGGGGTGGAATCCGTGGCTTGGCACCTATGTTCAAAAAGGCGGTACCGCGCTGCGGCACCGCCTTTTCCTCCGGCTCCCGATTAGAAATCGAACTCTTTGTTCTTCTGATCGTTGTTTGTATTGGAGCTGTTGCTTGTCTTATTCTGGCTCTGATTCTGATTCTGCTTTCTCTGGTTGTTGTTCTGTGTACTGTTCTGGCAGTTGTTCTGGTTGTTGTTATTCTGGTTGTTCTGATTAGACATTTTTTCATTCCTCCTAAGGATTATTTGGTACATCCTTATTGTGGCTGCCTTTTCGTGATTTTATACAAAGAAACTTTTTAAATTTTCAAGGACTTTAGTACTAATTTTGTGTTGCATTTTGTCAAAAGATGTGTTATATTAAAAATGCAAAGAGGAACTACCCCTTCAAGGTTCCGATTTGCAAAACCCTTATATAAATTATTTATACTCCCCTCATCGTATCCCCTCGAGCAATCGAGGGGATATTTGTTATATTCCCCAACTGTTTTTATCTCATTTTCTGAATCAGCCGGATGGCAAGAAGCAGCAGAAGAAGCGGAATCAGAATCGGGCCCAAAATCGAAAAAATGGCAGAAAAGGCCACGGAAAGAACCGTTGTGCACAGAATGGGCACGAGCACGATTAAAATCAGCAGTACCCACCCCGGCAGGGAAGCAATTTTACGCCGCATTCCGGAAAAGAAGCCTTCCTGCTCTTCTTCCGCAAAATTACCCTCCTCCGGCATATCGCGGCCACCGTGTTTCTGTGCCTCAATGATTGTTTTGGCAAGCAGCCTCGGGTCTCCCAGCTCAGCCAGAACCTCTTCTTCCATTCTTCCCTTTCGCACCTGCATGGAAATATAGGTTTCATAATATTCTATGTTTTCCTGAATGACGCTATAATGCACCTTGCCGTTCAATGCGATTCTCAGTTTGTCCAGAAATTCTTTTTTTGTCATTCCATCTTATCCATTCCCCGGTCTTCCCGCATCTTTTTTACGAAGCTCTCCGGGTCCTTCCTCATTTCTATCATAGCGCGGAATGCCCGAAGCACCATGCTTTCCTTATTACACGCTGCCGTATTTTTGCCGGTATCCATTCTCAGATTCGCAAGTCCCATCTGCCAGACAAACAGATCAATGAGACTAAAGCCATGACAGCACAGCTTCTCTCGCAAATCTTCATATTCCAGATAATAAATAAACTCCTCCAGCACCTCTTCATCCTCAAGAAGCTCCGACCAAAATTCATCCCGCCATTGTTTCGTCTCTCCCGCTTCCAGGCAAACCTCCTGTAATGCCATATACACTCTGAGCTTTGTTCCGTCATAAATCACGCCTGCCATTTTTCATTCCTCTAAAGCTTTCTGAAAGTTTTCTGAGCATCATTGTAGCACATTGCTCCTCCCGCGTAAATAGACTGTGCAAAAGGCAGCGGAGCAGCAAGCGTCCGGCCCGCGCCCATCCCGGCCCTCCCCGTCCCTGCCGCACAGAGAAAATTTCAGGACATACAGCCGGACTGAGCGTTTTCTGGATGGAGCTTTTAGAAATGTAGGGAGAAATCGGCAAGGATGCCGATTTTAGGATTCCCTGTGCAGGGATGCACATGGAATCCGGCCCGGTCAAATTTCATATTTTCGCGCTCCATTTAGAAAACTCCAGTTCGGATGTCGTCCTGAAATTTTTTCTGTGCGGCAGGGACGGGGAGGGCCGGGATGGGCGCGGGCCGGACGCTTGCTGCTCCGCTGCCTTTTTGCCCCTTTTACCTTATTCCTCCAGCCAAAACACCGCTGCATTATCGTTCGCAGAATCCGTTCCTATAAATACCGTAAATGCCCCCGGCTCCGCAACATAGTTCATATCACGGTCGTAGAACCGAAGCATATCTTCCTCTATCGTAAATACTACCCTCTTCTTTTCTCCAGGCTGCAGATGGATTTTTTGATAATCCTTCAGCTCCCGTACCGGTCTGGCCACACTGGCGCATTCGTCTGTCAGATAAAGCTGTACGACCTCTGCTCCTGCCGTTCTGCCTGTATTTTCTACCGTAACGGCAGCCTCCAACCGTTCTCCCCTCTTCAACTGCGAGCGGCTTAATTCCACTGCAGAATAGGAAAAGTCCGTATAGCTGAGTCCATATCCGAACGGATAAAGCGGTGCATTCGGAATATCCTGATATTTGGATTGGAAACGATTCTCCACAGCCACTCCATCTTCCGCATGGCGTCCGGTCCATAGTTCATTATGAAATACAGGACACTGACCCACACAGTACGGAAGCGACATGGAAAGCTTACCCTCCGGAACACTGTCACCATACAGGATATCCGCAATGGCATTTCCTCCCTCCGTTCCCGGCATCCAGACATAAAGAATGCTCTTTGCCTTCTCCCGGATGTTTCTAATATCCAACGGCCGGCCGGCAAATACGATCACCGCCAGATTGGAATTGGCCGCATAAACAGCATCCAGCAGTTTTTTCTGTACATCAGGAATCGTAATATCCGCCCTGCTTCCTCCCTCGCCAGTCTGCAGAGCGGATTCGCCGAGCGCTAACACCACCTTCTTATGGGCTGCCGCATATTCTGCCGCTTCCTGAATGCTCTGTGCGGTTTCCTCCTCCGTCATTTCATTCGTCTCATGAAACCGGAAGCCATAAATCGTCTGTCCCGGATTCAAAATGCCACAGCCCTTCTTAGCCTGAGCCGAAGGATTTTTGCTGCGGATGCCTTCCAGAACCGTCACACTCTTTTCACGGTCCCCAAAGAAGGACCAGGCTCCCAGTATCCCTTTTTCTTCCATATACGGCCCGATAAAAGCGATGTCTTCCTCCCTGTCAAGCGGTAAAAAGCTTTCCTCATTCTTCAAAAGCACCATGGTCTTTGCCGCAATTTCCCTGGCTGCCTTCCTGCTTTCCTCCGAAAGCAGCTCCTTTCCGAATTCCGGCTGTTTTTCTACACGATTTGGTCTTTCAAACAAGCCCAGCCGGTTCTTCAGCCTGAGAATCCGCAAAACAGACTCATCGACCAGCTCTTCTTTGACCGTTCCCACCCGAATCAGCTCCTCCATCCGTGACATATAACACCCACTCATCATATCCATATCCACGCCGGCTGTAATGGCCTGCCTTGCAGCCTCCTTCTTATCCACGGCCACATGATGGAAAACCAATTCGCCTATCGCATTCCAGTCTGAAATCAGAACCCCTTCAAATCCCATTTCGTCTCTGAGGATGCCCCTCATTACTTTTTCATTTCCTGTTGCCGGAATCCGGTCCAGCGTATTAAAAGAAGTCATCATCATTGCACTTCCGGCATCCACCGCCGCCTGATAGGCCTGCAGGTATTCTTCCCGAAGCGATCTCTCCGACAGTTCCACCGTATTATATTCTTTTCCGGCAGTTGGCGCCCCATATGCCGCAAAATGCTTCGTACAGGCTCCCAGATGTCCGTCAAGATTCTCTTTTGTCCCCTGAATGCCTTCCACCATAGCCGCAGCCATACGGCTGTTCAGGCAGGCGGATTCACCCGTAGACTCCATCACGCGGCCCCAGCGTGCATCCTTTACCAGATCCACCATCGGTGCAAAGGTAATATGCAGACCGTCTGCCGCCGCTTCCCTTGACATGATATCCCCCGTCTTTTTGGCAGCCTCTTCCTCGAAGGTACAGCCAAGGGCGAGCGGAATCGGCAGAATGGTCTGATAGCCATTGATCACATCCGCCATAAAAATCGGCGGAATATGGTGTGGCTGTGCCTCTATGCAGATACGTCTGATCTGCTCAATCCTGTCAGCTCCGGTCACGCTTAAAATGCTTCCGGCAAGCGGGAATTTCTCACTCGGTATTCCCAGCTCCTGTTCCGGGCCGGTTACCGGCCCATCCCCGGAAAAGCAGCTTCCATCCAGCTGTGTGAGCTGACCCAGCTTTTCTTCCAGTGTCATATCCTTTAATAAATCTACTAACTGTTGCTCTGTCATGCAGGTATTTCCTCCAATTAGCCGAAATTCCAAGGCGGCTTTCCCACCGCCTCGGAATCTTCTTTTTCCATTATTAACCTTTTACAGCTCCGGCAACCATACCCTTGATAATCTGTTTGCTGAAGCAGAAATACATAATTACGATTGGCGCCATAGTAACAAGCAGGGCTGCCATAATCTTCGGATAATCCGAACCGAACTGACCGGAGAACTGCTTTACTGCCAGCGGAACGGTCTGTAAACGCACATTCTTGATCAATACCAATGCGAAGGAAAATTCATTCCAGCATGCAAAGGTCTGAATGATTGCCACCGTTACCATAACCGGGCGGCAAATCGGCATGATAATCTTGAACAGCGTTCCGGAGAAGGAACAGCCGTCGATGGAAGCCGCTTCCTCCAGCGCCGTCGGTATCTCGTGGATAAAGCTCTGTGTCAGAAATACCGCAATCGGCATACCGAATGCAATGTAAGGAATCATCAACGTATACCAGTGATCGTTCAGTCCCAGGGTGTTAAATACCACATAAATCGGTACTAACAGGGAGTGAACCGGAATCAGCATACCCATTAACAGCATGAGCCAAACAAACTGGCTTCCCTTAAAACGGATACGGGAAAGGAAATATCCAACGATAAATCCGAATAATACGATGAAGAATACAGATACCAGAGTCGTCCGGATACTGTTCATCAACGACTCGCCCATATGATAGTCCGGGTTTGTCAGAATCTTAATATAGTTGCTCAGGGTAGGCACCTTCGGCAGCCCTATGATATCCGCATTGAACTGTCTCTTCTCCTTCAGAGAGGAATAAAGCATCCAAATTAACGGGAAGATACAGCTCAAGGAGAAAAGGAGCATGATGAGATTCAGTACGACACTCATGACTCCATTTCCAAATCTTTTTCCTGGTGTCATTCCATATTGTTTTTCTTTCATCCTTATGCCTCCTTCTCAGCAAACAGCTTGGAAATGAGCTGCATTACACCGATAACCGCCATACCGAGTACAAAGATTCCAACCGAGATCGCACTACCATAACCCATGTTCTGCTGTGCAAAGGAAATCTTGTAGCCATACATCGCCATAACCATAGACGCATTACCCGGACCGCCTTCTGTCATAACGAAGATGTTATCAAAGGCTTTCATGTTACCGGAAACACAAAGTACGATACAAACAACGACCGTGCTCTTTACCATCGGCAGGATGACATGTACGGCACGCTGTATGGCATTTGCTCCATCCAGTTCTGCCGATTCCAGAATTTCCTTGTCGATCGCGGATGTCGCAGAAAGGAGGATCAGCATGTAATAGCCTATGTACTGCCAGATTAGCGGAATCGCTACGAGCGTCATAACCAACGCCGGATTGTTCAGCCATACCTGCTTTTTCTCAGGATGTCCGATGGCCTCCAGAAACCAGTTCAGGATACCTCTTCTGCTGTCGTAAATCATCATCCAGATATAACCGATGGCTACCGCAGAAATGGTACTCGGGAAAAATCCAAGAGTCCTGTGAATCCCTTTCAGCTTCACGAAACGGGTGCTGATGACCATAACAAAAACGAATGCGATACCAACCTGACCGATGACACATAACAATACCAGATACAGGTTGTGTCCAAAGGACTGCCAGAATACGGAATCCCGAAGCAGTGCTGCATAATTGTCCAGTCCGATGAAGGTTTTGTTTGGTCCACCCTTCCATTCAAAAAAGCTGTAATATACCGCAACTAAAAGCGGAATAAACACAGCAAAGGTATAAAGTGCCAATGGAACAATCAGATATCCGAACGTCGTTCCAGCTTTTGGTTTTTTTGATAACATAGGCTGCCTCCTTTGATGGAAAAAAGGGGGAGGAGTTCCTCCCCCTGAAGAATTCTTTCATTCTATCGAGATTCTTCTGAAGTTTTGACGCTCCAAATTTCCGTTTCCTATTTCTAAATCTTAATAATTGTTTTCGTATGCGTCCTGTGCATTCTCAGCAACTTCCTGTGCTGAAATATCGCCGTTTAACATGCTCTGTAAATCTGTGTTCAATACATCCCATACTGCAGAGGTTACATAGGAGTCGTAGATTTCACACGGTGTTGTGCTGACATAGGAGAAATCATAGAAGTCCTGTGTATACTGGTCAAATTTGCTCAGGTCGATGTTGTCAACCTTGGTCAGACCTGCAAGTGCATAGTTCTCACCAACATATTTGGAGAATTCCGGTCCTGTTACATAGTAAGCAAGATCAACTGCTGCTGCCAGCTTATCCGGATCGTCTGCTAACTTGGAGTTAATAGCTACTGCATAGCCTAAGCCGATGTTCTGTGTATTGGTAGAGCCTGTTGCTCCTTCCGGCTGCGGAAGAACTGCGAAGCCTGTGTTTGCATATAAGTCAGGATCTGTTTCCAGAAGAGTTGCGCCGATGTAGCTTACGTCCCAGTTACCACCGATAAAAGCAGCTGCATCACCTGCAATGTAGTACTCTCTTGCATCTTCGTTTGTAATGGCATTGAAGTCTTCATTGAAGATACCGGAGGCGAAAATATCCTGTGTAAACTGAAGAGCTTCTACGAATTTCTCATCCGTGAATGCTGCACCACCCTTGTCGATGATGGACTGGAACCATTCCGGACCTGTGAAACGATCACCAACTACAGAAAGGAAACAGGAGTTTGCCTGCCATTTGCCCTGGTTACCAAATGCGATGGTATCTGTGTAGCCGTTTGCCTTGAAGTACTCATCAGCCTTCTTGACATCTTCCCATGTCTCCGGGAATTTATCAAAGCCGGCATCCTTCCATGCAGCCTTGTCATATACAACAACAGTACAGGTACCGCCTGTCAGAACCGGCAGACCATAAATCTTATCGCCGTCTGTGAACGGAGTGAAGTATGCTTCATTGTAATCTGCATAATAAGGAGAGTTCTTGATGGTATCTGTCAAATCCAGAATCAGTCCCTGCTCTGCCCATGCCTTTGTGTTCATACCCTGTAATAAGAATACATCCGGTAAGTCACCAGCTGCTGCCAGTGTTGCAACCTGCGGCTTGTAGTCATCATTTGCCAGAACGCTTTCATTTAAGTCGATGTTCGGATGTGCTTCTTTCCAGTTAGCAAGCATGGTACGGAATCCGTCGGATCCGCCGTTGCCCTGGGACTCCTCTGAGGTGGAGAAGTGCATCATGGTCAGTTCTCCGGAATAAGCCAGATCACTTGCTGCGCTTTCTGCGTCTGCTGCCGGTGTCTCTGCTGCATCCTCCGTAGCTGCCGGAGCTTCGGTTGCCGTCTGTGTGTCGCTTGCTGCCGGTGCGGAAGAGCTTCCGCAGCCCGTGAGCATTCCCACTGTCATTGCTGCACTTAACAACAGGCTCATCATTACTTTACGTTTTTTCATATTAGGTTCCTCCTTTAATGAATAAATTTTATGGTGTTCTGTTTTATAATTGACAGGTACTCCCCTGTAATTATTGTGTGAAAATGTTTAACCCTAACTGTTTCTGCTGCTGATCACTCCAACACTCTCTCCCGGCTCCATCATGCCGTCTACGACGACCGTCTCCGGCTTATACTTCTCCTCCGGAAACTCAATCCGGTTAATCAGCTTATTTCCTGCCTGTATGCCCATGGATACGGTGTCCTGATGCAGGGTGGTGATCCTCGGCCTTACAATATTGACAAAGCTGATACCGTCGTAGCCTGCAATGGACATATCCTTTGGAATACTCATTCCGGCCTCCTGCATGGTGTTGAGCCCGCCGACCGCTACCAGATCATCCGGATACAGGATGCAGGTCGGCCGGTTCGGAAGCGCCAGCACCGCTTTGGTCAGTGCACTTCCTCTTTCGTAGTCACGGTAAGGACAGGTATAAAGATATTCCTTATAAATAGGAAGCTGATGCTCCTTCATGAAGTCCTTGTAGGCCTCCAGTCTTCCCTGCGTGACCTCGCTCATACCTCCGTGGATGTATGCGATTTTCCGATGTCCTCTTTCATATACGAACTGCATCAGACGTTTCATATCTCCGTAATGATTGGATGCCACATTAATATGCTTCGGGCTTTGATGATCGATCACTACGATCGGAAGATCCGATGCGAACAATTCTCTGATTTCATGGGAATTATAATCGGTACCGCAAAGTACGAATACTCCATCAAAATTCATATACTTGCACTGTTCCATATAGGACAGGCGGTTCGGGGAATTACTGATATTAATGAAGGTAATGGTATATCCCCTCTCCTCGACTGTTTCCTTAAAGCTGTTCAGGATCCTTGCAAAATGCTCATGCAAAAGTCCCGTTCCTGTTTTCTCGGATAGCAGAACCCCTATATTTCTGGTTCGCTTGCTCCTTAAGGTAGATGCCATATAATTCGGAACGTAATTCAGTTCCCTTGCCACTCTCTGTATCTCTTCCTTCTTATCTGCACTGACGTCATTTCTGTCGTTCATTGCCTTGCTCACGGTAGAGACGGATACGTTACAGATACGGGCAATGTCTTTTAATGAAACATTCTCTTTCATCCTGCTCCTTCCGGCATCTTTTGTGATATTGCTCATTTTTGGGATTTGATAAATCGTTTTCGTTGTCATCATTGTATTAAACGTCCCTTGTTTTCGCAATATTTTTTCGTAAAATGCCTAATATTTGTGTTATTTATATGAATAATATACCATATTTTTATCAGTTTTGCACTACAATTTTGCCCAAAAAACTTTTTAGCTCGTTTTCCTTTACGAAACTATTTCGTAAATATTTTTTCGTATTTCCTCCCTTGCACTTTTCCGTTTCTTTTGTTATAATCTGTTTAATTCTTGGGTAAATACAATATTTTCCTATATTCTATAAGCTTTCCTGAGCTCGTTTTATGGATTCTAAATCGTTTTCGGTTTTGTATCTATAATAGATGAAATTCTAACGATAGATACGAAATGAACAATCCAACCATTCAGAATTCAGGAGGTTCTTCAATATGAAATACGGTTATTTCGATGACGCAAACCGCGAATATGTCATTACTACACCGAACACACCGCTTCCCTGGATCAATTATCTGGGCAGCGAAAGCTTCTTTCGGTTAATTTCCAACACCTGCGGCGGCTATTGCTTTTATAAGGATGCTAAGCTCCTGCGCATGACCCGTTACCGCTACAACAATGTTCCATATGATACCAACGGCCATTATTTCTATATTAAGGAAAAGGATACAATCTGGAATCCTGGCTGGCAGCCGATGAAAACACCGCTGGATGCTTACGAATGCCGCCACGGCAATGGCTACACCAAAATCCACAGCAGCAAAGACGGTCTGAAGGCCGATGCCCTGTATTTCGTACCGTTAAAGGATTCCTGTGAAATCCAGAAATTGACACTGACAAACGAAACCGGTTGCGCGAAATCCGTACAGCTCTTTTCCTATATCGAGTGGTGCCTTTGGAATGCCGATGACGATTCCCGCAATTTCCAGCGT
Organism: Lachnospiraceae bacterium; assembly: GCA_017624235.1. Lineage (GTDB taxonomy): Bacteria > Bacillota > Clostridia > Lachnospirales > Lachnospiraceae > JAAYNV01. Next base: position 13,282 of record JAGANL010000006.1, on the reverse strand, counting down.
AACTTAAGCACCGGCGAAGTGGAAGTCACAGGCTCTACCATCTATCACAAGACCGAGTACCGTGAACGCCGCAACCACTATGCTTTTTATAGTGTAAATACGCCTGTTTCCCACTTTGAAACAAGCCGGGATGCCTTCATCGGCACCTACAACGGCCCGGATGCTCCTGCAGCGGTAAAGGACGGTTCCTTACAGGACGGCATCGCCAGCGGCTGGTATCCGATTGCCGCTCATCAGCTTGACATCACTCTCGAACCAGGTGAATCGAAAACGTTTTTATTCGTGCTTGGCTATGCCGAAAACGAAGAAGATCAGAAGTGGGAAAAACCGGGTATCATCAACAAGGAGAAAGCACTTGCCCTTCTGGAGAAATACAGCACCGTAGAAGCCGCAGACCGCGCCTTTGCAGAGCTGAATGATTACTGGAACGATCTGCTTTCCGGCTTCTCTCTGGAATCCTCTTCTCCCGAGGTAAACCGTATGGTAAATCAGTGGAACCAGTACCAGTGCATGATTACCTTCAACATGTCACGTTCCGCTTCCTATTACGAATCCGGTATCGGCCGTGGCATGGGCTTCCGTGATTCCTGTCAGGATCTGTTAGGCTTTGTCCATCTGATCCCGGAACGCGCCCGCACCCGTATCATCGATATTGCTTCCACCCAGTTTGCAGACGGCAGCGCTTATCACCAGTACCAGCCGCTTACCAAGCAGGGCAACTCCGATATCGGAAGCGGTTTTAACGATGACCCGCTCTGGCTGATTGCCGCAGTTTCCGCATACATCAAAGAGACGGGTGATTTCTCCATTCTGGAAGAGTCCGTACCGTTTGACTGTGTAGCAGAAACCGCCGTTCCGCTGATGGAGCACCTGAAAGTCTCCTTTGATTTTACAGCAACCCATAAGGGCCCGCATGGCCTGCCGTTAATCGGACGTGCAGACTGGAATGACTGTCTGAACTTAAATTGCTTTTCTGAGCATCCGGGCGAATCCTTCCAGACCTTTGGCCCCAGTGAAGGCCCGGTAGCAGAATCCGTATTCATTGCCGGAATGTTCGTCAAATACGGACGCGAATATGCTGACCTGTGTAAAGCAGTCGGCAACACTGTAGAAGCAGACCGTGCACTTGCCGAGGTCGATCAGGTGTATGATGCCATCTTAAAGGACGGCTGGGACGGTGAATGGTTCTTACGCGCCTACGATGCGCACGGAGACAAGGTTGGCTCTCACGAATGTGAGGAAGGTCAGATTTATATCGAGCCGCAGGGTTTCCTGCCACTCTCCGGAGTCGGAATCAAAGAAGGTCTGGCAGAAAAGGCTCTGGCTTCCGTAGAAAAAATACTGGATTCCAAATACGGTATCTGCATTTTGCAGCCTGCCTATACCAAATATCATCTGGAGCTTGGTGAAATTTCCTCCTATCCGCCCGGATACAAGGAAAACGCAGGTATCTTCTGCCACAACAATCCATGGGTATCCATTTCCGAAGCAGTCGTCGGACACGGTGACCGCGCCTTTGAGGTATACAAAAAAATCTGTCCTGCCTTTTTACAGGACATCAGTGATCTGCACAAAACAGAGCCCTATGTCTACTCTCAGATGATTGCCGGCAAGGATGCCGTACACCACGGCGAAGCAAAGAACAGCTGGCTGACCGGAACCGCAGCCTGGACCTTCGTCAACGTATCCCAGTACATTCTGGGTATCCAGCCGACTCTGGACGGTCTGAAGGTAGACCCGTGCGTTCCGAAGGACTTCGGCGATTTTACCGTAACACGTAAATTCCGTGATGTAACCTACCACATCCATGTACAAAACCCGGAGCATGCAGAAAAGGGTGTACTTCGTCTGGTAGTGGACGGCGTCGATCAGGAGGGCAACGTCATTCCGTATGACAGCTCCGTAAAGACATCCGATGTCACCGTCATCATGGGAAAAACAAACTAAAAAGGAGGAAAACCTGTCTATGGTTACCAAATTATTAAATCAGGGCTGGGAGCTGCTCCGTCCGTCAGATCATACCACATACTCCACTGACCTGCCTGCCAGCATCCTATCGGTACTCAGCGATCACCAGGTAATCCCGGAACCATATTGGAAGGACAATGAAGACAGGCTGCACGAACTGCTGGAGGAGGACTTTTCCTTCTCCTGCTCCTTCCATGCAGACCCGGAACTGCTTTCCAATCCGCTCATTCTCCTGCGTTTTGAAGGAGTAGACACGCTGGCTGATCTTTCTGTAAATGATACCTTCCTTGGTACGCTGAACAACATGCACCGTACCTGGGAGTTTCCGGTGCAAGAGCTTTTACGGGAAGGTGAAAATTCCTGCAGGCTCGTATTCCATTCTGCCTTTCAGGCTGCCGATGCCGCCTTTGAAAAATGTGCCACACGCGGCACCGAAGATGCCTGGGAGGGCTTTTCCCACATCCGTAAGGCTCACTACATGTATGGCTGGGACTGGGGTGCACATCTGCCCGATGCCGGAATCTTCCGTGATGTGAAGCTCATCGGTGTAGACGAAGCGCGGATCGATTCTGTCTATATCACGCAGACACATGCAGACGGACAGGTAACACTGCATCTTGCTCCGGACTTTCTGGCAGCACCCCAGACACCTGTTTCTTCCAAAGACACAAATGTCAGAAACACCATCGGCGGCCAGACATCTTATGTCACCGGCACTGTCTCCGTTGCCGATCAGATATGTGCCGCAGATGCTGCCCGTCTCTGTACTCTCACAGACTTAGGGGAAGGCTATTCCTATCAGGTAACTGTCGAGGCACCGGATCAGAGCGTTCTTTCCTACGGGAACTCTCCGGCCGACATCCTGATTGAAAAACCGGAGCTCTGGTGGCCTAACGGCCTGGGGGCGCAGCCGCTTTATACCGTTACGGTAAAGCTGTATCACAACGATGTGCCTGTAGATTCCTACTCCCGCAGAATCGGTCTTCGTACCCTGACCGTCAATACGGAACCGGACGAATACGGCTGCTGCTTTGCACATGAAGTAAACGGCATGAAGGTCTTTGCCATGGGCGGCGATTATATCCCGGAGGAGCATATCATTCCCCGCAAGAGACGCGAGTGCACCGTCCGTCTTCTGGAGGACTGCAAGCTGGCAAACTACAACAGCATCCGTGTCTGGGGCGGCGGCTACTATCCGGACGATTTCTTCTTTGACCTGTGTGATGAGCTCGGTCTCGTTGTCTGGGAGGATTTCATGTTTGCCTGCTCCGTATATGAACTGACACCGGAATTTGAAGCCAATATTACGCAGGAATTTATCGATAATATCAAACGCCTCCGTCATCATGCTTCTCTCGGACTGTGGTGCGGCAACAACGAAATGGAATCCTTTGTAAAAGACGGCGAATGGGTTTCCAAGCCTTCCGAGGTACGGGATTACCTTTTCATGTATGAGCGTATCATTCCGTCCGTACTGAAAAAATACGATCCGCAGACCTTCTACTGGCCGTCCTCACCGTCCTCAGGCGGCTCCTTTGATGAGCCGCAGGACCCGAACCGTGGAGATGTACACTATTGGCAGGTATGGCACGGCAACAAACCGTTCACCGAATACAGACAGTACCTCTTCCGTTATCTTTCCGAGTTCGGCTTCCAGGCGCTGCCGTCCGTGTGCACCGTCAAAGAAGGCATCACAGATGACCCGAAGGATATGAATATTTTTTCCTATATTATGGAAAAGCATCAGCGGAACCACGCCGCAAACGGCAAAATCATGAATTATTTGCAGCAGATGTACCGTTATCCGTATTCCTTCTCCGATATGGTTTATGCCTCCCAGCTTTTACAGGCTGACGGCATCCGCTATGGGGTGGAGCACTTCCGTCGTAACCGCGGCCGCCGCATGGGTGCCGTGTACTGGCAGATCAACGACTGCTGGCCTGTCATTTCCTGGTCCTCCATTGATTATTATGGACGCTGGAAAGCCCTGCACTATTACGCAAAGCGTTTCTTTGCACCGCTCATGCTCTCCTGCGAGGAACAGGGCTGGATGAATGTGGATGCTGACTTTAACAGACAGCACTTTGACTTCGAAAAATCCATCCGCCTGAATGTAACCAACGAAACTCTGACTGACCAGCAGGTGACCGTACGCTATGCCCTTCGCAACAGCCGCGCCGAAATCCTGCACGAGGCTTCCAAAGAGCTGACGGTTCCGGCTCTTTCCGCTGTATGGCTGGATAAGGTATGCTTCGATGATATCGACCTGCTCAGTCAATATGTAAGCTACGAGCTGCTTTCCGGTGACACGGTAGTCTCCTCCGGCACTGTCATTTTCTCACTGCCGAAGTACTTCCGTTATGAAGATCCGAAGCTGCGCGCACAAATCGAAGGTGACGAGATCGTCATCGAAGCTGACGCATATGCCAAGAGTGTGGAAATTTTAAATGACACGGAAGATCTGGTATTAAGTGACAATTATTTTGACATGAATGCCGGAACGGCACGTGTGAAGATTCTGCGCGGCCAGACCGATGGTCTGACTGCCGAAGCATTACGGCTCAGAAGCGTATACGATATAGGATAGGTAAACAGAATCCATCAACAAGATAAAGAAATAGGATAAAAGCAGGATCAGAAACTCAGAGAAAACAACAGGCCGGACAGTGATTTCAGGGAAATGTCTCCCTCACTGCCCGACCTGCTTTCTTCTTACATAAGAGGGGCAAACAGTCTCAGCACCCGGCCTGCCAGCTTGGACAAGCCGTTGATCCTTTTATAATATTCCATATCGACCGGAATACATTTTGCAAGCGTTTCCTGATAATCTCTTTCAATATCCTCCACCACCGGATTATGATACATATAGACACCACATTCAAAGTGCAGATACAGGCTTCTGTAATCCAGATTGATCGTACCGACCACCGCTTTCTCATCATCTGATACAAAGCTCTTGGCATGAATAAAGCCCGGTTCATATTCGTACAGTTTGACACCTGCATTTAACAGCAGCGGATAATAGGTTCTGGCAATATAGAACGCATATTTTTTATCCGGGATATGCGGCAGGATAATGCGTACATCCACTCCCCTTTTGGCCGCATAGATGAGCGCCCGCTCCATTTCGCCGTCTATAATCAGATAAGGAGTGGTAATATGTACATATCGTTTCGCCGTATAAAGCATATCCATATAGACATTTTCTCCGACCGCTTCCTTATCTCCGGGCGCATCGCCAAAGGGAATGACAAAGCCCTTTTTCTCTTTCTCTGTCTTTGATACACATTCTGCCGCATCCACCCGGCAAGTGCCATCCACGCTTCGGAGCATATACGGCTCATAGCTTCCCGACTTCAAAGACATCATATTCCAGTTTTGCAAAAACATCATGGTCAGGCCCTGTGCACCGTCTCCCTCCAGACGGACTGCCGTATCCTTCCAGTGCCCGAACCGCGCCTTTTCGTTGATATATTCGTCTGCCAGATTCACGCCACCCGTATAAGCGATTCTGCCGTCAATGGATACGATTTTTCGATGATCCCTGTTATTCTGCGCAGTAGACAGCATCGGACGAATCGGAGCAAATACCCTCGTCTGGATTCCCTGCGCCGTAAGCTCCTGCGGATAACGTCTCGGCAGGTTAACCAACGAACACATTCCATCATACATCAACCGGATTTCCACTCCCTCCGAAGCCTTTTGCTTTAAAACCTCCAGGATGGAGTCCCACATCTTTCCCTTTTCAATAATGAAATATTCCAGAAAAATAAAATGCTTCGCTGTTTTCAAATCAACCAATAGCTGCCTGTATTTATCTTCCCCCAAAGGAAAATACATCACATCCGTATTCTCAAAGGCCGAATATCCGCAGTTTTTCTGCAGATAGGCTGCCAGATTGGAAAATCCCGGCTCCTCCTCCCGCATATCCTCCTTCACTTCCTCCGGGGTCTGCAGGTAGGGAACCGACTCCATCAATACCGTCTGAAGCCGCTTTCTCAGACTCCAGCCTCCCAGATTCAGTTCTACAAAAAGATAGAGCAATGCACCAAAAACCGGTATGCCGCAGACCGGAATCATCCACACCAGCTTATAGGCCGGGTCATCCTCCTTATTGATAATGTAAATGACCAGCAGAACCGACAATGTCGTGAAGCCTCCCATCACATAGCTCATATACTGCCCCAGCCATTCAAAGCCCGCAAACAAAATACCAATCTGCAAGATCAACAGCAGAGCAATGACCATAATTCTGCTGAACACCATCTTAAAAGCCGCACGTATCAATTTTTTCATCCGTCCACACCATCCTGTCTACGTAATTCATCCGTGATTCCGCTTCTACTCTTTAGATAACATACTACTTTATTATAACACGTTCCGACAAAAAATACCGCAGAAGAACAAAACTTTACACAGGACTCTCACCGTAGACTTTCTACGAAAACCTTACGCAGTTCGGCCCGCGGAGGGTGCAGAAACCGCCGCGGGCCGAACTGTCATTCATTCCTTATTTTCCAAGACGTATTACATTCCAGGAGCACTTCTTCATGCTAGTAGTAAACAAACCATCCCTGCACTCATACTCCTTCTTCTGATACGGTGCCACCTTTTCACCAAGAATGGAGTTTACCGCCTTCATATCCTCATGCTCCAGCGCCAGATATTCTTTTACCTGATAGTCTCCAAAGCTGCGGATATCCGCTTCAAAGAGCACATCCTCCTGCACATTGCGATTTACGGCAAAAATCGTAACCTCATCCTTCTCTTCGTTATAAACGGCAACCGACTCAATATCCGTTACGTCCGTGTGGTTCTTCGTATCATGTCTGGTAGAGGATACGACCGGTTGTAACGCTACACCGCGTCCATATTTGGAAGCATGCAGGAACGGATAGTAAATGGTCTGCCTCCATGCCCCGCCGTCATTCTCGGTCATAATCGGTGCAATGACATTGACAAGCTGTGCCAGGCATGCCATTTTCAGGCGGTCTGCATGTTTTAAGAAGGTAATCAGAATCAGTCCGACCAGAATCGCATCCTCAAAATCATAGATATCCTCTAACAGATGGGGAGCAATCTGCCACGGTTTCTTTGCCATCTCCTCATTATCTGCCTCCATGGCATGAAACCAGACATTCCATTCATCAAAGCTCAGATTCAATGTCTTTTTGCTGCGTTTTTTCGCCTTCACATAATCACAGGTAGCAATCACCGTATCAATGAAGCGCTCCAGATCCTGTGTCTTTGCAAAGAAATCCTCCGTATCATTCTCTGCATTTCCATAATAGTTGTGCAGGGAAATGTAATCTACATAATCATATGTCTCCTCCAGTGTCATACGCTCCCATTCCGGGAAGGTCGGCATATCCACATTGGAGCTTCCGCAGGATACCAGCTCAATGGACTCATCCATCGTCTTCATTGCCTTTGCTGTCTCCGCTGCCAGCCTGCCATATTCCACTGCTGTTTTATGCCCCATCTGCCACGGGCCGTCCATCTCGTTGCCAAGGCACCAGGTCTTAATCTTATACGGCTCCTTTACACCATGGCTTCTTCTCAAATCTGCGTAGTAGCTGTCCGTATCCAGATTGCAGTACTCCAGAAGATTCAGCGCATCCGCAATTCCTCTGGTGCCCAGGTTGATTGCCATCATAATGTCCGAGCCGGCCTTTTTGGACCACTGTGCAAATTCGCCCAAACCAAATTCATTCGTCTCCGTAGTTCTCCATGCGAGATCCAGACGTTTTTTACGGCTTTCCTTCGGACCTACGCTGTCCTCCCAGAAAAAGTTGGATACGAAGTTTCCGCCCGGATAACGGATAATCGGTACATCCAGCTCCTTTACCAGCTCCAGCACGTCCTTACGGAAGCCTTCCTCATCCGCTGCCGGATGTCCCGGCTGATAGATACCGTTGTATACGGCACGTCCCAAATGCTCAATGAAGGAACCATAAATCCTTTTATCCACCTCCGCGATTCGGAAGCTTTTGTCAACAATCATTTTTGCTTTTCTTTCTGCCATTTTCCATTCCTCCTGAAACGTTTCCATTCTATAAATATTTTGATATTTTTAAAAAAGAGGATTCCAGCCTGATGTGAAATCCTCTTTTATTTCTTCTTAACCCTTGACTGCACCTGCTGTCATACCATCGATGAAATATCTCTGGAAGCAGAGGAACACGATAAATACCGGAATAATACCGAACATAGAGCCCGCAATCAATACATCATAATTGTTGCCATACGGAGTGAGCAATGTATTCAGACCAATCGGCAGTGTAAACTTGCTTGCATCACGATATACGAGCATCGGCCACAGAATGTTATTCCAGGCGCCCATCGCACTCAGGATAGACATGGCCGCAAAGGCCGGCTTGGTAATCGGGAGCATAATCTTGAAGCAGATACCATACTCCGTTGCACCATCGATACGTCCCGCATCCAAAAGCTCCTTCGGAAGTCCTGTCATATACTGCCGGAAGAAAAAGATGGTCGAAGCGCCGCAGATACCCGGCAGAACGACACCGGCTGTCGTATCAATCAGCTTCAGTGTAATCATTTCCTTATATAATGGAAGCATCAAAATTTCAAACGGTACCATCATCGTTGCAATCACGAGGAAGAACAGGAAATTCTTCAACGGATATTCATACATCGTAAGACCATAGGCAATAATATAGCAGAATGCCAGAGTCAGTACAACCGATACAAAGGTCAGGAACAGGCTGTTCTTAAACCACATGAAATATTTCTGCGAGTCCGCATTGCCACTGAATAAATAAAGGTAATTATCCAGTGTCATCGTGCTCATATCCAGATTCAGACTCAGTCCCTTACGGATCAGATCCTTACCGGGATGGAAGGATGCCAGCAGTCCTGCCAGAAGCGGGAACACAATGATACAGGACAGGATGGCAAACCATCCGGTTGCCAGCACGCTCAAAATTGTATTTTTGGTGTGCATTCCCATTTTAGCGTCATCAGAGGATTTCGTTCTTGCCATCATTATCTCTCCTCCTTCTTAAATGTGCCATTCAGGATCAGCTGAATTACATTGATAATCAGTGCAATAACCAGAAGCACCAGACCTACCGCACTGCCGTAGCCAAGATCATTCTTGGTAATACCACGTTTATACAGATAACCTACAATGGTAAGACCGATATTGTTCGGTGAATCCGGGCCGGCCCATAACATATAGGATTCCATGAACATGGACAGACCGGCATAGACACTGATGGTCAATACATAAATGGTCGTCGGTTTCAAAAGCGGAATCGTGATATAACGGAACTTCTGCCATGCGTTTGCGCCGTCAATCTCTGCGGATTCATACAAGGCACCGTCGATAGCCTTTAAACCGGATAAGAAATAAAGCATATTGACACCGGTCCATCTCCAGCAGCAGACAATCAAAAGCGCCATCAGACCAGTCGCCTTGACCTTCAGCCACTTAAAGGTACCGAAACCCAGAGCTGCCATAATCACATTCATCTGTCCGGTCTTGTATTCAGAGAACATCAGACGGAACAGGGTACCGGAAATAACAACGGAGGTCAATGCCGGTAAATATAAAAACGCTTTCCATACACCCTTTGCCTTTACCAGTCTCGAATCCATCAATACAGCAAATGCCATCGGAAACGGAATCAAAAGGATCAGAGTCCAGATCATATACTGCATACTGTTCTTGATCGCGGTATGGAAAACAGTATCTTTCAAAAGCTTGCCGAAATTTTTCAGGCCAATCCACTCTGCTCCCGCAGGGCCGACATCCTGAAAGCTCATAATAATCGTACTACATAACGGGTAAATCCAAAATAAAACAAAACTTAAAATGAAGGGCAATACAAATACATAAGGTGCCACTTTTTGCGAATAGAGAAATTTTTTAACCTTCACAGCGCTCACTCCTTAATGTGTATACATTAGGATGTCCGGGAGAAGCGCTGTTCCCCGGGCATCCCGTATATACAATTTCGTTAAAACAACCTGGTTTTTATCTTTGTCTTACTGCTCAAGAGCAACTACGTCCTGTGCTGCCTGTAAAGCTTCGTCTACATCAACACCGTTCTCAAGAATATCATTTAAGGTTACGTTGCAGAACTGCTCGTTAATGGTCGGGCTGATCTTAACTGTCATAACCGTACCGATCTGATCCTTGATCTCATTTAATACATCGTACGGATAGTTACGGAAGAAGGTGTTGTACTGGTTGCTCTCATCATGTGCGAAAGCTTCATCAGACCAGAGGGATGTATTACATACATCGAATCCAAGGTCATTCCAGATAACGGTTTCACCTTCCGGAGACATCTTTGCGTAGCAGAGGAAGTCTGCTGCAAGTGCCGGATCAGAGGACTGCTGTGTTACAACGGTACCTGTACCGCCGATACCAACGGAGCAGTTCTGTCCTGCTTCAAATACCGGACATTTTGCAATGTACCAGTTGCCTTTTTCTTCCGGCATGTAGTTGATGAAACGGCTCATGTACCACATAGCCTTCGGGAAGGAAACGATGTTGTGGTCAAGGATGTTCTGGAAGCCAGCCTCCAGGTCAACATGTCCGTCCGGAGATACCTCTGCCAGACCGCTGTTTACCCATTCCTGCTCCATGGTCAGCATCTTCTTTACAGACTCAAGCTGTACGTTAGCTTCGCCGTCGAATCCGCCTGTCCAGTCCTCGCCGTACTCAGCCATCGCAATCCATTGCCAGTCAACGCCTGCTGTATCAACAGATGTCCAGTACTTGCCTTCTTCATGGCCGATTGCTTCCAGATATTTCTCTCCAAGTGCTGCATAATCATCCCAGGTTACTACTGCATCTACATCTTCCTGTGTGATGCCTGCTTCTTCCAGAACTGCCATGTTGTAGTACATTACCGTTGCGCCTACGTGGAACGGAGCGCCGTACTGCTTTCCGTCAGATCCCTTGTAAGCATCCAGACGGGAGGTTAACATATCTCCGGCATACGGAGCCATTGCCTCGTCTAACGGATATAACCATGTATCTACACCTTCGTATACGTTCGGAACCTGACCCATCTCTACGTCACACAAATCCGGAGCACCTGTTCCTGCGGTTAAGGATGTTAACAGTTTTGTATGCATGTCTGCATAAGGATATGTAGTAAAGGTAATCTCAATTGTTCTGTCCGGGTTTGCCTCATTCCATTTCTCAAGCATTCCTGCATAGAATGTATTGTGAGCTTCTACGAAGGACCACATTTCCATATGTGTACCATTCGGATCACCAACGGTTGTAACTGCTTCTGCTTCGCCTTCTGCTGCAGCTTCTTCACCTTCTGCTGCTTCGCCATCTTCTGCAGCTGTCTCTTCTGTTCCGGCTGCTGCGCCGCCATCTGCTGCAGGTGCTTCGCTGGAACCACAGCCTGTCAACACGCTTGCTACCATTGCTGCACTTAACAGTGCGCTGAGTAACTTCTTTTTCATACTCAATTTCCTCCTTGCATTGCGCGAATCTCACTAGAGATTCTTCAATATTTTGGGTTTGACTAAATATTTTAGTAAAAGATGTACTTTAAAAAAATGTGGAACAATTTGTATATCTCCAGCTCTACTTTTAAGTTTTTATTTTGTACACGTTGCACATTTTTCTTGTGTTTTGTACCTCTTTCTGTGATTATTGTACAATGCACATATATGTTTGTCAACTATATTTTAATATTTTTTATATTATTTTAGTTTTTGTTTAAATTATAAAGTATTTTGGGCATTGTGCAATTTTTATGTAAATGAGCCAAATCTTTTTATTTATTGACTATTTTGTATAGAATGATATAATAGTTCTAATATATTTTATTTTTTTCTAAAATAATTACATACCTGTAATGACAGAAGGGGGCTATTATGCTGCACATCAAATCCCTGGAAGAAGGGTTAGGCATTTTTAAAGCGCTCGGTTCCGAAGTGCGGATTGAGATTATCAAGATCCTGTTAGAGAACCACGGCATGAATATGAACGAACTGGCCAGCCGCCTGAATATTACGAACGGCGCACTGACCAGCCATATCAAGAAGCTGGAAGACTGTGGATTGATTACGGTATCCAGTGAATCCGCCGGACACGGCAACCAGAAGAAATGCTCCGTGCACCTGGATAAGATTCTGATTGATCTGGATACGCAGGAGGATTCCAAGAACGTTTACCTGACCGATTTAAAGGTCGGCCACTTTTCCGATTATAATGTATATCCAACCTGCGGTCTGGCATCTCCGACCGCCATCATCGGGGAAGTGGATGATACCAGATATTTTGCACACCCGGACCGCTACAATGCAGACATTCTCTGGTTTACAAAGGGATATGTGGAATATGTCATTCCAAACTTTATTCCCTTTTCCCAGAAAATTGACCAGATTACGCTTTCCTTTGAGATCTGTTCTGAGGCTCCGGGCGTCAACGACATCTGGCCGTCGGACATTTCCTTCTATTTAAATGATAAGAAGATTGCCATGTGGACAAGTCCCGGTGACTTCGGTGATGTCAAAGGCATCTTTACCCCGGACTGGTGGTATCCGAACTGGAACCAGTACGGCCTGTTAAAGATTCTGGTCGTTAATAAAAACGGCACCTTTATCGATGGTCTACAGGTATCCGATGTCTCCATCCGTGACTTTGATCTGGATTACAAGAGTACGATTAAGTTCCGCTTTGCTGTCGAGGATGACTCGGAGCATGTCGGCGGACTGACCATCTTTGGAAAGTCCTTTGGGAATTATAATCAGGATATTAATGTACGGATTAATTATAGTCCGATTGTTACGGAGTAAATTACGGCGAAATCAGGACTGCCCTTGTTCAGTTATGGAGCGAATCTTCGGGTTTGCTCCTTTCGACATCCTCAAAGCCGGATAATCAGATATCAAAAAGAAGCTAATAAACAACACACCGAACAGACTTACCATAGCCAAAATAAAGGGGCGAGATAATCGCCCCTCCATAATAAATCATGTAATTTCATAATAAGGAAAACGAATAATTACTTTTCCGCTTGTATGTCCTTCATGCACCAATCTCACTGCGTCGTTAATTTGCATAAGATCAAATTCCCGCGAATCAATCTGCGGAACGATTTTCTCCGTTTCAACCATACGGGTAATCTTCTCTAGTTGCATCCCATCTGCACGCACAAAAAGGAAACGATATTCCTTACCTTGATGCCTTGCCATCATATCATATTTTAATCCTGCCAGTGAAAACATCATCTGTTTGATGAATGGAAAATCATTTTTTTTCGCATACGATTTGTTCGGTGCAGTGCGCAGACTGAGAAGAATTCCACCTTCT
>JAGANL010000005.1 GCA_017624235.1 Lachnospiraceae bacterium | reverse complement strand
TTTTATGGATACCTGTACGGTACTGAATGATACTCTGGCATGGGATATTTGTAAAAACAGAGATAATACAACCTGTTTGGATATTGATCCGGATACATTGTATGAATTACCTAACGTGAAAGAGAAAATAGCTTAGTTTTTTGGTCAGGAAGGTGTAGGTATGTATAGAACTATATAGGTAACTAACAAGTAGCCGACAACGGTGCTGTAGATGCCTGAAAATCGAGGTTCTAAGTTCACAAAGAGATAATAAAACTAAACATAAGAGAATTATTGAAACCCTTGAAAACCAGTGTTTTCAAGGGTTTTCTTTATATGGTTATGCGAAGCCTGCGAAGAGTCGCAGGCGTGCTCTCTGCTTTGACAGAATAAGAAACAAAAATGTAGTAAAGATTGTTACAAAAGATACATGTTGATATAATTATACAATATTTTGGTATCCAAAGGAGGTACATATGAAAAAGAGGGTTGGCAGTGTTATAGTGGTTGCTGCAGGATTGATCCTGCTGTTGTTTGTAGGAAAAGGTGTTACAGAAAATACGATGACACATGGCAGCGGGCTGGACTATAGCAGTGAGTCACTTTGGGCTTACAGGCCGCAGGTATATGAAAATGAGGTAGATGTATTTTTCGTTGCTCCGACTGCGACAGGCGGTGAGGAATACAATATGGATTTGAAGGATCAGAAAAATCTGGATAATTTTCTGGGTGCATGCTTTACTGATTACAGTGGAAGTATCGTAGAAGAGACACCAAATCTGTGTGGAGCATATCTGGATACGGAAAGAGGAACACTGAAGGTTATGGATGTCACACCGGAGCAGAATGTTCAGGATAGAATTGATTGCTATTTGAATTAAAATTGTCTTGACAAATTCTGTAGAAGTCTTATAATTAGAATAATTCTAATATTTTTGTGGATTATAGTGTAGAAACTGAATTTTTCGCATAGAAATTTGTGCATACACCCCAATTTTGGGGTTGCAGTAAGAATCGAGATTAAAATGACAAAGAATGGAAAGTATATTTTAGAGATTATAAATGATTCTACAGATCATTTAACGGCAGAACAGATTTATCTGCGTCTGAAAGAGAAGAATTCCAAAGTGGTACTTGCCACAGTCTATAATAATCTTGCGTCTTTGTATGAGCAGAATCTGATCAGAAAGGTTTCCGTAGAGGGCTTTCCGGATCGATATGATAAAATGAAGAGGCATGATCATCTGGTGTGCAAACGCTGTGGAAGACTGTCGGACATTGAGCTGAAGGATTTTACCGGAAGGCTGCAAGAGGAAGTCGGGCATCCGATTCTTTCGTATGATCTGAGGATTCATTATATTTGTGAAGAATGTCTGTGGAAAGAGCAGGCAAGGAACAAAGGAGGAAAGCAGGAGTGAATCATATGCCGTTGGATATTCGGGTACCGATTGAAACGGACAATCCGAGTATCGTAAGAGATGAAGACAAATGTATTACGTGTGGTATGTGTAAGAATGTCTGTACACAGGATATCGGTGTGCATGGCACTTACACATTGGAACAGACAGGCGGGACAGCAGTCTGTATTCATTGCGGACAATGTGCCAATGTCTGTCCGGTGGGCAGTATTACCGAAAAGTATGAGTATGAGGATGTGAAAGCAGCGATAAAGGACCCGGAAAAAATAGTGATTGTAAGTACATCACCGTCTGTCAGAGTCGCTTTGGGAGAGGAATTTGGGATGGATGCCGGAGCATTCGTGGAGGGGAAGATGGTAGCCCTTTTACGGAAGCTGGGGGCTGACTATGTGCTGGACACGAATTTTGCCGCAGATCTTACCATTGTAGAAGAGGCCAGTGAATTGGTGGAAAGGATTACCGGAAGGGAAAAGCCGCTGCCGCAGTTTACCAGCTGTTGTCCTGCGTGGGTCAAGTTTGCTGAGATTTATTATCCGGAGCTTTTACCGAATCTGTCTACTGCCAAAAGTCCGATTGGGATGCAGGGAGCAACGATCAAGACCTATTTTGCAAAGAAAATGGGACTGGATCCGCAGAAGATCGTCAATGTAGCGCTGACCCCATGTACTGCCAAGAAATATGAAATCCGACGGGAAGAGATGCAGGATGCTTCCGGCTACTATGGCGGCACAAAAATGAGGGATATGGATTTCGTCATGACGACAAGAGAACTGGCTTTGTGGGCAAAGGAAGAAAAGCTGGATTTTGCAGCGCTGGAGGATTCTGCTTATGACGATATCATGGGTCGTGCATCAGGAGCCGGTGTCATCTTTGGCAATACAGGTGGTGTGATGGAGGCTGCTTTAAGAACAGCATATGAATATATTACGGGAGAAGAGGCTCCTGAGCTGTTATTTGATCTACAGCCGGTACGAGGCTATGAGGGAATCAAAGAGGCTTCCTTAACGATTCGGGATATGGATATCAATGTTGCCGTAGTTTATGGAACGGCAAATGCCCGTAAGATGATCGAGCGCATCCGTCAGGGGCAGAAGGAATATCATTTTATTGAAGTGATGACCTGTCCGGGCGGTTGTATCGGCGGAGGAGGACAGCCCAAAGACGTTATGAAAGATGCTGACGAGGTACGTAAAGCAAGGATTGCCAGCCTGTACCAGAGGGATGCGGAAATGACGCTTCGTAAAAGTCATGAAAATCCGGACATTCAGAAGATTTACGAGGAATTTTATGGAAAGCCATTGAGTGAGCTTGCAGAAAAAATGCTGCACACCATTTATGACGATAAAAGTATGACCATTCAATCGAAAGGAGAGAAAAAAATGGCACAGTGGAAATGTAAGGTATGTGGTTATGTTCATGAAGGAGAGGAGCTTCCGGCAGATTTTGCCTGTCCGGTATGTAAACAGCCGGCATCGGCTTTTGAAAAGCTGGAAGAGCCGAAAACAGGAAGCAAATATGCCGGAACACAGACGGAAAAGAATCTGGAGGCTGCTTTTGCGGGGGAATCCGAGGCCAGAAATAAGTACACTTATTTTGCATCGGTAGCCAAAAAAGAGGGCTATGAGCAGATTGCGTCCCTGTTCTTGAAAACCGCAGAGAATGAAAAGGAGCATGCAAAGCTCTGGTTTAAGGAGCTTGATGGTATTGGAGATACCGCATACAATCTGGGAGCTGCAGCAGACGGAGAGAATTACGAGTGGACGGATATGTATGAAGGCTTTGCCAAAACGGCAGAGGCAGAAGGCTTCCCGGAGCTGGCTGCCAAATTCCGTATGGTAGGTGAGATTGAAAAGCATCATGAAGAGAGATACAGAGCGCTGTTAAAGAATGTGGAAACGGCTGCAGTATTTTCCAAGAGTGAAGTGAAGGTATGGGAATGCAGAAATTGCGGACATATTGTGGTCGGAACGAAGGCCCCGGAGGTCTGCCCGGTCTGCAATCATCCGCAGAGCTACTTTGAGGTTCATGCTGAGAATTATTAATCAAAAACAGGTTTTTTCTTATATCGGGGTGCACAGGACTGATTTTAAGGAGGGAAAATATTATGGACAGATTAAAAGGCAAGGTCGCAGTGGTTACAGGTTCGACCAGTGGAATAGGAATTGGGATTGCCAGATTGTTTGCGGCAGAAGGTGCGAAGGTAGTCATCTGTGGACGCAGGGAGGAAAAAGGCCAGGCGGTTGTGGACAGTATCGAAAAGGATGGCGGAGAAGCGTACTATCATTTTATGGATATTACTGTTCCTGAGAGCATTGAAAAGCTGATGTCAGATACGGCTGAGAAATATGGAAAAATCGATGTGCTGGTCAACAATGCTGCCAACGTTGGACTGAAGGATGGACGTGTGGATGAGCTGACACTGGAGATGTGGGACGGTGTATTCCAGAGTGATATGCGCGGTACCTTCTATACAACAAAATGCGTGCTGCCGTATATGCAGAAAAACGAAACGGGCGGCTCCATTGTCAACATCGGTTCCATGGCTTCCTGCGGCGGAGATTTAGGATCTACCGCTTATGCCTGTGCAAAGGCTGGCGTGGATATGCTGACAAAATCTACAGCGTTACAGTATGGCAAGCAGAATATCCGTTGTAACTGTGTACGTCCCGGACTAATCGTGACTCCGCAGAATGAGGCGCATGTACCGCAGGCATTAAAGGACATTTTCTTAAGCAACATCATGGTCAACCGTTACGGCTGCCCGGAGGATATCGGTCATATGTGCGTTTATCTGGCTTCGGATGAAAGCAGCTATGTCAGCGGACAGATTATCAATGTGGACGGCGGCCTCAATTCTCACGTTTCTACCGTGGCCCAATTTAGAGACTTGAATTCCCGTACGTGGTAAAAGGAAGAGTGTATGGTATAAAGAAACCCCTGGAACAGAAATTGTTTCAGGGGATTTTTGTCTGGATATATTTTTTTCAAAAAGGACTTGACACGAGAAGAATAAATTTTTATACTAACAATATAGACCGACGGTCGGTCTGTATTGGGGCTGAAAAAGCAGTCGAATCGAAAAGGAAGCAGAATCAAAAAAGAAGTGAAGATGATGGAAGAGCAGGAAAAGAAGCAGAGAATTGTAAAAGAACATGAGGAACGAAGAAGAGAAATTGTCGATACGGCGGCCCGGCTGTTTGCACAGAAGGGGTACGGACAGTGCAGTGTCAATGATATTCTGAATGCAATCGGGATTGCCAAGGGAACCTTTTATCACTATTTTAAATCCAAGGAAGAAGTATTGGATGCAGTCATTGGACATTCTCTGGACATCATTATGGAACGGGTCGGGGAAGTACTTCACAACACGGCACTGTCTCCGGAGGATAAGCTGCTGCACATCTTTCTTTCCATGCGAATTGAGGATCAGATGGAAGAAGGCCTGCTGGAAGAGATGCATCGGCCGGAAAATGCACTGATGCACCAGAAGTCTTTGGTGTTGCTTGTGACAAGGCTGGCACCGCTTCTAACCAGGGTCGTGGACGAGGGAGTGGAGCAGGGAGTCTTTCATACGGAATATTCAGAGCAGTATATGCGGATTTTTCTGGCATCGGCGGCAACGCTGCTGGATGATGGAATCTTTGAAGTGGAACCGGAGAAAATGCAGGAGATGTTTCTGGCGCTGTTATCGGTCCTGGAGAAGATGCTCGGTGTGGAAAAGGGAAGCGTGTTGAGCCGGGCAGAAAAATATTGGAATTTTTAGCGAGAGATATTTGCTGCAAAAAAGAAAGGCATGTGTATGCTTTTTCTTTTTACATCTATACAGACCGACGGTCGGTCTGTACACAATATGGGAGGAAGAGAAAATGAAAAAATTTTTGATGATCTGGGCAGGAGAATTGATATCCAGTATTGGGAGCGGCATGACGGCCTTTGCACTGTCTCTGTATGTGTATGAGAAGACGGGAAGTGTAAGCTTTGTATCGCTGATTACGCTGCTTGCTTATATGCCGACGATTCTGCTTAGTCCGTTTGGCGGTATACTGGCGGATCGCTATGACAGAAGGATGTTGATGATTCTTGGTGATTTTTGTTCTGGGCTGGGAGTACTGCTGATCCTCTGGCAGCTTCAGATGGGAAATGAGTCGGTGTGGCCGATTCTTGCAGGCGTGACGATCAGCGCAGTTTTTGTGGCCCTGCTGGAGCCCTCTTACCGTGCCACGATTACGGATCTTTTGACAGAGGAGGAGTATGCACAGGCAAGCGGTATGGTGCAGCTTGCAGGTAATGCCAGATACCTGATTTCTCCGGCTCTGGCAGGTATGCTGCTGGCTTGGACGGATATCCGTTTGATTCTGCTGATCGATATCGGGACGTTTCTTGTGACGGTCAGTACGGTAGCGGTTGTGCGTAAGACCATTCAAAAGCCGGTTCCGAAGGAGCATCAGGGTATGGGTCAGGAGCTGCGGGCCGGTCTGGAGGTCATTACCGGACAGAAAACAGTTTTATCGGTGGTTATTTTGATGGCAGGCATCTGCTTTTTCATCGGCTTTGTGCAGACACTGACCGGGCCGATGGTGCTGGCGGTCAGTGATGCAAAGACGGTTGGATTTCTGGAATCTGCCTGCGCGGTCGGTATGGTCGTGGGAAGCATCTGGATTGGAATCAAAGGAATCCAGGGAAAGCCGGTGAAGGTACTGTGTGCGGCTGGTATTCTGTGCGGTATTTTTATGGCGCTTGCGGGTGCAGGTACCAGTCTGATATGGACGGGAGCCGGTATTTTTCTGTTTTTCCTCTGCCTGCCGTTTATGAATACCTGTGCGGATGTGCTGGTGCGTACCGGCATACCGAATGAACTGCAGGGAAGGGCATGGGGAATGATCAGTCTGCTGACGCAGGCAGGAACGGCCTTGGCTTACGTAAGCTGCGGTGTGCTGGCAGATTATATATTTGAGCCGATGTTTCAGGAAAACGGCCTGCTTTTTCACAGCATCGGAAAGCTGATCGGAACCGGAGAAGGAAGAGGCATCGGATTTATGATCATTCTGGCAGGAATCGGAATGGCAGCAGTAACCGGATGTGTCTGCAAAAGCCGGCACTTTCAAGGCGATGAAAGAAAAGGTTGAAAGGTAAGGATATCAAATGGATAGAGGGAGAAGGCTATGGGATGGAAATCGTTTATCAATGATCTGAAGAGAAATCCGTGGAAGCATCTGATTCTGTTTGGAATGATGACTCTGTCGATGATGCTTTCGGTTCTGGTGTGCTTTATTCTGGTTCAGCTGTACACTTCACTGTCTGACCTATATGAAACGGCAAAGCCGCCTCATTTTTTACAGATGCATAAGGGAGAACTCAGACAGGAGGATATAGATGCCTTCAATCGTTCCTATGCAGGAATGAAATACTGGCAGACGGTTCCTATGTTGGATGTCTATGGAGATGAGCTTACCATAGAAGGAAGCATGGAGGGTTCTCTTTCGGAATGCAGACTGGATATCAGTCTGGTCCGGCAGAATGAAGAATATGATCTTTTACTGGATGCGGACAGAAAGGTGCTGCACATGAAGCAGGGAGAGATTGGAGTACCGGTTATCCTGCTGGAGCAGTATCCTATTGAGCTGGGAGACAGGATTTGGCTGGAAAGCGGAGAAATCAAAAGATGCTTTACCGTAGCCGCTTATGTGTATGACAGTCAGATGAACTCCACGCTCTGTTCCTCTACCCGTTTTTTGATCAGTGATGAGGATTTTGAAGAGCTGTTTGGCAGAATCGGAGAGACGGAATATCTGATTGAGGCATATTTTGAAGACTCTGCGATGGCAGCAGCGTATCAGACTGCTTATGAGCAAAACAGAACGGAACTTCCGAAGAACGGGCAGGCAGTTACTTATACGATGATTTTTCTGTTAAGTGCCATGACGGATCTGATGATGGCGATGGTGCTCGTTTTAGTGGGAATCCTGCTGTTAGCTGTTGCAATGCTATGTCTCCGGTTTATCATACTGGCATCGCTGGAAGAGGATACCAGAGAAATCGGTACGATGAAAGCCATGGGTATTCCATTTTCAGGAATACGGCGGCAATATCTTAGCCGGTTTCGTATTTTGCTGATCCTAAGCTGTCTGGCAGGATACGGACTGGCATGGCCGGTTTCCGGAATCTTTTTCCGTCATATGGAGCATACCTTTGGCAGACAGCCTCTGTCGGTACCGCGTATGGCTGCTGCGGCTCTTGTCTGTGCGGTGGTCTTTGGGTGGATACAGTGGTTGGCAGGGCAGCTGCTGAACCGGATACGAAAGGTAACGGTAGTAGATTCCCTGGTACGGGAGAGAGGCTTTGGCAGGGAATGGAGCGTACGGGACGGTATGCACAGGGCAGAGAAGCTTCCGGTCAATCTTCTGTTTAGTCTGCGGGAGGCGCGCAGAGGCTATGGGATTATTTTCGGACTGTTATTTCTGGTTTCCCTGTTGATGGTTATTCCCTGCCTGATGGTGCATACGATGGAGGATGAACAGTTTGTCACCTATATGGGAAGTGTGGTTTGTGACGTGATGCTGGAGGTGGAGCCGGGCGAGGGACTGGAGCAGCGAAGAGAGAAGGCAAAACAGCTTTTGGATATGGAGGAGGCAGACTACCTGGTTAGCCGCAGAGTCCGGCTGCAGGCTTTGAATGCAAAAGGGGAAGTATGCGGAATCCACGTGGACACCGGAGAGAGGTCAGGAGTGGGACTGCAATATTTGGTTGGATGTGCACCAGGCGGAGAAAGGGAACTGGCACTGTCTGCCCTGATGGCTGATGAGCTCGGGAAAGAGACGGGGGATTCTGTCACGATACTGCAGAATGGAGCAGGGGAGGAGTTCAAGGTGAGCGGAGTCTATCAGGATGTGACCAGCGGGGGAAGAACGGCAAAGGCATGTCATGAATTCGGAGAAACGGAGGCCGAGCAGTACACCTATATCATTGATTTAACCGGTGGGCAGGATAAGGAGGAAGTGACGGAGCGCTTCCGGGCAGTGCTTGGAAACGGGTACAGCGTGGAAGAGATGGAAACCTTTCTGGAACAGACGCTGGGCGGAGTCACAGCCCAGCTAAAACAGGCATCCTGGATGGCCTATGGAATAGGTAGCCTTTTAATTCTTTTGGTAGCAGGACTGTTCCAGCAGCTTCGGATTGCGAGAGAGGGAGGAATGTTTGCCATAAAACGTGCCCTTGGCATTGGCTGGAGGGATATTTACAGGCAGGAGCTTTATCCGGTTCTGATCCATGGCGCGTTTGGGAGCTTTTCAGGCATCCTGTTCGCAGTGACCGTCGGAGATCAGGCGGCCGGACTGGTGTTTGCCGGTCTGGGACTGGGAATAGAAAGGCTGGAATTTGCAGTGCAGCCATTTGTGGTATGGGCAGTTATACCTGCAAGTTTACTGCTTCTTTTGACCGGAGTGGTATGGATTTCATGCAGGCAGATCAGGGGAATGGATGTAACCGATTATCTGAATGAGTGATGTGGGGCAAAAGAGTACGAGGACAGCAGAGCAGTGGGCGGCGAGATGGAGAAGAGGACAGCGGAACAGGAAAGGAAGGAAAAGCGGATGCTGAAGGTAAGAGGATTGAGTAAAACCTATGAAGGAAACCAGGTATTGGAGCAGATTGATCTGGAGATTGGGAAAGGAGAATTTGTTGTGGTCATGGGGCAGTCCGGCTGTGGAAAATCCACGCTGCTTTACTGCATCAGCGGCATGGACAGCCCCACATCCGGCCAGGTGGTGTTTGACGGAAAAGAGCTGGCCGGACTTTCCGAAAGGGAGATGGAAAGCCTGCGGCTGAAACGGATGGGGTTTATTTTCCAGAAGACGAATTTCTTAAAAAATCTGTCCATTATGGATAATATTGTTTTCCCTGCATTTCAGAATGCAGAGAGGGGCCGCAGGGAAATTGTACAGGAGGCAGAAGCGCTGATGCAGAGGCTGGGAATCGCGGAAACGGCAAAGCACGATATTCGCAGCGTCTCCGGTGGGCAGCTGCAGAGAGCTGCTATCTGCCGTGCTATGATCAATCATCCGGCAGTCCTGTTTGGAGATGAGCCGACCGGGGCTTTAAATTCTTCAGCGACCAGGGAGGTTATGGACATTTTGAACCGGATTAACCGAGAGGGGACTACGGTGTTGCTGGTGACGCATGATGCCAAGGTGGCAGCCAGGGCCGACCGGGTCATCTATCTGGAGGACGGCAGAAAGAAGGCAGAGCTTGAACTGGGCAAATATGAAAAGTCCATGCGGCAGGAGCGGGAGGAAGAGCTGAAGGCATGGCTGGAGGGAATGGGCTTTTAGAACCCGGGAGCATTGGCGGTTGATTTTTCTTTGGAAAAACGGGATAATAGATTTCAGTTAGAAAAGAGGAACGGGATGCTGCCGGAGGATGTACAGGACATGATCAGATCGGAAAATGAAAACAAACGGATCACCATAGCGGATATTGCAGAAGAGCTGGGACTCAGCACGGCAACCGTATCGAATGTGATTCATGGAAAGACCAAAAAGGTATCCGATGAAACCGTGCGCCGTGTGCAGGAGCTTTTGGAAAAACGTCAGTACATTCCAAATATGGCAGGAATCCTGTTAGCACAAAATGATTCCGGGATTATCGGAGTCGTAGTGAACCAGCACGAAAAGTATGAAATGCACGCACTGGAGGATGCCTTTATTGCTTCCTCGCTGAACAATCTGTCTGCAGAAATTGAGCAGGCAGGGAAATTTATGATGGTGAAGACGGCTACACGGCTGGAAACGATTATTCAGTTTGCTTCCATGTGGAATATGGAGGGACTGGTCCTTATCGGCTTCTGTCAACAGGATTATGTGTGGCTGAGACAGCATATGCGGATTCCCTTCGTGGCATACGACATCGAGCCGGGCGGGACAGAAAGATTCTGCAATCTGAGCATCGATAATTTTGACGGCGGTTTTCAGGTAGGGCAGCTTTTTCAAAGACTGGGACACGAAAGAGCGCTGTGCATTGCCGATAACCATATCGGTGTGGATTATGAGAGATATAAAGGGTTTCGGAGCGGCTTTGGAAAGGAAAGGGCGGATTTTATGGAAATTCCCATGCTGCAGAAGGATAGAGCCCGGTTTTATCAGGAAAGATTGGAATTACTCCGTGCGTATACGGCGGTGTTTGCCGTTTCGGATTATTATGCCATTGATCTGATTCATTTTCTGATGGAACAGGGTATCCGTGTACCGCAGGATATATCGGTTGCGGGCTTCGATGACATGCCAATCTGCAGCCAGTTCTATCCCACGATTACCTCCGTGCGTCAGGACGGAAAGCTTCGTGCCAGAACGGCGATGGAAAAGCTGATGCAGCTGAAAAGCGGAGAAGAGCAGGGAAGCACGTTGATTCTTCCGGTGCAGCTGGTGGAAAGAGAAAGCACCTCTTATGCCACGGCTGTGGAATCCAACGGGATATTCCGGTCATAGGATGCGCTGATTTGTAAAAAAGGTTTCTGAATTGTCTATTATGCACAATTCAGAAACCTCTTTTTTGTAACAGGTTATGCGTTTAACCTTTGATATGAGGGACTTCGGGAAGTATAATAGGCTTAGTATCAAAGGGAGGTCGATGGGATGGAGCGACAAAATCATTTTTCAAAAACAGTGTATAAAATTGCGGTTCCGGTGGCATTTCAGTCTATGCTGCAGTCCTCGTTCAGCGTAGTGGACCAGATTATGATTGGGCAGCTTGGGAGTACGGGAGTTGCCGCGGTGGGCCTTGCGGGAAAGTTTTCTTCTGTATTTTCGGTAGTTGTATCAGCCGTCGCTGCCGTTGCCGGAATCATGATTTCCCAGTATATGGGGCAAAAGAATTCGGGAGAGGTCAGACGCAGCTTTTTCATCAATTTATCAATTGTGGCAGGTATTGCGGCTGTATTTACAGCATTATGTCTGTGCTGCCCGGAGCAGATTATGAGTCTTTACACGAAGGATGCGGCAACCTGCAGCATGGCGGCAGGGTATCTTTGGATTATGGGCTGGACCTTTCTGCCAATAGCAGGCTCTACCATGCTGGCGGCCATGTTCCGTTGTATGGAAAAGGCTTCGCTGCCTTTGTATGCGGGGATTGCTGCGGCGGTATGCAATACCATACTGAATTATATCCTGATTTTTGGGAAATTCGGTATCACTCCGATGGGAGTCTATGGAGCAGGGGTGGCAACCGTTCTCTCGCAAATCGCAAACTGTGTGATTCTGTATGTCCTGTACCATGCTTTTGGGGTAAAAGGAGAGATTGCCGGGGAGCGGCCAGAGGGCAGGTTTCATTGGAAGCAGTACGGGATTATGCTGTTTCCGGTGCTTGCCTGTGAATTTATGTGGAGCCTTGGGGAAAACATCTATGCCGGTATTTACGGCCGCATGGGAACGCAGGCCTGTGCAGCCATGACGCTGATCAATCCGATTCAGAGTCTGATGATTGGTGCGCTGTGCGGTCTGTCACAGGCAGCAGGCATTATCATTGGAAAGCTGTTAGGGAAGGATGAGACAGAGGAAGCTTATCTGGATGCGAAAAAGCTGATGCTGTACGGATGGGGAGGTTCGGTGGTGCTTTCTGCGATTCTCCTGCTGACAAAAGCATTTTATGTAAACATCTATCAGGTGGAGCCTGAGGTCAAAATGCTGACTTCACAGATTTTGGCAGCCTATGCGCTGATTGCTCCGTTTAAGATTCAGAACATGATTTTGGGAGGCGGTATTCTGCGTAGCGGAGGAAAGACAGCCTATGTGATGTGGATCGATTTAATCGGAACGTGGATATTCGGTGTACCGTTGGGGCTGGCAGCCGCATTCGTCTGGAAGTTGCCAATTCCGTATGTATATTTTATACTGTCTCTGGAGGAATGTGTGAGATATGGAATTTCTATCTTTCTGTTCCGCAAAAAAGGGTGGATGCAGCAGCTTCAGGCCGCAGAGCAGTCTGCCGGATGAATCAGCAAGAATGGGGATTAGTATGAAAAAGATCAATGAAGTGACAGTCCGTATTGCAGAAATGACAGATGCGGAGGAATTATTAAGCATTTATGCACCGTATGTGGAGAATACGGCAATTACCTTTGAATATGAGGTGCCGTCCGTACCGGAATTTGCAGAGCGGATTCGGAATGTCCTGAAAAAATATCCGTATCTGGTGGCGGAATCGGATGGAAGGATAGCAGGCTATGCTTACGTAAGTGCCTTTAAGGGACGTCCGGCCTATGACTGGGCGGTGGAAACCTCTATCTATGTCAGTCAGCACAGGAAAGGACAGGGCATCGGAAGGATGCTTTATACAGAGCTGGAAAGGATACTCCGGCAGCAGAATATTTTAAATATGAATGCCTGCATTGCGTATTCGGAAATAGAGGATGAATATTTGAAGAAGGACAGTGTCAGGTTCCATGAGCACCTTGGGTATCGGCTGGTGGGAGAGTTTAAGCAGTGTGGCTATAAATTTGGACGATGGTACAATATGGTGTGGATGGAAAAGCACATTGGGGTACATACGGAAAATCCGCCTGCGGTCAGAAGCTTTTCTGAAATTTTACTTTGACTTTTTCCAAAAAAATGTGATAGAATCATTCCTGTCGAGTGGCAGAAAATGCGTAAATCCAGATTATGGGTTTGCGCTTTTTTTTCTGCTCTGACGGAGGAGCCTCAGAGGAAAGAGGAGGAAAAACATGAAAGAAAAATTGACTATGAATAAAATGGGAACGCTTCCGGTTCCGAAATTGATGCTGTCCATGGGAATCCCGATGATTCTGTCCATGGTATTGCAGGCATGCTACAATATTGTGGACGGCATGTTCGTTGCCAGAATGCCGGATATGCCGGGGGTGACAGGGGCCGGAGAGTATGCGGTGAATGCGCTTACTCTGGCTTTTCCGGTTCAGATGCTGATCGTAGCATTTGGAATCGGAACCGGAGTCGGTGTGAATGCTCTGTTAGCCAAGAGTCTGGGGCAGAAGGAATGGGAAAAGGTTGGAAGGGCTGCCGGAAACGGTGTATTTCTGGGGCTGGTAATTTATGCAGTGTTTGTTTTGTTTGGTATTGTGGGAATCGATGACCATCTGAAGAGTCAGACAAAGGATGCGGTGATTCTGGATATGGGCAAGACCTATCTGAGTATCTGCACCTTCCTGTGCTTTGGAATCGTGATGTTTTCTGTGTATGAAAAGCTGCTGCAGGCTACCGGAAAAACGGTACTGTCTACGATTGCGCAGGTGGCAGGCGCCATAACCAACATTGTACTGGACCCGGTACTGATTTTTGGGTATGCCGGTTTTCCGCAGATGGGTATTGCCGGAGCAGCATGGGCAACGGTGATCGGACAGATGGTATCCTTTGTGCTGGCTGCCATGTTTCATTATGGAAAAAATAAGGAGGTGCCGTCAGGACTCTGCTATATAAAGCCGGAACGAGAAATCATACGGGAAATCTATACAGTAGGACTTCCGGCGATCATTATGCAGGCGCTTATGTCCTTTATGACCTATGGAGTCAATATTATATTGGGAGGTATCTCCACGGCAGCAGTTACCGCCTATGGTATTTTCTACAAAATACAGCAGTTCATCTTCTTTGCCGGATTTGGACTGAGGGATGCGATTACACCGATTGTTTCCTACAATTATGGAATGGGTAACAGGGAAAGAGTGAAGTCGGGCATTCGATATGGAATCCTGTACACCATGCTGATTATGGGTGCGGGATTGGTTGGCTTACAGATTTTTGCAGATCCGCTGGTGGCGGTCTTTGGCCTATCGGATGAGACAGCGATCCTTTGCTGTCGTGCGATACGGATTATTTCACTGGGCTTTTTCTTTGCCGGAGGAAACATTGCCCTGCAGGGCGTGTTTCAGGCGCTTGGATGTGGACTCAGTTCTCTGGTCGTATCGGTACTTCGGTTATGCGTCATTGTCCTGCCGCTTGCATGGTGGTTTTCCAAATTCCAGAATGCCGATTTTATCGTATGGTTTGCTTTTCTGATTGCAGAGGCAGTGGCCTTTGCGGCAGCAGCCGCACTGATGGTACGTGCAGACAGAAACCTGATACAGCAGATGCGTGGAACAGGATTATGAGAGCCGTATCAGGCTTCGGATGCTTTCTAACAGCAGCCTTTTCATAACAGTGTAATCCAGATGCTCATGATGATGAAAGGCAACTTCATGGCAGTAGTCTTCAATCATATGGAAGATCAGATGAATCTTTTCTCTGGGGTAGGCGATGCCATTGTCCATAGCCTGAAAGGCATCGGAAAAATGATCGGTCAGGTCTGCTTCAAAACGGATGAGAATCATGGCAATATCAGGATCAGCGCCGGACATGGCTTCCATTTCCTGATGGGCTCTGGCAAAGCGGATGTGCATGTCTACAAAGGAATCGATGAGCGGGTCCAGATAATGCTCCAGATCGGACAGACTGGAAATCGCCGTCAGTTCCTTTAGGGTATTGTCCAGAATCGTCTGGGAGAAACGCTGTACGGCTTCCGTCAGAATAGCCTTCTTATTCGGAAAATAGCGATACAAAATTCCGGTAGACATTCCGGCCGCCTCTGCAATTTCTGCCGTATTGGTATGGTAAAAGCCCTTTTCACAGAAGAGGCGGAAGCCTGTCTCAATTATGCGGTTTTTCTTTTCAATGGAACGAGCCTGTTTTGGCTCTTTTATTTTACAATCTTTCATAACTATAACTTAACAGAAGAAAAAAAGAATTGTCAATATGAAAACATGAAATATATTTCAGCTTTTTGTATTGACAAATTTATTTGATGGGAATACAATAAGCACACAAAACATGAAATATATTTCAGGTTTTGCAAAAGGAATGTGAAAAAAGGAAAAAGCAAATAGCAAAATGAGATGGGGACTATCATGAAGATTTCAAAGAAATGGATTAAGACGGGGGTTGCTGCAATTTTGGGAGCGGGAACGGTTGGAACTGTGGTTTATGCTTCGGTCAGGCCGCAGGAGTATCGAACCATCCGGCTGCAGCAGTCGGATATGGAGGAGCTGGTAGAGGGTGACGGGGATATTGTAAGCGGGGATTATCGGTGCTATTTTTCAGAGGTGACAGCGCCGATCGAAGAGCTGCATGTGGAAGAAGGCAGCTCGGTCAGGGCAGGAGAGCAGTTGGTTGTGTACGATACACAGGATGCGGAAACGGCCGCCCGGTTAGCGGCCACTCAGGCGAATGAGGTCTATACGAGTGGAAATGCCATTCTGGAAAGCAATGAACGGTTGACGGAGTATGTGACGCAGGCATTTACCGATTATGATATGGCCAGCTTTATGACCGACTATTTTCAGGCCTATGTGGATTATACAAGGGATCAGCTGGCAGAGTATGAGCTGGAAGGAAAAGAGGTACAGAAGGCAGAGCTGGAGCTTCAGGATTACCAGAATAAGATGAATTTTATGGAGGATAAGGACGACCGGGAGAAATATCGGGAGAGAGCCTTTGATAAGAGCATGGATGTCATCGGAAAAAAGGAAGAGTATCTGGAAATTGATGAAGTGACTTTAAAGAAGAATCTGCAGGCCTATGAGGAAAAGCTTGCGGAATGGAAAGCAAAGAAGGAAAAATATGAGGCAAAGGCAGAAAGCAAGCTGGAGGTGCTGACACCATCCGGGGAAGCGAAGGTCGGCGCCGCCAAACAGAGCGCCTCTATTCAGAAAGAGGATGCACAGCGTATTCTGGCTCTGACGGAGGAGGGCATTGCAGCGGAAACGGACGGAATTGTTTCCGAGGTGCTTGTGGAGGAGGGAAGTCTGGTGACGAAGGGAACCCCGCTTTTTGTAGTGCAGGATACGACAGAGAAGAAGGTGGAGGCCGCTTTGTCCAAGTACGATATCGGAAAGGTGCGAAAAGGACAGAAGGCCCGCATTCAGGTCGGAGATTATTCCTATGAAGGAACGGTAACAGACATCCGGCAGATTGCCAGAAAGGACAGCTCCGATAAGGCAAAGATCGTGACGGAAATTACCATCAGGCAGCCGGATGAGCAGGCCTATCTGGGTCTGGAGGCAGAGGTGGAGATCATTACAGACAGCAAAGAAGATGTGATGGTGCTTCCGGTGGAGGCGGTCTATACGGACGATGGAGGAGAATACTGCTACTGCATCGAAGAGGGCAGAATCAGCAAAAAATATGTCACAGCAGGTATATCGGACGGCATACATACAGAAATTACAGGCGGCATCACAGGAACGGACGAAGTCATCCTGGATGCGGTAACGGATGAAAAAATCGGCAGCAGGGCGAAAGGCAGTGCAGAATGATGGAAAGAAGAAAAATCATGAGCTTTCGGGATGTAGGAAGACAGTACAGGCAGGGAGAAAATGTCTTTGATGCGTTGTCACATGCCAATCTGGACATCTACGAAGGAGAACTGATTGTGATATTAGGGCCGTCCGGTGCAGGAAAGAGTACCCTTTTGAATCTGATCGGCGGTATGGACCGGGCAGACAGCGGACAGATCTTGTTTGAGGAAAAGGAACTGACAGAATTCAACGACAGACAGCTCACCGAGTATCGTGCCAGAAACGTCGGCGTGGTATTCCAGTTCTATAATCTGGTACCGACCCTGACTGCGTATGAAAATGTGGCATTGATGGCAGATATCCAGAAGGATATCATGGACCCGGAGGAGGCTCTTGCAGCAGTGGGGCTGACGAAGCATCGGCATAAGTTCCCGTCACAGATGTCAGGGGGCGAACAGCAGAGAGTGTCCATTGCCCGTGCCATAGCCAAGCGTCCAAAGCTGCTGTTGTGTGATGAACCGACCGGAGCACTGGATACGGATACCGGGAAAGAGGTGTTGATTCTGCTTCAGGATATGAGCAGAAAAAATGGCCAGACGGTTATCATGGTTACACATAACAGTCTGTTTGCAGATATTGCCGACCGCGTTGTACGGGTGCGCAACGGCCGGATTGAGAGTGTGACGGTGCAGGAAAATCCGAAAGAGGCAAGCGAGGTGAACTGGTAATGCTCACAAGGAAGATGCTCCGGGAGCTGGTACAGAATAAGACACAGTTTTTTTCCATCTTTTTGATGGCATTTCTGGGCCTCTTAATCTTTTGCGGTCTGGACGCAGAAAGTGCAGGTCTGACCGCGTCCTTTGAAACATATTATGAAAAGCAGAAGCTGGCAGAGCTTTTTGTGTACAGTCAGGAGCTTACGAAAGAGGATGAGAAGAAAATAGAAGCGATAGAGGGTGTGGAGGCAGCAGAGCGAAGATTTTCCATCGAAGGAAAAGCGAAGCTGGACGGCGATCCGAATATGACGCTTCTGTTTTTGGAGGAGGAACAGGTATCGATACCGTATCTGGAAAGCGGAGAGCCGTTTCAGACGGGAGAAAACGGAATCTGGCTGGATGCCGTTTTTGCAGAGAACCGAAAGCTGGAGGTAGGGGATACCATCACCTTACAATTCGGTACGCAGGAAATGACGGAGCGGATCAGAGGACTGATTCTGCATCCTGAGTTTGTCTATTATCTGGAGGATGCAGGGGCGCTGCTGCCGGAATATGGAAAATACGGCTTTGCTGTTCTGTCAGCATCCGCATATCCGGGTGAAATACCGCATAATCAAATGGTCATATCTGTGTGCGAGGGAGCAGACGCACAACAGGTCCGCAGCCGGATGGAAGAGTATTTCGGAGAGGACGGCACGGTTGTAGGTGACAGGAAGTCGAATATCGGATATGTGACAGCAGAAGCAGAATACGAGCAGCACCGCATGATGGCCTATATGTTTCCGACGGTTTTTTTATGTATTGCCGTGCTGGGGATTCTGACTACGATGACTCGGATGACAGCAAATCAGCGAACCGTAATCGGAACGCTGAAGGCACTCGGATTTTCCAAAGGGCGGATTACCCTGCATTATGTGTCCTTCGGCTTCTGGATCAGCCTGGTCGGGAGTCTGGGAGGGGCTTGGCTGGGTTATTCCTGGCTGCCGGATTATATGTATGGAATGATGGAGGAATATTATATTATTCCGGAATATGTCAGGGTAGTATCAGATAATAGCTACATTGCTGTGGCTGCGGCAGTTCTGACGGCTGTGCTTGTCAGCTTTTTTGCCTGCAGGAAGGAGCTGCGGGAATGTCCTGCCGCGACGCTTCGGCCGAAGCCGCCGGGCAGACAGAAAAGCGGGTGGCTGGAAAGAAGTCCTGTTTGGAAGCATATGGCCTTTTCCTCACGTTGGAACTGGCGGGATATTACACGAAACCGGGTCAGAACATGTATGGGAATGGTCGGAGTGGTCGGCTGCTGTATGCTTCTGGTATGTGCTTTTGGCTGCAATGATTCCATGAAGGATATGGGAGAATGGATGTATGGGGAACTGATTTCCTGCCGGTATCGCATTTTATTTGAAGAGGGAACGTCTTACCGGGATGTTTCCGAATATGCTGCAGCGTATGGCGGACAGATGGTACAGGAGACTTCCGTAGAATTTTTGAAACCGGATGGAAATAAGAAAACGGGAATCCTGACCGTTGCAGACCGGGGAAGCTATGTACACTATCAGGATTCGGAGCTTAAGGAGAGCCCCATCCTCCCGGGAAAGACTGCCATCAGTCATAAAATGGCAGCAGCTCTGTCCGCAGAGCCGGGCGACATCGTATACTGGCGGCCGGTGGGAGAACAGAAATGGCAGTCCTTCCGTGTGGGAATGATTTACCGGACTCCTTCCGGTCAGGGTATTGCCATGCTGCGGGAAACCTATGAAGCATTGCAGTATGATTTTCAGCCAACGGTTGTCCTGACCAATAAAAGCGTACCGGCTGCCATGACAGAGGATGATATAGTAGCCGGTATTCAGAATATCCATGAAATGAAAGAAGGCATGGACCGTAATATGGAGATGATGAATCAGATGGTTCTTATTTTAGTCGTAGCAGCAGTCGTGCTGGGAGTGGTAGTACTGCATAATCTCGGTGTGCTTTCCTATGTGGAAAAGACAAGAGAAATTGCGACCCTGAAGGTGCTGGGCTTTCAGACGGGCAAGATCCGTATGATTTTACAGAAACAGAATGTATGGGTAACCAGTGCAGGCATTCTTCTCGGACTGCCTCTGGGCTATGCTTTTCTGATCACCATTTGCGATACCCTGTCGGAGGAACAGGATATGGTTCCGGTCGTGACGCTGCCTTCTTATGCCATGGCCGTAGCAGGCACCTTCCTGGTGTCCGTTCTGGTCAATTTCCTTTTATCCAAGCGGGTGAAGGACATCGATATGGTAGAAGCATTAAAAGGTGCAGAATAGATTGCATAATCATACAAATTGTGTTATATTCTTTGTGTATTAAATACCAATGAGAGGGGACAGAACATGGACAACAATATGCAGAACGACTATTATCAGAACAATGGGACGTATCAGACTCCGCCGACACAGAAAAAGCTGCTGGAGGCAGACAGAAACTGGGCTCTCACGGCTCTGCTTGGAATCGCAACCTGTGGAATTTATTATATCGTAGTATTTACCA
This sequence comes from Lachnospiraceae bacterium, assembly GCA_017624235.1. Taxonomy (GTDB): domain Bacteria; phylum Bacillota; class Clostridia; order Lachnospirales; family Lachnospiraceae; genus JAAYNV01. Next base: position 34,716 of record JAGANL010000005.1, on the reverse strand, counting down.
TGATGGGCTGTGAAATCAATCAGACCGCTTCTCCGCGGGATGGCAAAAAGACGATGAATTACTGTCTGGCAACTTTACTTTTGGGGCCGTTAACCTGCGGCATTTTCCCGCTGATCTGGTTTCATAACTTTTCAGACCGTGTAGGAAGAGAGGCCCGTCTGCGTGGTGTGGATACCAATTTTGGAGCAGCATCATTCTGGTTATGGTATGTGCTGGGATCTTTTATTATCGTAGGGCCGTTCGTTTATCTGTATAAGCTGTGCGTAGCGATGAACGGAATTAACGAAAGCTATAACCGGTGCGGCAGATAAAAGAACAGAAGGCTGTCCTCCGGGCAGAACTGTACTACGTCAGAACCGGAGCATAATCGAATCAGGTAAACAAGCAAGAACAATGCGCAGGTCAGAATCAAAAGAATCCTGCGCATTGTTTTTTTGACATGAAGGATATGAAAATATTCCAAAAGTCCCCAGACCGCAAGCAGGATGACAAGCGGAAAGAGCGGATGATAATAAAAGGCTGATTGGAAATCCAGCCGGAGCAGAGCAAGAAAGGCTCTGGACATACCACAGCCCGGACAGGATATGCCGAGGAAGAGGCGGAACGGACATTTGTAAAACAGGAGAACAACGGCAATCAGAAGGATGCAGAGATAGCGCTCTAGGGTCTGTTTGGAAGGGGTGGAAAAACGTTTCATGTATGGCGGCCTCCGTCTGCGGCCCGGACAGAGCCGCTTTTTTCTATCTATTATATCGGAAAATATGAAAAAAGAATAAAGTGTGTTGACAAAGCGTTTTTCGGGCTATAAAATCATAAGCAACAGATAAACAGAAACTTTCAGCTTCATGTAGGTGAAGCATTTTTTTTAATCATATATTAGCACTCAACAAAAGAGAGTGCTAACAAAAACAGAAATTATATAGGAAAGGAGCAAAATATATGAAGGAAAAGGAAAATGTCAGGGAGATTGACAATCTGGCCCACGAACTGATTTACCGAAGATATCTGATGAATCAGGATCAAAGACAAAAGCTGTTTGCAAAGCTGGGTATGCCGGAATATATTGCACTTCATATGATAGCGGCAGCAGGTGAAGTCTCTGAAATCTATTCGGGAAGGACGTATTTGAAGGAATTGGCGGATAAGCTGCAGCTTACGATTCGGCAGACTGCAAAAATGACAGGCGCATTACGGGACAGAGGGCTGGTATCCTGGTCGCACGACGGGGATGGGAGCGAAGGAACTTATGTCACGATTACGGAGCTGGGACAGGAGCTGTTAAATGAGCAGGAGGGTATTTTAAGGGCTTATTACAGCCGTGTCATTCGGAAATACGGTAAGGAGAATCTTATACTGCTCCTGCAGCTGATGAAGCAGCTGGAGACCGTGATGAGCAGTGAGATGGAAGGAGAGGAGGATACGGATGGATACGATGAAGCTGGTGAATGAATATGCGAAACAGAAGGAAGAGGTATGCAGAAGCAATGACAATATAGCACCTCGTTTGTATGAGGAATACGGAGTGAATCAGGGACTGCGTGATGAGAAGGGAAACGGCGTGCTGACCGGATTGACCAATATATCAAAGATTGTTTCTTTCCAAAATGTAGGAGGAAAGAGGATGCCATGCGATGGAGAATTGTGGTATCGGGGATACCGGGTCGAGGATCTCATCCATGGGCTTGGAGAGAAAGAACCTGGATTTGAGAAGATTGCCTATCTTTTGCTGATGGGAGAACTGCCATCACAGGAGGAGCAGCAGGAATTTGCGCGGTTGATAGGAGAATGCCGTACGCTGCCGACCAATTTTACAAGAGACGTCATTATGAAGGCGCCTACGGAAGACATTATGAATTCCATGACCAGGAGCATTCTGACACTGGCATCCTATGATCAGAATGCCAAGGATACAAGCGTCAGCAATTCCCTCAGACAGTGTATACAGCTAATCAGTGAATTTCCGCTTTTAGCAGTTTATGGCTATAATGCTTACAATCATTATGAAAAGGGTGCCAGCCTGTATATCCACCATCCCGATCCGGAGCTGTCCACAGCGGAAAATCTGTTGATGATGCTTCGTCAGGATAAACAGTATACACCGGTGGAGGCAAAGGTTCTGGATACGGCATTGATTTTACATATGGAGCATGGAGGTGGCAATAATTCCACGTTTACCACCAGAGTGGTGACCTCCTCCGGTTCCGATACCTATTCTACTATGGCAGCGGCCATGTCCTCTTTGAAGGGGCCGAAGCATGGTGGAGCCAACATCAAAGTCATGGAGATGATGCGCGACATTAAGGAACACATTCAGGATGTGGAGGATAAGGAAGAGATAGCAGCTTATCTTGGTAAAATACTGGAGGGAGAGGCATTTGACCAAAAGGGTCTGATCTATGGAATGGGTCATGCCGTCTATTCCCTGTCTGATCCGAGGGAAAGAATTTTTAAGGGATATGTGGAAAAACTGGCCATGGAAAAGAGCCGGGAGAAGGACTTGCTGCTGTATAATACGATAGAAGAGGTTGCACCTGTTCTGATTGCCCAAAAACGTCATATGCAAAAGGGCGTGAGTCCTAATGTGGATTTTTACAGCGGATTTGTCTATGAAATGCTGGGAATCCCGGTGGAATTGTATACGGCGATTTTCTCCATTGCCAGAATTGTAGGCTGGAGCGCTCACCGCATTGAAGAATTGATTACGGCGGATAAAATTATCCGTCCGGCATATATGAGCGTTATGCCGAAGCGAAATTGAGATCAGTATTTCTCAAACAGGTTTAAGGCTTGCAATTCTCCCCAGTTTCGCTTATGATAGAAGCAGATACACGACTGGCGGAAGCAGGTGTTGCCTGTGTAGGAGAACCTACAGGAAGTGTATGGGTATTTTGTGCGAGGCAGAAGCAGTGTCTGGTCATAAAATATGGAAGGAAAGAGCCGACCGCCTGGGCAGCATGATAAAAGTGCGTCCAGGTGGTTTTTTTATGCACAGCTTACAGTATTTCTGCCTGATAGGAAAATGCCTGCCCGCACGAGCAACAAAAGACCACATATTTCGGAGGATAGGAAAATGAACATGTTATCACTGGAACAGGAACTAAAGGGAAATGCCTACCCGGGACGGGGAATTGTCATTGGCAGATCGGCAGATGGTAAGAAGGCAGTGACTGCGTACTTCATTATGGGAAGAAGCGTAAACAGCAGAAACCGTGTCTTTGTCAAAGAAGGTGAAGGAATCCGTACACAGGCATTCGACCCTTCCAAATTAGAAGATCCGAGCCTGATTATCTATGCCCCGGTACGTGTACTCGGAAACCGCACCATTGTTACAAACGGCGATCAGACCGATACGATTTATGAGGGAATGGATCAGGAGCTGACCTTTGAACAGTCCCTGCGCTCCCGCGAATTTGAACCGGACGGACCAAACTATACACCCCGTATTTCCGGTGTGATGCATGTAGAAGGCGGAAAGTATGATTACGCTATGTCCATTTTAAAGAGCAACAACGGCAATCCGGATGCCTGCAACCGTTATACGTTCTCTTATGAAAATCCGATTGCAGGAGAAGGCCATTTCATTCATACCTATATGCACGACGGCAATCCGCTGCCGAGCTTTGAAGGAGAGCCGAAGTTAGTATCCATACCGGATGACATTGATGCTTTCACGGAGCTGGTATGGAACAGCCTGAATGAGGAGAATAAGGTTTCCCTGTTCGTTCGCTTTATTGATATTGAAAACGGAACCTATGAGACGAGAATCGTAAATAAAAACCAGTAGGGCATATAGTTGAACGATGCCAAGTACAAAAGCAAGGAGAAAGTGAAATGAATGAGATTCAGTTAAAATATGGATGTAACCCGAACCAGAAGCCGTCCCGTATCTTTATGGAGGATGGAAACGACCTGCCTGTTACCGTATTGAACGGAAAACCAGGATATATCAATTTTCTGGATGCCTTTAACGGCTGGCAGTTAGTAAAAGAATTAAAGGCAGCCACCGGACTTCCGGCAGCTACTTCCTTTAAGCATGTATCTCCGGCAGGTGCAGCAGTTGGACTTCCTCTGACAGAAACCCTGGCAAAGATTTACTGGGTGGATGATCTGGGAGAGCTTTCCCCGCTTGCCTGTGCTTATGCAAGAGCAAGAGGTGCGGACAGAATGTCTTCCTTTGGTGATTTTATTGCCCTGTCCGATGTCTGTGATGCTGATACGGCACGCCTCATCAAAAGAGAGGTATCGGATGGCGTGATTGCTCCGGGCTATACAGAGGAAGCGCTGGAGCTGTTAAAGGCAAAGAAAAAGGGCAATTACAATATCATTCAGATTGATCCGGATTATGTTCCCGCAGAGCTGGAAAGAAAGCAGGTATTCGGCATTACCTTTGAACAGGGAAGAAACGAACTGGATATCAACGGAGACCTGTTATCCAATGTGGTAACCAAAAATAAAGACATCCCGGAATCTGCCATCATCGATATGAAGATTGCACTCATTACCTTAAAGTATACACAGTCCAATTCCGTATGCTACGTAAAGGGCGGACAGGCCATCGGTATCGGTGCAGGTCAGCAGTCCAGAGTGCATTGTACCAGACTGGCAGGACAGAAGGCTGACAACTGGTATCTGCGTCAGGCTCCTCAGGTACTGGGACTTCAGTTTGTCGATTCCTTAGGCCGTGCGGACAGAGACAATACGATAGATGTTTATATCGGGGATGAATACGAAGACGTACTGCGTGAGGGTGAGTGGCAAAAACGCTTCAAGGTAAAGCCGCCGGTATTTACCAGAGAGGAAAAGAGAGCATGGCTGGACGGCAATACGGATGTCACGCTTGGCTCCGATGCGTTTTTCCCGTTCTCCGATAATATTGAAAGAGCTTATAAGAGCGGTGTAAAATATATTGCACAGCCGGGTGGTTCTGTGCGTGACGATCTGGTTATCGAATGCTGTGACAAATATGATATGGCGATGGCCTTTACAGGTATCCGCCTGTTCCACCATTAAAAATATTTGCAGTCCGGGAGGCTTGCCGTCAGGCAGCCTCCTTTTTACATTTTCTGCATTTTATGGTTTTTCAATTAGAGAGGTATGGTGTAAAATGAACATAACAGTAAAATGGAACGGAGGAGAAGCATTATGAATCCATATATAGGACATGAAAGTCAGTTATGCGGTGTCGAGGAACATCGTCTGGTAGGTGGAAAGGGAGACGGAATGCGTCTGCTACAGGTGCGAAATGGAAAAGGGATGGAGTTTACGGTTTCGGCAGATCGGTGTGCGGATATTGCAAGGCTGAGCTTTCGGGGCATGAACATGGGATATTTTTCACCGTGCGGCTATGTAGCACCTGCCTATTATGACGGGCAGGGAGATGGTTTTTTAAAATCCTTTACAGCCGGTTTTCTGACGACCTGCGGACTTTGTTCGGTCGGAAAGCCAGGTGTGGATGCGGGAGAGGAGCTGCCCTTGCATGGTACCATCGCCAATACGCCGGCAGAGCACATCTATTGGGAGCAGGATGAGGAGGAAATCCGTATCCATGCCAGAATGAATGATGAAGGAATCTTTTCCAGAAAGCTGATTCTGGACAGGGTCATTCGTTGTTCCAAGCGGGAGAACAGCTTTACGATTGAAGATGTGATTACGAACAGAGGGGATTCGGAATATCCGGTTGAGATATTATATCATATGAACATGGGATATCCGCTTCTGTCAGAGAAGGCAAAGCTGTATATTCCCTCCGTATCGGTTGAGGCCAGAAATGAACGTGCCCAAGAGGGAATCGGAAGCTGGGATCAGATACTGACACCGCAGCCACAGTTTGAAGAGCAGTGCTATTATCATCAGTTTGAAAAGGAAGGACGGGCAGCCATCTATAATCCTGAAATCGGACAGGGCCTTGTCATCACCTTTGATGCGCAAAATCTGCCGTTTTTCACGGAATGGAAAATGATGGGACAGAGAGATTATGTTCTGGGCTTAGAGCCTGGCAACTGCCACCCGGATGGCAGGGCTAAGATGCGTCAGGATGGAAGGCTGACCATACTGGCACCCGGGGAGCAGGTACGCTATCAGGTAAAGGTCCGCATGCTGGAGGACGAGGCAGAATGGCTAATTTAGTAACCGGAATACTTGCCCACGTGGATGCGGGCAAGACCACCCTGGCGGAGGGAATTTTATATGTCAGCGGGGAAATACGCAGGCTGGGCAGGGTAGATCATCAGGATGCTTTCCTGGATACCTACGAGCTGGAACGTACCAGGGGAATTACCATTTTCTCCAAGCAGGCACAGCTTCACTATACGGATCAGAGAGGCGCTGAGCATTCCATGACTCTGCTGGATACTCCGGGACATGTGGATTTTTCAGCAGAGATGGAGAGGACTCTACAGGTATTGGACTATGCCATACTGGTCATAAACGGCGCTGATGGGGTGCAGGGACATGTACAGACGCTCTGGAAGCTGTTAAAGCGGTATGAGGTTCCGGTTTTCCTATTCATCAACAAAATGGACCAGGAGGGAACCGACCGGGAGGCATTGCTGCAGGAGGTAAGAAGCAGGCTGGATGAGCGGTGTGTGGATTTTACGTATGCGGAAGGGCCTGATGCGGACGGAATAGCTGTGGATGAGGCACAGAATGCTGTATTTTATGAAAATGCAGCCATGTGCAGCGAGGTGCTGTTAGAGGCATTTCTGGAATCCGGCAGACTGGAGACAGAGCAGTTAATCCGGGCAATCGTTCATCGGGAGCTGTTTCCATGTTACTTTGGCTCGGCCCTCAAATTGGAGGGTGTGCAGGATTTTTTGGACAGTTTCTTCCTATATACAAGGGAGCCGGAATATGGTCCTGAGTTTGGCGCGAAGGTATTTAAAATCGGCAGAGATAAACAGGGAAAGCGACTGACTTATCTGAAGGTGACGGGAGGCAGCTTAAAGGCCCGAATGTCTGTCTGCGGAAGAGCCGTCGGAAGAAATACAGCAGAGACTGGAGAAACGGAGCAGTACTTTGAGGAAAAGGTGGATCAGATACGGCTTTACTCCGGTGCACAGTATCAGACGATACCGGAAGCAGAGGCCGGAAGCATCTGTGCGGTGACGGGACTGACAAAGACCTGCTGCGGTCAGGGACTGGGATGCGAGAGGGATTCTGAGCTGCCTATTCTGGAACCGGTTTTGACCTATCAGGTCATTTTGCCGCCGGAATGTGATGTGCACAGGATGTTTCTGCAATTGTCGGAGCTTACGGAGGAGGAGCCGCAGCTGCATCTGGTGTGGAATGAAAAGCTGAACGAAATCCATGCACAGGTGATGGGCGAGGTGCAGATGGAGGTCCTAAAGAGCATGGTGTGGGAGCGCTATCATGTAGAAATCGAATTTGGCTGCGGCAGCATCGTCTATAAGGAAACCATCCGTACCAGTGCGGAAGGTGTGGGGCACTTTGAGCCGCTCAGGCACTATGCGGAGGTACATCTTCTGTTAGAGCCGGGAGAGGCAGGAAGCGGTCTGCAGTTTGATACGAACTGCAGCACGGATATGCTGAATAAGAACTGGCAGAGACTGATTCTGACTCATTTGGAAGAGCGGCAGCATCCGGGAGTGCTGACAGGCTCGGATATTACGGATATGCGGATTACGCTGATTGCAGGAAAGGCCCACCTGAAGCATACGGAGGGCGGTGATTTCAGACAGGCCACCTACCGGGCTGTGCGTCAGGGACTGAAAATGGCAGAAAGTGTCTTGCTGGAGCCGGTCTATGAGGTATGTCTGGAGGTACCGTCCCAGATGATTGGCAGAGCGCTTACGGATCTGCAGCGTATGCACGGCAGATTCGATGCGCCGCAGACAGAGGGAGAAATGAGTATTTTAAACGGATTTGTTCCGGTATCTGAGCTGCAGGGCTATCCGATGGAGCTGGCCGCCTACAGCGGGGGACGGGGCAGGATATCCTGTACCCTGAGCGGGTATGAGCCATGCCATAATGCAGAGGAAGTGATCGAAGCAAGTGGCTATGATGCGGAGGCAGATTTGGAGAATCCGACCGGTTCGGTTTTCTGCGCCCATGGGGCAGGCTATGTGGTCAGCTGGAATCAGGTTTATGATTATATGCATGTAGAGAGCGGCCTCGCGCGGGATGCTGCGGAAGCAGCAGAGGAAGGAACTGAAAGATGCAGGGAAGACGGAAAACGGGGAAACGTCATTTCCTCTAAAAAGGGCTCTTCCGAATCGTTTTCCGCTTCCATTGTGGATGATAAGGAACTGCAGGAAATTTTTGAACGAACCTATCGTTCCGGCGGAGAAGAACGAGGCCGATACCGTCGTACCCGGAAAGAAGAGCCATCTGAGAGATTTGGTACCTATCGTGTGGACAAAAAGAAGTCTGATGAGGAATATCTTCTGGTGGATGGTTATAACATTATTTTTTCCTGGGAGGAGCTCAGAGAACTTTCCAAAGTTAACATCGAGAGTGCGCGGACGAAGCTGATGGACATTCTGTGCAATTATCAGGGGTATAAAAAGTGTACGCTGATTTTAGTCTTTGATGCGTACCGTGTGGAAGGCAATCCGGGCGGTGTCATGCAGTACCACAATATCCATGTAGTCTATACAAAGGAAGCGGAGACTGCGGATCAATATATTGAGAAGACGGTACATAAGATCGGACGGAAATACCGGGTGCGAGTTGCTACCTCGGATGCTCTGGAACAGATTATTATATGGGGACAGGGAGCGGAGCGTCTTTCTGCGCAGGGACTTCTGGAAGAGGTGGAACAGGTGCAGGAGGAAATCCGAAAGGAACATTTGAACCAACCCGAACATGACCGCACCTATCTGTTCGACCATCTGCCGGAGGAGCTGACAGAGGTGATGGAGGATGTAAGGCTGGGAAAAAGGAAGTTTCAGGACTGATCTTTAAGGATGGACATAGGAAAGGGCATGGTTATGAAGACGCAGAGTAAGATACAGCAGAAGAGCGGGCATATGTTCAGTAATCTGGAACTCAGGAAGCTGTTGATACCACTTATGGTAGAGCAGCTTTTGAATTGTCTGATGGGAATGATTGACACGATTATGGTAAGCAATGTGGGAGCGGCAGCGATGTCGGCGGTTTCACTGGTGGATTCCCTGAATGTCCTGGTGATACAGGCATTTACCGCGCTGGCAGCAGGCGGAACCATTGTCTGTGCTCATTTTCTGGGAAAGAAGGAAGAAGAGCGGGCTGTGGAGGCGGCCAGACAGACGGTTTTTATCGTAACAGTCATAGCGACTCTATTGACGGCTTGCTGTCTGATTTTTCAGGAGCCTCTTTTGCGTATTCTGTTCGGCAGGGTGGAGGCGGATGTCATGCAGGCTTCCAGAATCTACTTTTTTTATACGGCGCTTTCTTTTCCGTTTATCGGCCTGTATGATACCGGAGCCTCCATCTTTCGGGCGCAGGAGAACAGCCGTTGTCCAATGACGATTTCCGTTGTGTCCAATTTTCTCAATATCGGAGGAAATGCGTTGTTTATCTGGGGATTTTCCATGGGTGTACGAGGAGCGGCTCTGGCGACGCTGTTATCCAGAGTATTTTGCGCGGTAACGGTGATGTATTTTCTGCGTAATCCCAAGAACCGGATATCGGTGCGTTCCTATCATACGATCCGTCCCAATGCAGGACTAATTGGAAGGGTTCTGGCCATCGGCATACCGTCCGGCATTGAAAATGGTATGTTCCAATTCGGCAAGCTGGCGATTCAGTCTACCGTATCCACGCTGGGGACGATTTCCATAGCCGCGCAGGCCATGACCAATATACTGGAAATGCTGAACGGCATGGCTGTCATGGGCATTGGCATCGGTCTGATGACAATTGTGGGACAGTGCATGGGAGCCGGCAGACCCGATGAGGCTTCCTACTATATTAAGAAGCTGACGGCGGTCAGCGAGGTTGGAATCATTATCTGCTGTCTGGTAGTCTATGTGATTGCCAGACCAGTGACGATTTTGGGCGGTATGGAGCCGGAGAGCGCGCAGATGTGTATGGATATGATGCTGGCGATTACCATCGTAAAGCCGTTGGTCTGGACACTGGCCTTTATCCCGGCCTATGGATTGCGGGCAGCGGGAGATGTGAAGTTCTCCATGCTGGTTTCGGCGGCTTCCATGTGGATTTTCCGCGTGAGCCTGTGCATCTATCTTTGCCGGGTTCAGGGCTTTGGCCCCATGGCAGTCTGGATCGGCATGTTCACCGATTGGACAGTCAGAGCTGTGATTTTCACCCTCCGTTTTTATTCCGGAAAGTGGAAGCGGTTTCAGGTGGTGCAGTAAAGGATAACCGTTCAGTCACACCAGTCTCAGCCCTCCCGGCCCTGCCACACGAAGAACATTTCGAGACATACAGCAGGACTGAGCGTTTTCTTGATGGAGCATTCAAAATCCAGGGAAAAATCGGCACGGATGCCGATTTTAAGCGTCATGTGCATGGATGCACATTGACGCTGACCCGAACGGTTTCCCATGCTTTTTTGCTCCATTTAGAAAACTCCAGTCCGAATGTTGTCCCGAAATGTTCTTCGTGTGACAGGGCCGGGAGGGCTGAGACTGGTGTGGCTGAACTGTTATCAGTAAATTCTGAATTTGTAATCCGTTCATTGACAAGTATTTCCGGTTCCCGTATAATGTTTCATAGACGGCTTTTCATCATAGCAAACAAAATGAAGGAGGAGATAACTGAATGAAAAGAAAGATTCTTTCCCTTGTTTCAGCATTTGCCATGGCATTCACTCTTGGCCTTGTTGGAATCAGTGGAGGCAGTGTAAAAGCAGCAGGCTACACCAGTCTGGTACAGTCCTGTGCGATTAACGGAAGCAATGTAGTAGTGACAGCAGCAGTACCAGCAGGACAGGCAAGTGATGATGGTACTTTATATTTATTTGAATTACCCACCTTTGCAGCTGGTTTGACAGGAAGCCCGGTTGCGACAGCACCGATGGGTACGACAGCAACCTTTACAACCCCGCTGAATAACAAGCAGGCAAATTCCAGATTATATTCCAAATTTGCAGTAGCAGTAAAATCCGGCGGAAGCTTTGTTCAGATTTCAGAAGCAAAATATATTGCAAACCCGGAAGCAGTTGCAGAGCGTTCTATGGAGTATCCGGCAACCGTATCCAAAAAGGGACTTCAGATTTATCCGCCTTTGATGAGCACAGGCGAGATTGAAGATCTGGGTATCAAGCATTCTACATTTGATATTGCAGTTAACAGATTGTTTGGACCTACAACGAATGGTGCGTACCCGACCATCAACTATACATATAATGGTAAGAACTATCAGTTGGACGGCTACTATGTTAAGCAGGTAGACGGTGTTATTCAGGCACTGTCTGATAAGGGTATTGTAGTATCTGCTATCTTATTAAATGAACTGGATGCAAGATGTATGCAGACCACACATCCGCTGGCAAGAACAAAGACCACCTCTCCATATTACATGATGAATGGTGCGGATCAGACCGGTGTGGATTACCTTTCCGCAGCAGCAAGCTTTTTAGCTACCAGATATTCCGGAATCGGCTGCGGACGTGTAGATAACTGGATTATCGGTAATGAGATTACAGCCAGAAGCGAGTGGAATTATATCGCACCGATGGATGTAACTACTTATGCAGAGGAATATGCAAAAGTACTTCGTATTTTCTATACCGGTATCAAGAGTGTCAATGCAAATGCAAGAGTATATATTTCAATCGACCAGACCTGGAACAGAAATCTGACGACAGGTACAGGCTACGATGGAAGAGACATTATCGATGCATTGAGTGCAAACTCTATTGCAAAGGGTAACTATGACTGGGGTGTAGCATTCCACCCGTATCCGGTACCGCTTACATGGCCTAAATTCTGGGCTATGCCGGCGCAGTACAAAGCAATGAATCTCGTAAGCATGAACGAGAATACACCGATGATTACACCGCAGAATATGTGCGTAGTGACCGATTATATGTGCAAGCCGCAGAATCTGGACAGCAAGGGACAGGTTCGTTCCCTGATTGTCAGTGAGGTAGGCTTCCCGTCTTCTCTCGGACAGGATGTACAGGCGGCAGCGCTGTCTTACGCATACTTAAATGCAAAACACAACCAGCATATCGATGCCTTTATTGCAGTAAGAGATATTGATTATCAGGCAGAAATCGCACAGGGACTTCCGATGGGATTAAAGAATGTAGACGGTTCTCCGAAGGCTGCTTACAATGTTTACAAATACATTGATATCGATGAGTCTGTTACAGCACCTTACTTACGCACGATCGGCATCTCCAGCTGGAGTCAGGTAATTCAGGCAAGATAGTTCAAAAAAAGTTCAGACAATGAATGCTGTGAAAGCTAAGTACGATAAGCGTATAAGATAAGAAGAGAAAACCCCTGCCGGGTCATATAGGTTCCGGCAGGGGTTTTTACGTGACGTAAAAGTACGGTTATGATTTCCGGACAGCCATTGATTTTGGCTGATGCTGTTTACGTCCAGCCGCCGTCAAAGGTCAGTATCTGTCCGGTGAGATAGGATGGCGTTTCGGCAAGTTTGCAGATCATTTGGGCAGCTTCTTCAGGGGAAGCGATACGGTCTGCCGGAATCTCTTCCTGGATGGCGGCCCGTTCTTCCTCGGAAAAGCAACGGTTCATATCCGTGTCAATCATGCCGAAAGCTACAGCATTCACCGGTATACCACTGGGAGCCAGTTCCCTGGCCAGAGCTTTGGTCAGAGCATTGACACCGCCTTTGGAAGCAGAATATGCAGCTTCCATAGAAGCGCCGACATTGCCCCAGACGGATGAAATATTGATGATTCGTCCGTATCCCTGATGCAGAAAAAGCGGGATGGCATATTTGCAGGTAAAAAAAACGCTGTCCAGATTGGTGTGCATCAGGTTTTCCCAGTCATTGACATCCATCTCTGACAATAAGCCTATATAAGAACGGCCGGCATTGTTGACCAATAGGGTCAGTTGTTCGATTTCGGAAAATAATTTTTTTACGGCTTCGTGATTTCCCATATCGCATTCATAAATTTGGCAGATGACCGGAAAACGGGAGGTGATTTCATGCTGCACCTGTTTGAGCTGTTCCATGCTGTTCTGACAGGTCAGATACAGGTGATATCCCTGCTCTGCCAGAGCAAAGGCAGTCGCACGCCCGATTCCCCGTGAACTCCCCGTAATTAAAGCACTCTTTCTCATTTGGAGATTCCTTTCCTGATGGTTTGTGATGCAGGAACTCATTCCACCACCAGCCTGCTGTCCCTTCCCAGCCTGCGCTCCCCCCACTGTCGGGTATCTGTGTCTGTAAGGTCACATGCGGACTGGAGTTTTCTAAATAGAGCAGTTTTATTTTCTCAGCCGTACGGGTCGGCTTCCATGTGCTTCCATGCACATGAATCCTAAAATCGGCATCCGTGCCGATTTTTCCCTGCGCTTTTGACAGCTCTATTAAGAAAACGCTCAGTCCTTCTGTAGACCTTACAGACACAGATGCCCGACAGCGGGGGAGCGCAGGCTGGGAAGAGACAGCAGGCTGGTGGTGGAATGAGTTCTTTCTTCTCAGTATACAATAAAAGAAGCATTCCCAAAACCCTGAAAATGATTTATGATAAAGAGAAAAGGAAAAAGAGAAAGGTTCAGGTGTGAGATGAAAGATGTTATTATTATCGGCTCCGGCCCGGCGGGGCTGGCAGCTGCGATATATGCCAGGCGTGCGGGACTGGATATGCTGGTTCTGGAGAAGAATTATGCCAGTGGAGGGCAGGTGCTGACCACTTATGAGGTGGACAATTATCCGGCGCTCCCCGGGATTAACGGTTTTGATTTGGGGATGCAGATGAGGGAGCATGCGGACAGGCTTGGTGCCGAATTTAAAGAGGCAGAGGTGCTTTCTGTCATGAATGAAGGTACAGTCAAGAAGGTTGTGACCGGAGAGGAGACTCTGGAGGCCAGAAGTGTAGTGCTGGCAATGGGGGCCAGCCATGCGAAGCTGTCGGTACCCGGGGAAGAAGAACTGGCCGGCATGGGAGTTTCCTATTGTGCGACCTGTGATGGAGCTTTCTTTCAGAATAAGGATGTTGTAGTAATAGGAGGCGGTGATGTAGCAGTGGAGGATGCTGTTTTTCTGGCACGCACCAGCCGTAAGGTGTGGCTTGTGCATAGAAGGGATGAACTTAGGGCGGCAAAATCGCTGCAGCAGAAGCTGTTTGAGCTTCCGAATGTGGAAGTGGTCTGGGACAGCATCGTGCAGAAGATTGAAGGCGGCACGCAGGTGGAAGGTGTGCTTTTAACGAACGTAAAGAGCGGAGAAGAGCAGAGGCTTCCTGTTCAGGGAGTCTTCGTGGCAGTCGGAATCCTGCCAAATTCCGGTGAAATCTGTAAAGAAGCCAGGCAGGATGAGAAGGGATACTATATCGCGGGAGAGGATTGTGCAACCAGCGTCCCGGGCATATTTGCGGCAGGGGATGTTCGTACCAAGAGATTGCGCCAGATCGTCACAGCCGTAGCGGACGGCGCAAATGCCATTACGGGAGTGCAGGATTATCTTGTTACCCTGAAAATGTAATGATTTGAAAGTAACAGCCATTCAGCCGCACCAGCCTCAGCCCTCCCTAGCCCTGGCCCACAGAGAAAAATTGGGGACGACATTCGGACCGGAGTTTTCTAAATGGAGCAGGAAAACATTGACAACCGTTCGGGTCGGCTTCCATGTGCCTCCATGCACGAGGAAGCCTAAAATCGGCATCCGTGCCGATTTTCCCACTAAGGTTTGAATGCTCCATTAAGAAAACGCTCAGTCCTTCTGTATGTCCCCAATTTTTCTCTGTGGGCCAGGACCGGGGAGGGCTGAGGCTGGTGCGGCTGAATGGCTGCCAAAATATGGAGAAATTGTGAAGGGCGGTTGACAAAGGCTGGCAATCATGCTATATTGTTTTTCAGATGTAACAAATTTGTAATAAATGTAACAAATGTTCACAGGAAACATCCAGGTTGGAGGTTAACATGAAAAACAAAGGGGTTAAGATTGCAGCATGTGCATTAGCATCCGCGATTGTGATTACAGGAACACATTCTTATACGGATGCGGCTGCTGTATCGGCAGCGTTGCCGGTAGCAGGTCTGGCGCTGATATTGAATGAAGGTATTTCCATTGATACCGTTCAGGAAGTTGCAGCAGAGAAATCTGTTTCCGGTAATTCTTCGGAAAGCCTTTCAGATAAGGATACTACAGAAAAATTAAAGGGAGAATTAAAACTTCCGGATTCGCTTGGTGAAGCGGGTTCTCTGACTACCACAAAGGAAATAGAAGATGTGACGGGAGGTGCTTCCGTAAGCTCTGTTTTTGACCGAATCGCTTCTGAAAATCAGGAGACAGAAACGGAAAACGAAACCGAGGAAGCAGAGGAGATTGAAACCGAAGAACTGACAGAAGAGGAGAGCGAAGAGGAAAGCTTCAAGAGCCTGGTCATTGCGCAGGTTAATGATTATGTCAATGTCAGAAGCATACCGAGTGAAGAAGGAGAAATCGTAGGTAAGCTGTACGATAAATCTGTAGGTACGTTTCTTTCTGAAAAGAACGGATGGTATGAAATCAATTCCGGTAACTGTACCGGATATGTAAAGGCAGAGTATTGTGTGACGGGCGATGCGGCAGTAGAGCTTGCAAAGCAGGTGGGAACGAGGATTGCAAAGGTCACGACAACTACACTGAAGGTTAGACAGGAACCGGGTATGGAAGCGCCGGTGCTTGGTCTGATTCCGATTGATGATGAACTTGTCGTGTTAGAAGAGGTTGATGGCTGGGTAAAAGTTAACATCGAGGAAGGTGACGGTTATGTGTCTTCTGAGTTTGTTACACTGAGAACGGATTTTGTTCAGGCAGAGTCTAAGGCAGAAGAAGAAGCCAGATTGAAAGCGGAAGAAGAAGCCAGAAAAGCAGCCAGAAAGGCAGCCAGCGAAGCAGCCAGAAAGAAGGATGCTGAAAAGGCAGCGAAGGAAGGCAAAAAGCTGGAGCAGGAGGAAGCGGCGGATCCGATTGTCGTATCCGGCGGAAGTGCCGCAGGAACCTCTGTCGCACAGTATGCAACACAGTTTGTCGGCAATCCGTATGTTTACGGAGGAAGCAGTCTGACAAATGGAACGGACTGTTCCGGATTTGTTATGAGCGTTTATGCGAATTATGGTGTCAGCCTGCCACATTCCTCTTCGGCATTAAGAAGTCAGGGTTCCAATGTTGGCGGCTTGGCGAATGCGCAGCCTGGTGATATCGTCTGCTATTCCGGTCATGTAGGTATCTACATCGGCGGTGGACAGATTGTACATGCAAGTACTGCAAAGACAGGTATTATCATTTCCAATGCAAATTACAGAAATGTACTTGCGGTAAGAAGAATTTTCTAAGAAGAATATATAACATAAATAAGAAGTGCAAGATGTAGCAGACCCTCTGGAAACAGTGGGTCTGTTTTATATAGTAGTTTTTTATACAAGCTGAGCTGGAAGTACTTGTCGTATTAAAGTTCCGACGATTCCGACAATAAAGTCTGAATATAAAAAGATGAGGGTGAATGGTTGACAGAAGCAAAAGTATGCAAGATGCACAAATATTTTGGTCAATCATCCTAAACGTCTGAAAGGGTGAAAAAAGTTTTCCACATATTTTAAGAGCAAAAAATGTGGAAAATTGAATTATACACTGAGTTATACACATTATCCACATCGAATTTTGTAGATTTCCGTGGATTTCTGACGAGTGGAAAAGGAACGTCTGTTTTGTGAAGATGTGATAAACCGGGAAATTCCCGGAAGAGGTATAACGTAAAAAATAAAACAGATAAAAGAAAAAATTTACAGATAATTTAATAGCGCATTGCAAAATGTATGTTAAATATGTTATAATTGCCTTACTAAAAACAGACAGGAAGGGATGGTCAGCATGAAGTTTATCATTAGTGGAAAGAATATTGATGTGACAGAAGGGTTAAGAACTGCCGTACAGGACAAAATCGGAAAATTGGAGAAATATTTTACACCGGATACAGAGGTACATGTAACACTCAGCGTAGAAAAGGATCGTCAGAAAATTGAAGTGACGATACCGGTAAAGGGAAATATTATCCGATCCGAGCAGGTCAGCAATGATATGTATGTTTCCATTGATTTAGTAGAGGAAATCATTGAAAGACAGCTCAAAAAGTATAAGAATAAGATTGTAGATAAGAAACAGGCGGCAGGCTTTTTCCAGCAGGAATATCTGGACAAGGAATACATGGAGGAAGAAGAGGTCAGAATCATTCGCAGTAAGAAATTTGACATCAAGCCGATGTATCCGGAAGATGCCTGCGTACAGATGGAACTGTTAGGTCATAACTTCTTTGTATTTTGCAATGCAGAAACCGATCAGGTGAATGTCGTTTACAAGAGAAAAGGAAATACATATGGACTGATTGAGCCGGAGATGTAAACGGACAAGCGGTCGGAGACAGAGGAGCGGAGTATAAAGCCGGAAGTGTTTTGATGCACTTCCGGTTTTTCTTATGGTATAAAGACCGGAGATTTTTACATATATTAGTTTAAATGAAAAACCGGAAGGCTCTTGCAATCATATATGAAAAAGGGAGAATGGCTCAGAAGAGGGATTGCTCTGGAGCTGCTCTGCATTGCGGCAGCCTCTGTTGTCATATTGGAACAAAAATTGGATGAACCGGAAGGAAAAGCAGATTATATAGAAACCGGGGCAGAGCAGGAAGCGGTGGATGTGAACAGCGACAGCTTCATTAAATGGGTGGATTTTAAGGTGCCTTATGAGGTACTGTGCAAGGCCTATGAGTTGGATCAGGCAACCTATGAAGAAGAGGTACATATTGAATGGATTCCGATGCTGGCCTATATGGCAGCCAGGCAGGGAGGGGAATTTCCGAACGGTACGGTCAGAAAAATGACAGAGCTTGCGGAAAAGCTTCAAAGCGGTGAAACGGACTTTAAGAGTCTGACAAAGGATTTGAAATATTATGATTACTATCTGGAGGCTTATACGGCGGTGCTTGGCGGTATGGTTGGCGAATATCGTATTGAGACAGCAGATGAAAATGGAGAGAAGGTGTGGAAGGACTGCTATGGACTCAAGGCATTTTCTCCAATCGCAAAGGGCTTTCCGTATCATGATTATGATGATTTTGGTGCCAGCAGAAGCTATGGCTATGCCAGACCGCATCTGGGACATGACATGATGGGGCAGGTGGGCACCCCCGTGATCGCAATTGAGTCCGGCTATGTGGAAGCAATCGGTTGGAACCAGTATGGCGGCTGGCGGCTCGGTATCCGCAGCTTTGATAAGAAGCGATATTATTACTATGCACATCTGCGGCAAAATTTTCCCTATTGTAAGGACCTGAAGGAAGGCAGCATAGTAACGGCAGGGGATGTGATCGGTTATATGGGACATACTGGCTACAGTACAAAGGAAAATGTGAATAATATCAAAACGACCCATCTCCACTGGGGATTGCAGCTTATTTTCGATGAGTCACAAAAGGAAGGAAATAATGAAATCTGGATTGACTGTTATCCGCTGACCAGATTCCTGTATCAGAACCGTTCTGAAACAGTCAAGGAACAGGAGACTAAGGAGTGGCGAAGAGTTTATCGGATGGAGGATCCGGTGGTGGGGGAGTATCGTAAGAGCACGCAGAAGCAGTCGTAGGACAGATGTCAGTCTGTAAAGACAGGAAAGGCATCCTTTTAAGTACTTTTTGAGCAGGATGTGGTAGAAACTGGATCGGGTATATGATATACTTTTCATATGTATTCAAAATTGTAAGATAAATAGAATGCTAAAAACTTATGAGAGGTAGACGAGATGAAATCTTACGAAAAACAGAAGAAAAAGCTTCGTCCGGCGGTCGCAGCAGTCATGAGCGCTGTGATGATAGGAGTGGTATTTGCCGGAAATTGCCTGGCAGTGCAGGCAGGTGTCGGAGAGATTGATCTGGGAGGAGGAAAGACGCTCTATTATGGGTTCAGCGGTAGCGGTTCTGGAACAAAAACTCCGCTCACCCACTCGATGCCGGGCGGTGACATAGAGGATGTCATTGCAAGAGTACAGTCTATGGAGACTCCGTCAGATGGCGGCGGAATCGAGATTGTGGGAGAGATTACGGCACAGCCGATGATGCCTGTTGCGGCGCAATTTCCGCCGATTTTGCAAAGAGCAAAAATGGGAGAACCGGATTTGTATGGACATACCGGAAAAAAGCATGTGACATGGACGGCCTCTAATGGAGTGACATTGTATATTCAGGATGAAGATGCTGAAGTTGCCGGTCAGGGTTTTCGTATGATAGGTGAAAATGACCTGTATTACGGTGGAGGAGCGAATTATATCTATCATGCCAATATGCTGTATTCCAATCGTTATGAGCCAAATACCCCGGAGTGGTGGGCAGCAAAGGAACTGGAGTATAATAAGGACTGGTGCAGTTATCGGGTAACTGCAAGGTCGGGAGGTTTTGTGATCCATCCTCCACAGGTAGCGCTTGTCGATCACTTCCAGCCGGAGATATCGGTGGATGAGACCTTTGATCAGTACAGGGATAAGATGCGGTTTTATACAGCGTACCGTGCTTCGGGACACTTCAATGTGTTTCCGTCCTATGACGGAAGTCTTGCCCCGTCACTGGGTGTATTTACATTGAATGCGAATGAGGAAGCTGTACAGGTGATGAACCGGGTGTTTGATCCGGCTGGATATACCATAAATCTGTGCCGGGCAGCCGAAGCACCGGAGCGATTTGGTTATCACTATCGCCTGGAGCTCTGGAACAATCCGGATCCCTTAGACTGGAACATTCTGCACAATGCCTTACGACGCATTACCCCTGATGCGGATGCTGTCTATCAGGAGATTTATAAGCAGACCTACAGCGATAATCCCACCTTTCCGGATTATAATCAGTGGGTGAATATCGGAAATGAAACCTGTGTGGCTGTAGCGCTGGACCGCTCGGATGCAAGGATCATGTTCTTTATCAAGGATCGGAATCTGAATCCGGGTGCGGACGGAACCGAGTTGCCGGAGCATTCCAATGCTGTGGATGTAAGATATCAGAGAATTGTCTGGGAGTGATGACGGCTCGTGTGTGTAAAGAGAGCGGATGCCGGACAGCCATGCCATCGAGCTAACACTGCGTGTCAGCTCGATGACGGCTCGCGCCGTATAAAAGGACATGCGTAAGATACGCTTTGTGAGCAAGCTCCCACGCGCATCTTATGTATGTCCTTTTGCATGGCTTGATTTTTTACATTTTCGACATGAGTTAGGATTGCAAATTGATAGGGCATATGATAAAATAGAACCAGCGGACAATGATAAAAAAATAACAATCATTGTATTTGCCGAAAAAAGGCACTTTTATTCTAATAATGGAGGAAAAGAATTATGGCAAGAAATGTAGTAATCGCAAGTGCATGCCGTACTGCTATCGGAACAATGGGTGGCTCTTTAAGCACAACTCCGGCAGCTGAGCTTGGCGCAATTGTAATCAAAGAAGCAATTAACAGAGCAGGTGTAAAACCTGAGGATGTTGATCAGGTATATATGGGATGTGTTATCCAGGCAGGTCTGGGACAGAACGTAGCACGTCAGGCAACTATCAAAGCAGGACTTCCGATTGAGGTTCCGGCTGTTACAATGAACGTAGTTTGTGGTTCCGGTCTGAACTGTGTAAACCAGGCGGCTCAGATGATTATGGCTGGTGATGCAGACATCGTAGTTGCAGGCGGTATGGAAAATATGTCCATGGCTCCTTACGCTGTTCCGCAGGCTCGTTTCGGATACAGAATGAACAACGGTACATTAGTGGATACCATGGTAAACGATGCCCTTTGGGATGCTTTCAACAACTACCACATGATTACAACAGCAGACAACATCTGTAGAGAATGGGGTCTGACACGTGAAGAACTCGATGAGTTCGCATTAAAGAGCCAGCAGAAGGCTGAAGCAGCTCAGAATTCCGGTGCATTCGAGAAGGAAATCGTACCGGTTATGGTAAAGAAGAAAAAAGAAATGGTTGAGTTCAAGGTAGACGAGGGACCGCGTCACGGTTCTACAATCGAAGCCCTTGCAAAGCTTCGTACCATCAATCCGGACGGATTCGTTACTGCAGGTAATGCTTCCGGTATCAATGACGGTGCAGCAGCAGTTGTTGTAATGAGCGAAGAAAAAGCAAAAGAACTTGGAATCAAGCCGATGGCAAGATTCGTAGCCGGTGCTCTTGCTGGTGTTAGACCGGAAGTTATGGGTATCGGACCGGTTGCTTCTACAAAGAAGGTTATGGAGAAGGCCGGATACAAGATTGAAGATTTCGATATTATCGAAGCAAACGAAGCATTTGCAGCACAGTCTGTAGCGGTAGGAAAAGATCTCGGAATCGATGTAGACAAGCAGTTAAATCCGAACGGCGGTGCAATCGCACTCGGACACCCGGTAGGAGCTTCCGGATGCCGTATCCTTGTTACACTGCTTCATGAGATGCAGGCTAAGGGCGCTAAGAAGGGCCTTGCAACACTCTGCATCGGCGGTGGTATGGGATGCTCTACTATCGTTGAGATGGACTAATTTTTAAAGAAGGAACAAAACAGGCTCGGGGCATTTCTCCGATATGGAATACAGTGTAAGCTATGCAGTGCATCCTATACAGAGACAGTGTTCCGGGCTGATTGTGCGGTAAACCCCAATTTAACTAAAGGAGACGAATCATGGAATTTGTTTTATATGAACAGAAAGATGCAATCGGTATCATTACCATCAATCGTGAGAAGGCATTGAATGCTCTGAATTCTACAGTACTGGATGAGTTGGACGAGACTCTGGATGCAGTGAATCTGGAAGAAGTAAGATGCCTGATTTTAACAGGTGCCGGACAGAAATCCTTCGTAGCAGGCGCAGACATCGGAGAGATGAGCACGCTGACCAAGGCTGAAGGTGAAGCATTCGGTAAAAAGGGAAATGATGTATTCCGTAAATTAGAGACCTTCCCGATTCCTGTTATTGCTGCAGTAAACGGTTTCGCATTAGGCGGCGGCTGCGAGATTTCCATGAGCTGCGATATTCGTATCTGCTCTGAGAATGCTGTATTCGGTCAGCCGGAGGTTGGCCTTGGAATTACTCCGGGCTTCGGCGGCACACAGAGACTGGCTCGTCTGGTTGGCGCAGGCATGGCAAAACAGATGATTTACACTGCAAGAAATATCAAAGCAGATGAAGCATACAGAATCGGCCTTGTAAACGCAGTATATCCGATCGAAGAGCTTATGCCGGCAGCTGAAAAAATGGCAGCAGGCATTGCTAAGAATGCTCCGATTGCAGTACGTAACTGCAAGAAAGCAATCAACGAGGGTCTGGATGTAGATATGGATCAGGCAATCGTAATCGAGGAAAAATTATTCGGCGACTGCTTCGAGTCTTATGATCAGAAGGAAGGCATGGCTGCTTTCTTAGAGAAGAGAAAAGTAGAGAAATTCCTGAATAAATAAGTTAATTCAATAATTTTAAACATATATAGGAGGAACTACAATGAAAGTAGGTATTATTGGCGCAGGCACAATGGGATCTGGTATTGCACAGGCTTTTGCTCAGACAGAAGGATATGAAGTATTCCTTTGCGATATCAATGAAGAGTTTGCTGCAAACGGCAAGAACAAAATTGCAAAGGGCTTCGAGAAGAGAATTGCAAAAGGAAAAATGACACAGGAAGACGCTGACAAGATCTTAGCTAAGATTACAACAGGCGTTAAGACAATCTGTACAGACTGTGACCTTGTGGTTGAAGCAGCTCTGGAAGTTATGGATATCAAGAAACAGACCTTCAAAGAGTTACAGGATATCTGCAAACCGGAATGTATCTTCGCTACCAATACATCTTCCCTTTCTATTACAGAAATCGGCGCAGGTCTGGACAGACCGGTTATCGGTATGCACTTCTTCAATCCGGCTCCGGTTATGAAGCTGGTTGAGGTTATTGCAGGTCTGAACACACCGGAAGAGACAGTTGCTAAGATTAAAGCGATCTCTGAAGAAATTGGCAAGACCCCGGTACAGGTAGAGGAAGCTGCCGGATTCGTAGTAAACAGAATCCTGATTCCGATGATCAATGAAGCAATCGGCATCTATGCAGACGGCGTTGCTTCTGTAGAAGGTATCGATACCGCTATGAAGCTGGGTGCAAATCATCCGATGGGACCTCTTGCACTGGGTGACCTGGTAGGTCTGGATATCGTATTAGCTATCATGGAAGTATTACAGGCAGAGACAGGTGATTCCAAATACCGTCCTCATCCGCTTCTTAAGAAAATGGTACGTGGCGGCCAGTTAGGTATGAAGACAGGAAAAGGCTTCTACGATTACAGCAAATAATTAAACATTTTAAGATAGATGGAGGAATAAAAATCATGGATTTTATGTTAAGCAAACAACATGAAATGGCGAGAAGTCTCTTCAGAGAATTCGCAGAAAAAGAAGTAAAACCTCTTGCACAGGAGGTAGATGAAACAGAAGTATTCCCGAGAGCTACCGTTGAGAAAATGGCTAAGGCAGGCTTCATGGGAATCCCGGTTCCGAAGGAATACGGCGGACAGGGCTGTGATATTTTAACATACGCTATGTGCGTAGAAGAGTTATCCAAAGTTTGCGGTACTACAGGCGTTATCGTATCTGCTCACACATCTCTTTGCTGTGACCCGATTTTAACCTATGGTACAGAAGAGCAGAAGCAGAAATATTTACCGGATCTTGCAACCGGCAGAAAGATTGGTGCTTTTGGTTTAACAGAGCCGGGCGCTGGTACAGATGCTCAGGGACAGCAGACAAAGGCTGTTCTGGATGGCGATGATTATATCATCAACGGATCCAAGATCTTCATCACAAACGGTAAAGAAGCTGATGTATACGTTATCTTCGCTGTAACAGGAACCGTTGAGAAGCGCGGCAGAATGATTAAAGAGATTTCTGCATTTATCGTAGAAAAGGGAACACCTGGATTTACATTCGGTACAAAGGAGAAGAAGATGGGTATCCGTGGTTCTTCCACATACGAGCTGATCTTCACAGACTGCCGTGTTCCGAAGGAAAATCTGTTAGGTAAATTAGGCGAAGGCTTTAAGATTGCTATGCACACTCTGGACGGCGGACGTATCGGTATCGCTTCCCAGGCACTTGGTCTTGCAGAAGGTGCATTAGAGACAACCATCAACTATGTAAAGGAAAGAAAACAGTTCGGCAGACCGATCGGTGCTTTCCAGAATACACAGTTCCAGTTAGCAGATATGGCTACTAAGGTAGAAGCAGCTCAGCTTCTTGTTTACAAGGCAGCTATGGCTAAGGCAACACAGAAAGTTTACTCCGTAGAAGCAGCTAAGGCTAAATTATATGCAGCAGAGGTTGCTATGGAAGTTACAACAAAGGCTGTTCAGCTCCACGGCGGATACGGCTACACAAGAGAATACGATGTAGAGCGTATGATGCGTGATGCTAAGATCACAGAGATCTATGAAGGAACAAGCGAAGTTCAGAGAATGGTAATTTCCGGAGCACTGCTGAAATAATTCGCAACAGGCAAAAGAGAAGGAAAATTCAAAGAAAATATAAGGAGTGAAAATACAATGAAAATCGTTGTTTGTATTAAACAGGTACCTGATACAAAGGGTGGCGTTAAATTCAATCCCGATGGTACACTTGACAGAGGCGCTATGCTTACTATCATGAACCCGGATGACAAAGCAGGTCTGGAAGCAGCACTGAGATTAAAAGATCAGTACGGTGCAGAAGTTACTGTTATTACAATGGGTCTTCCGAAGGCTGAAGAAGTTCTTCGTGAAGCAATGGCTATGGGTGCTGACAAGGGTATCCTTGTAACAGACAGAGTACTCGGCGGCGCTGATACATGGGCAACCTCCCAGACACTGGCTGGTGCTATTCGTAACTTAGAGTATGATTTGATCATCACAGGCCGTCAGGCTATCGATGGTGATACTGCACAGGTTGGACCGCAGATTTCCGAACACCTTGGAATCCCGGTAATCTCCTATGCACAGAAGATTGAAGTAGAAGGCGACAGCGTAATCGTTGAGCGTCAGTATGATGACAGATATCATGTATTAAAAGCAAAAATGCCTTGCTTAGTTACAGCACTTGCTGAATTAAACGAGCCGCGTTACATGACTCCGGGCGGAATCTTTGATGCTTACAATGCTGAGATTACAGTTTGGGGCAGAGCAGACTTAAAAGATGTAGATGACTCCAACCTCGGCTTAAAGGGTTCACCGACACAGATTGCTAAGGCTTCTGATAAGGTAAGAAAGGGTGCTGGTGAGAAGGTTACTCTGGATCCTACAGAATCCGTTGATTACATCATTGGTAAATTAAAAGAGAAGCACGTCATCTAAATGTGGCTTTGAAAGGAGCATGGAAGAATCATGAATTTAGCAGAATATAAAGGAGTATTTGTCTTTGCACAGCAGGTTGACAATGAAGTAAGCGGAATTGCTTTAGAGCTGATCGGTAAAGGTAAAGACCTCGCAAATGATTTAGGAACAGAAGTAACAGCAGTTTTAGTTGGTTCAGACGTAAAGGCACTTGCAGACGAGCTTGCTGCATACGGCGCTGACAAGGTTATCGTAGTAGATGATCCGGAATTAAAGGAGTACAGAACAGAGCCGTACGCTCATGCACTCGCTTCCGTAATCGAGAAATACAAACCGGAAATCTTCTTAGTAGGCGCTACCGCAATCGGTAGAGATTTAGGTCCGAGAGTTTCCGCAAGAATCCATACAGGTCTTACAGCAGACTGTACACAGCTTGAAATCGGTGATTTCCCGATTAATCCGGTTCCGGGCAAAGAGCAGTTACACAATCAGCTGCTTATGACACGTCCGGCATTCGGCGGTAACACGATCGCAACAATCGCCTGCCCGAACTTCCGTCCGCAGATGGCAACTGTTCGTCCTGGTGTTATGCAGAAGCTTCCGAAGGATGAGAGCAAGAAGGCTGTCATCGAAGAGTTCAATCCTGGATTCACACCGGACAACAAATATGTTGAAATCTTAAAGGTTGTAAAATCTGTAGTAGATACTGTAGATATCATGGACGCTAAGATTCTTGTATCTGGCGGACGTGGTGTTGGAAGCGCAGAGAACTTCAAACTGTTAGATGATCTGGCAGAGGTTCTCGGAGCAACCGTAAGCTGCTCCCGTGCTGTTGTAGATGCAGGCTGGAAGCCGAAGGATTTACAGGTAGGTCAGACCGGTAAGACTGTTCGTCCGAACGTATACTTTGCAATCGGTATTTCCGGAGCAATCCAGCACCTTGCAGGTATGGAAGAGTCTGATATCATCATCGCAATCAACAAGGATGAGACAGCTCCGATCTTCGATGTAGCTGACTACGGTATTGTAGGTGACTTAAACAAGATCCTTCCGGCATTAACGGAGAAGTTAAAGGCTGAAATCGCTGCAAAATAAGAAAAGAAAAATACAAAGACCAGGGTGAAGGAAATCACCCTGGTTTTTTGCGTCCGAGCGGAAACGCTTTTCGGTAGAAATGTAATGTGGTATACTATGATTAGCAATTTGATCCGATTGATGATTACCTTGAGAAGATGGAGGGGAGAAAGCTGTGGAACAGGATAATAGAATCGAAGCAACTGAGGCAGAGGACTTAAGAAGTCAGCTTCCTCAATTTGAGCCCATTACGATTACGTTAAATAGTGGAGAAAGACTGAATGGTTTTGTGACCGAGCTGCAGGAAATCTTTTTCAAATTTATGGATGAAGATGGAAAGTTTCGTCCGGTTCCTTATGTAAATGTAAAAGCGTGGGAGAAGTCGGAAAGTGAAACAAAGGAACAGGACAGACCACAGGCTTCCATGGATAAAGCGAATGAGCAGAATGTGATGGAACCGCGGCAGGATAAGGCTGGGTATCTTACCGGAAACATCAAAATGTATAACCCGGTTCAGGGCTTTGGTGTCATTTCTGATGGATTGAAAGAATATCAATTCATTCGGAACAACGTAGCGGAGCAGTTTCAGGAGAGTATACGCAAGGGAATTGCGGTGACCTTTTTGCCATCGATGGTATACAGTCCCAAGAAAAAGAAAAATGTACCGGCGGCATTGGATGTTACTTTATTTGTGGAAACTCCCGTGACTGGTGAGATGGAAAAGCTGGCGAAGCAAGTAGAACTTGCAGCAGAGAATGATGAATCGGGGGAACGTCTGCCGGGGCGTATTGAGTTTTATAATCCAAATACAAAATCAGGGTATGTCATAGATGAGAAGGGGACAAAGTTAAACTTTTCGTGGAAGGATTTGAAGGAAGAGGATGTGCTCTCGCTGAATTGTGAGAAATACAGCTATGATGTGTTCTTTGAGTTGGATTTGAGTCATCCAATTCCAAAGGCCAAAAATATCGAGCTGAAGAACAGAGTCCAAAAGGCCGGAATAGATGGTGCAGATCAGTTGCAGGAGCATGAGGATGGTACATTGTGTCACGGAAAGATTGGCTATTATAATCCCGAGGTGAAGGCAGGATATCTGATTTACGAGGGAAATAAGCTGAATTATTCCTGGAAAGATATTGAGAATTTTGATGCGGCGTTGATAGACCTGAAAAATTATGAATATGATGTCAGCTTCTTTTTGGATACCTCCAGAAAGATTATCAAAGCTACCAATATCCGTATCGTGAAGCAGACAGAGTCGGAGGGCGGATTGGAAATGCCGTTTTTGAATATAGGAGAGGTAGAGGCTACACAGCTCTTAAAATTTGTTTTAGAGCACTTTAGGCTCAGTGAGATGCAGGCTATTCTTTCCCGTAAGGAACAGCATCAGATTGGAGAAGACGGAGTTTATCGAGGAGAAAATTATGAGCAGACCATGCAGCTTGTCGAGGATTTGAATGCCTGCGGAAAGTCTGAGACACGATTTGATAAGGTGACTTATGCTTTAAAGCCGAATCTGCCGCTTGCGGCTGCCAAAATTGCACAGCAATACATTGATGAGAATCAACTGGAGCAGGATGCGTTTTTTAATGAGAAAAAGATCAATCAATGCCTCTATAATTATGCTATGATGTTGGTCATTGGCGGACGTATGAATAATCAGGATGATTCTCTTTCCGGAGAAGGTCTGCAGGGCGAGAGAATGTACTATGCAGAGAGTGTACTGAACAACATCCCAGATCTCAGTGCCAAGTCAAAGGTTTTGACAAGCTGTATTGCAGAATACTTTGCAAACAGGGATGAAATTCGGAGGAAATTGCGTAAGGGCGGTTATACTTCCATGGGAAGCGTCATTAATCTGATGAAGGGCGAGTGTACGAACTGGGATGGGTTGATTCGTACTCTGTTCAATCTTCCGGCAGTGACATTTAAGAGTGTGTTAAATGAAATGGAAAAGAAGGAAAATAGTGAGCTGGCAGAGAAAATTGCGGATGCGCTTCGGAACAAGCAGCGGGAAAACGGCATGGAACAGAAGGAGCAGCCTGACCGTGTTGAAATGATTGAAGCGGAATATCGGCAATATATCCGAAGACAGGAGAGCTTGAAAAGTGATACCTTTTCTGTCGGAACCGATATCGTTGAGAGTATTGCACAAATTGTTCCTATTTTTGAAGAGGCTGAGAGAACGATGCTGCCATATCTGTTAAAGAGCGATATGGAGTATCTGAACCGGGTTGGAGCCTTTTTACGTGATCTCGCCGGAGCGGTGGAGAACGAAAGCCCGGTAAACCGTGTGCAGAATCTGCATGGTTCCTTTGCGGGCTGTCGTTCCATTTTGAAGAATATTGAAGAGCATCCCTCCCGGATATCCTTTGAGATTCTTCGTCCGTTTTTGAGTAATCTTCAACTGTCTATGAAGGAATATCTGGAGAAGCAGTATGCAGATTTTGCACCAAAGCTGACGGTGGAGCATTATGCCATCAGTGATGACCACCAGGATGAAACCTTAGAGATTTCGAATGCAGATGGAAGGCTTCCGGCTTTTTCAGTGAGGATTGAAGCGGTACCTTATGAAACCGACTGCTTTAAAATCGACGATACGGGAAACCGTAAGATTACCGGGCTTGGACGGAATATCAATCAGGGTGAAGCTATGGAGGTGCGCATTCCGCTGCTTGAGGAGCGGGAAGGAAGTAAGGAATTTGAAATGGAAATCACACTTTCCTATATGCAGTATACGGAATTTGATTCTGTGGATGGTACTTATGTGACTGCACCTGCGGAAGAGAAGAAATTCCAGCTTCAGATACCCTTGTATAAGGATGAGAGAGATGATGTCCAGTATAATAAGTACATGGATTTTGCTTCCGGCAAGGTGATGGAACCAGATAATGAGCATGCGGTTGAAATGTTCTTTGGAAGGGACAAGGATATTGATGACGTGTATAAAATGATTGTCGATCAGGATGGACGTCTCAATAAGGGAAGCATTGTTGCCATTTATGGGCAGAAGCGCTGCGGTAAGACTTCGGTGATGCACTTTTTAGGGAAAAAGATTGAAGAGAATTTTCCGGATGTTTTGCTTTTGAGTATCAATGTACAGGGCATTGGGTGTGATGAAAAGGATAAAGGCTTCTACTATCGTTGTGTGCTGGCACTGATCTGTTCTGAATTAAGGGCTGTGCTTCGCGGAAAGCATAGAGAGCTTTACAAAGCGATGAGAGAGGAAGGAATTGATGTGCCGGATTCCGGTCTCCTGATCGCGCAGGGAGGAGAAGCTGTATTTTGGGACTTTTTCAAATCCTTTGAAAGCTGGCGTAGTGCTGTTTTTGGTGATCGGTATCCGATTGTATTGATGGTGGATGAATTTACGCAGGCATATATCAATATGAAGAGCCATATGGTAGGAGAAGATTTCCTGAACCGTTGGCGTGTGATGATACAGGAAGCTCATTTTGTCAATATTATTGTAGGACAGGATTTCATGGATCAGTTTACATCAGATGAAGAGATTACCAGTCAGAATTTTGGTGGTGCAGTAAACGGTCTTGGTACGATGGGGCGTAAGCGGTTGTCTTATTTGGATTTTGCAAGTGCCAGAGAAATGATTGAGAAACCGATTCCATTTCAGAATGGATCCAGCAGATATCGTGGAAAGCTTGGAGAAATGGCTGTTCGTATGATTTATGAGCTGACCGGAGGAAGTGCTTTCTATTTGATGAAGTTCTGCAACTGTTTGACGGCCTATATGATGGAGAAACATGTGCAGGCAGTGACAACGGATATTGTACGCGAGGTGGCAAACGGCTATGCGTTTGACACAAGAAATATTCCGATTGAGAAAAAGGATTTTGATCCAATCTATAATGAATTTAGCTGTTCGGACAATGAAGCGGAAGAAGAGGGAATTACGGCAAGTATTTCACGGCGTATGAAAAATACGTATGCAATACTGAAGCAGATTGCGGATAAGTCCAACAGCAGCGGCGAGTGCAATGTGGAGAATCTGATATGGGAGGACGAGACAGAAAAGAAGGAAATTCTGCGGTCCCTGATTGTGCGCGGTGTGCTTACGGATCGTTTGGGCAAGGATATTACAACAGAAAACATTGATCATATTACGGTGAAGATCAAAGTAGGAATTTTCCGTATATGGTTGAAAGAAAGAGGATAACCATGGAGAAAATTTTTGATATATCAAAACCAGTGACAGGAGAATTGCTGATTGGACGAAGGAAGGAGACTGCTGATATACAGAAGAAAATTTTTGATGCAGCGGAATCCGGGGAGAGCGGTCTTGTGGCACTGACTGGAATGAATCGGATTGGAAAAACCTCTCTGATGAAGAATCTATGTCTGGAATTTCGCAAAAAGCAGCATCCGGATATTTATTTGATTGAGGCTTCGCTCCAGGGATATGATGGATTTTGGAGTTTTATGATCTGCGAGGTGATTCGACCACTGTTCAAGCAGATTCAGATCAAAGAGATTGTGAGTCTGGATGTCTATTATGGAGAAGACATCGAACGCTACATGGATTATTACAGTAAGCCGGAAGTGTTGGAGAGACTCTATGCGGATAATAGTGTAGAAAATGATACCGGAAAAATTAACCTCAAGGAGCTCTTCAGGATTTTACATGAGGTAGGGAAAAGTATCATATTGATTTTTGATGAGTTCGATTGTGCACCACAGATTTTTGGCACAAGGAAGGAAAATTTTGCATGGCTTCGTAATCTCCTGCAGGCATCTGAGGGTGTTTCGCTGGTCACACTCTCCAGAAGAAGTATTTATTATATTGAGACAAATTCTTTTGGCGGCTCTACGCTGCATGGTATTTTTGATACCTATAGCTTGTATGGTTTTAAGAATAGTGAGATATCAGAATATTTTTTGAGACTGGAGCAGGCAGGTGTTGTTCTGACAAACAGGCAGAAGGAGGATATCGTCTATTATTGCGGGCGTTCTCCCTATTATCTGGCTGTTATGGGACAGGCGATTTTAGAAGGTGCATTACATACGACAGACGACATAGGAACGATATTCTCTATGAAAGGCAAAAATTATTATGACAGCTTTGATTGTATTGTTGAACTGTTAGATAAGGAGAAAACCTTAAATGCCATGCTTCAGATGTTTGTCGGGCCAGTCCATGATTTGCAGAAGAGTGATGTGGATCGGCTGATCGGGATGGGATACTGCATGAGTCAGGAGGGTCTGGATCAGCGTGTGGACGGAGAAGAGTATACGGACTATATGAGTCGGGAGAACGACAGGGCTTATCTGACTGTCAGCGATAAATTTGTGGACTATTTGGCGGAGGTAAAGCACAAGGAGGTAGAGAATATCTGGCCGGCGCTTAGTCATACGGAGAGATTGGTCCGAAAGATCATTGAATGTGAGGCCAGAAAGAAATATGGTTCATTATGGGAAGTTGCTGTAAACGGAGAGATTGACAAGACTATGCCCCGCGAAGACGAAAAGAAGAGAATTGAGCGCTTTTATGATGATTTTATGAAGCGCTATAAGCGATTGGATGAGGATGAGCAGAAGCAGGTAGAATGCTGTAAGCTACAGGTTGTAAATTTTGGAATGCTGTGGAAAATCATGTATGCGGATTGGAAGCATTATAAAAAATATTTTACCGAAACGGACACCAGGAAATTGGAAAAGGAATTTCGAATGCTGCAGGCAGCACGAAACCCGCTTGCACATAATAATAAGGAACTTCTGACGGAAAAAGAAATTGCGGAAGTCAGTGTAATTTGTGAGCGTATTTGTGCCGATGCAGAAAAGTGCCTGAACGTGAATAGAATATGAAACCGATTTCCTTTTTCCGTCGATATAGGGATATAATATTGAAGATATCCGGATACTATTCATGCAGCTCTAATGGGAGGTTATCCGGATCAAAGAAGAAAGTCATACGCTTTCCGGTAAATTCGTCCATGCGAATTGGTTCACAATGAATTCCTATTTCAAGTAGATTCTGTACTGCTGTTTCAATATCGTCTACAGCAAAGGCAAGGTGGCGAAGTCCGCAGGCTTCCGGATAGCTCGGACGTTTCGGACTTCCTGAGATGCCGAAAAGCTCTAATTCACAGTCACCAAGACGTAAATCCAGTTTGTAGTCGTCTCGTGCAGGACGGTAATTTTCACGAATGACTTCAAAGCCGAGCTTATTTACATAAAATTCCTTAGATTTTTGATAATCCGATGCAATGATTGCAATGTGGTGTATTTTTTGAAGCAGCATCTATTATTCCTCCTAATTTTTATCGTGAGTGATAAGAAGACTATGGACTCATCTGTTGACAATCAGATAGTTCCTCACATAAATCAATTATATCAAATGAAAAGAATGATGTATAGCTTTGCATAAGGATTATCCCTTTTAATAAAACGAAATAACGTTTATATTGAACGAAACATTTACAAAATTACATATAAATGTGTGGACACATAGAGGACAAAATGCTATAATTTCTATAATGTAGAAACAAAAGAGCAGAGAAAGACAGGGGGAAATATCAAAGGGGAAGGGAGGGTATTATGAACCAGACAGATCATGAAATTTTATTGATGGTACTATCAGAGGTCAAAGATATCAAACGGATGCAGGAGCATCAGGGAGGTATAGTAAATCAACTGAATGAACGTATGGATGGTGTGGATCAGCGTTTAGCACAAATGGAGAGGAAGTTGGATGAAGTCTATGAGTTATCCCTTGATAATTATGGGGCGATTCAGGAGCATGAGACCCATTTCCGCTTATTGGAAGGCAGAGTAGAGACTCTGGAAAGAGGCCATAGAAGAACTGTCAGACGAATGAGAAGAACAGCAGGAAACACACAGCCATTAGAGCAAACAGGACAAGCAGAGAAAGGAAAAAGGGAAATCACTCTGATAGAGGGAAAGGATACAGAGCAGGAATAGTGTGCTGGGAGAAATAGCATGGGCAAACAAAAAGAAGTAAAAACGAATGCAATGCGGATTTTAGACAGTCTGAAAATTTCATATGAGCATTATACCTATGAATGTGAAGAGTTTATTGATGCGATTCAGATTGCTGATAAGCTCGGACAACCATATGAAAAGATGTATAAGACATTGGTTACGGTAGGACACAGTAAAAATTATTTTGTGTTTGTCATTCCGATTGCAGAGGAACTGGATATGAAAAAGGCTGCCAAATCAGTAGGAGAAAAATCGGTAGCGATGATTCCTGTAAAGGAAATCAATGCGGTTACAGGCTATATCCGTGGTGGTTGTACAGCGATTGGGATGAAAAAGCAGTATGTCACAAGGATTGATGAATCGGCACTGGAGCAGGAGAAAATGATTGTCAGCGGTGGTAAATTAGGTTCTCAGATTGAATTGACACCACTTGATTTCCAGAAGGCAGCCAAAGCAGAATTTGCTCAGATTATTGTAAAAGAAGCATAATGAAAGATGTGTAACGATAAAATGTTTATTTATGACTTGCATTTTATATCTTGTATTGGATGAACGAATGATTTGTTAAAATAAAACATAACAAATCATTCGTTTTCTTTATAGAAGGAAATAGACTGTTTGCAAAAAAATAGCACATAGTACGCAATAAAAAATGTAGTGGTAACGAAATTTTGAAACAATTACATCGAAATTACCGTAAAAAAGTGAATGAACCATATCTTGCAATAGAGTGTAAATTTTATAAAAAGAAAGAAGATTCAGACAAATGAAAAAGATAATAAAAAATGGAGAAAATGTTTTAAATACAGCACTTTTGATATGCTTTTTATAAATAAATTCCCGAACAAGGCAATAAAAAGGGAAAATATAGAAATTATATATCGAGTGATATCGAAAAGAACACTGAAATTGGCATTTTGACAATAATAAAATGCAGGAATACCATTCATAATCCTGCATTTCTGAAAGCAAAAAGGGACAAAGGAAATCAAAAGCCTTTGTCCTTTAATTCTGAAACGATAGTTATGTATTCTTCCATGACATCAAATCCCCGATAGTCCTCGCGCTTCAAATCAATCATGTCACCATGCGAGATACCCCGACCATGCTTTTGATTATGAAAGGTACCGCGGAAGTTTGTCCATCTGGCAGAGCGTTCTGTAACCAGTCCGTCATTTTTCTCGCCAGTCACAAGCTTCAGGATCAGGTAAGGAATGCACAGAAGGCCGGGGAAAGC
>JAGANL010000046.1 GCA_017624235.1 Lachnospiraceae bacterium | reverse complement strand
TATCGCATTATCTGTATTTGTTGCGAACATCGTAAGGATGCAGCAACGAATACTTTCTGCACTTTTTTATCTGTTGGACATTTTGAAGCTTAGGGAGGGCTGGTTACCTGCTTATGCAGGTTAATCAGCAGACACTATATAACGATGGATATGCCGAGGAATATGAGCTTGCGGAAAAGAAAGCTTTGTACGAGCAGAATGAGCAGCTTTATTGGGACACTTTGAAAAAATGGCATATTAAGGATAAGGAGGTGAATAATTCCTCCGGCGGTGGAAATGGTGGGAGTAATTCCAATGATAAAAGCGCAGCAGCGGCAGATAAAAGTCAGAAGATTACTGCACTGGAGCTGATGGAGGACACCTACAGGGCGGAGAAGGAAGCCTATGAGCAGGCTTTGGAGGAATATAATAAGGCAGTAGAAACCGCACATGCCGGTTTGGATCAGGCCAAGGCAGAGTATGAGCTGTTAGAGCTGGAGCTGGAGCAGGCCAAAATCGATTATGAGAAAAAGGCTGCGGTCTGTCTGGCGGATTATGAGACGAAACAGGCTGAGGCAGCCAATGCTGCGAGCACCTATGAAACAACGTTACAGAAGCTGAAGGATGAACTGGATGCGTTGGAGAATGACAAGGAAGAGGCTGCAGAGAATCTGACGACCTTTGAAGCAGCGATTGGAGACGGTTATCTGTATACGACAAGCAAAGGGTCGGTAGTCATGGTAGCGGTATCAGACAATGAGGTGCTGGAGCCGGATTCGATCGTACTTGCTTACAGTGATCCGACGATACTTACGGTGACTGCAGCAGTCGATCAGGAGGATATCGCTTCCATTGAGATAGGAGATCAGGCAACGGTCATGACAGAAGACGGAGAAAGCTTTGAAGCGGAAGTGACAAAAATCAATCCGGTATCCAATTCCGGCAGTCGGGCTAGTGTAACTTATGCAGTTACGTTGTCGCTGGAGGAGTCAGAAAAGCTTTCTGCCAATGAGACGGTTACCGTCTATTTCGGAGATATGCCACTCAAAAATCAGGGAAAACCGGAAGGTCAGGAAACAAAGACAGGATGGGAAAAACAGGCAGCGCCGGGAGGTAATTCATGAAAAGAAAAAGAAGAAAGCTTATAGCCGTTTTTTGGGGAATGGCAGCAGTCATTGCCGCAGCCTGTTATACGGTCTTTCTGAAGCCGGATGAAACAGAGGAACAGTATATTTATAAAGAGGAGACGGCCGCTTTTGGAGATTTGACACAGGGAATTACGGAGAGCGGATCGGTCGAGTTTCTGACCACCAGTCAGAAATATGATTTGGAATTGGATATGGAGGAGGATGACGAGGACGATTCCGATTCGGATGATGACGAAGACGATGAAGAAGCTGCAAAGTATCTCCGCATTGAAGAGGTTTATATTGCGGCGGGTCAGCGGATTACGCAGGGTGAGGCTGTTTTTAAGCTGACTGATAAAAGTGTGGAGAATGTCAGAAGAAAGCTAAAGACCGCCAAAAACGAAGCGCAGACTGCACTGGCGGAGGCAGAGAGTACCTATGCGGAGGAGGCTTTGACTGCAAAGCATACATATGACAGCAGTGTGCTGGAAGGTGAGATGGCAGATGAGGAATATCGGATTTCCACTACGACCTTAAACGGAAAGATTATTGAAGCCTATACGAAAATCAATGTTTTGCAGACAGAGATCAAACAGCTTCAGGCAGAGCTGGAGGACGAGGAGCAGTGGGAAAAATACGATGATCTTCGGGAGGCCTATGAGGAGGCAAAGGAGAAATTTGAGGACTGCGAGGAAAGCAGGCTTCCGAGATATGTCCGTTTACGGGATGCCTATTTGCAGGCCAGGGAGCAGTATGAGAAGGCCAGGGAAGAGCGGGAATCCAAAACCGAAGCCATAGAAGAAAAAAATAAGGAAATCATAGAATGGTATCAGGAAACGCTCCGTTTGCAGCAGAAGCTGGAACGTCAGAGTCTGGATGCTAAGCAGGCCTATGAGGATTCTGTGCAGGAGGGAGAGCTGGCACAGGAAATTTATAGCTATTCGATGGAGACGTTGAAAGAGGATGTGGATATGGCGCGGAAGGAGCTGGATGAGGCTTCCGAGCAGCTGGAAGCGTTTGAAGCGTTTGTCGGGGATGGTATTGTCTATGCGGAAGGAAGCGGACTGGTAACCGAGGTCAATTATGAAGAGGATGATTATCTGGTTACAAAAGGGACGATGTTCTCCTATGTTGCTTCCGATGATTATGTGATTTCCATTGATATTTCGGAAGAGGATATTCCTTATGTGAAGGTAGGAAATTCCGTAAATATCACATTTACGGCATATCCCGATGATGTATATGAAGGGGTCATTGAGGAAATCGATTCCAATTCTTCCGATAATCATGCTACGACCATCAGCTATCCGGTTACCGTGAAGATTTTGGGAGATACAGCGAAGCTGTATGGAGGTATGACCGGTGACGTAACCTTTGTGACAGATCAGGTGAGCCAGGTCGTTTATGTATCCAGAAAAGCCATTGTAGAAGAAAACGGAAAGAACTTTGTGTATCAGAAAAATGCAAAGGGTGAGATGGAGCTTGTTCCGGTTGTGACGGGATTTACCGATGGTATTTCGATTCAGATTACAGAAGGACTGAAAGAAGGCGATACCATTTATGTAGCAAGCAGGGTAAGCGGTAATCAAAGTGAGGAAGAATTGCAGCGTGAAAATACACCCGAGGGTGGAAACATGCCGGAAAACGGAGAGATGCCGGAAGTTGGAAGCATGCCGGGAGATGGGCAGATGCCTGACATGGGCAGTATGCCGGAAGGAGGACAGCAGTGATGCAGGAACAGGAAAAAGAGAAAAAGGGGCCGAGCAAAGCCCTCATCATAGCAGCAGCGGCAGCG
The DNA here is from genome assembly GCA_017624235.1 of Lachnospiraceae bacterium. Lineage (GTDB taxonomy): Bacteria > Bacillota > Clostridia > Lachnospirales > Lachnospiraceae > JAAYNV01. Next base: position 40,605 of record JAGANL010000046.1, on the reverse strand, counting down.
GTTCTTCTAATTCTGATTGGCATAGGAATATATGCAGCCTTCTTTTGGAATAAGAAAGAAGAAAGTGTTGTCTATAAGGAAACGGAAGTCGCTCACGGAAAGCTGACCGTAGGTATTACAGAGAGCGGTAATGTGGAAGTAGGAGAGACGACACAGGAGTTTACGTTGGATATCAGTGCTTACTCCGGGACTCAGAATACTCAGAATGTCTTCTCCTGGGCCGGCGGTATGCCGGGCATGGCAAATCAGGGTGGACAGAGCCAGTCAGGAAGCAGCTCGGAGAGCCGGAATCTGACGGTGGAAGAGGTGTATGTCAGCGTAGGAGAGGAAATAAGAGAAGGGGATCCGATTTATCGTCTATCCGCAGAAAGTGTGGAAAAGATTCGGGAAGAGCTGGCTGAGGATGTGACAGAAGCGAAGCTGGATTTAAAGCAGATGCAGACCCAGCTAAAGCAGACCTCCTTAAGCGCGCAGCATGACTATGAAACGGATATGACCTATGGAGCGGCTGCCCAGTTGGAATATGGGGAGACCCTGGCGGATCTGAATCAGACATATGAGGATGCGGCAGAAGCGCTTTCGGATGCGCAGGAGGAGCTTGCGAAGCTGCAGGAAGAAGAAGCAGAACTGCAGGAAAAGCTCAAAGAATCCACGCATCTTTATGATGAAGCGGCCTATCTGGTAACGTATATTGATTTGGAGGATGATCCGTATGGATATATCAGTGCCATTCAGCTTCGGGATACCACAGAGCAGACGAAGGAATCAGATGAGGATGCCCTGGAAGAAAAGCAGGATGCCATTACGGAAAAACAGGAAGAGATTGCTTCTCTTCAGAGAAAGCTGACACAGGCAGAAAAGGAAAAACGTTCGGGAGAGATCAAAGCACAGGCAGAATATGATGCGAGAGTCCTTCGACTGAATCAGGCATCGGAGCTATACAATCTAACAGTCGGAATCGGCAAACAGGATGTCGGGGAAGCTGAGGATGCCTATACGGAGGCACAGGAGAAGCTGGATGAGCTGAATGCCTGTATACAGAATGATTGTGTCGTTTCGGAGTATTCCGGCGTGATTACAGAGGTCAGTATGGCGGTAGGAGACAGTCTTTCCAGAGGTGCGTCCCTGATTGCCTTAAAGGATTATGGAGAGGCAGAGATTACCGTTTCGGTGGAGGATGATGACATTGATAAAATCAAGATTGGAGATCAGGTCAATATTTCCATTGCTGCTTTTCCGGATGAAGCATTTACCGGAACAGTATCCGAGATTGGGGATGCTGTGGTAGATACCTATTCCTCTACGATTACCTATGAGGTAACAGTATCCATCGAAGGAGATGTAGAGGGTATCTATTCCGGCATGACCAGTGAAGTGACGTTTATCACCAAAGAGACGAAGGAAGTGACTTACGTGCTTAACCGGGCAATCAATCGGGACGGAACGCGCTCCTTTGTTTATCTGTATGATGAAAATGGTAATGTGGTGGAAAAGGATGTGCAGACCGGCTTCTCGGACGGTATCAATGTGGAAATAACAGACGGACTCGTGGAAGGGGATGTCGTACTGATAGAAAGTAAGGTGAGCGAAGGATGAGACTGACAGAATTGCTTCGTCTGGTATGGACGAATCTGGTACAAAATAAATCCAAGGTCATCCTGACATCCTTTGGCATTGTTGTCGGCTCTGCTACGATTATGCTGGTCATTGCCATTGGACAGGGGGGCCAGATGGAGGTTGCGGAACAGTTTAAGAACCTGAATGCAGGAGCGGTGGATGTGACGTATGATGCTTCCAATGCGTTTGGCAGACAGGGGAGCAGTTCGGGCAGCGGCATGCAGGGTCCCGGAGGTTTCCCTGGAGGGGGAGGAATGGCAGGTGGCTCTTCCCGTGCAAACAGACCATCCGGTGGTTTTCCGGGAGGCGGAATGCCGGGCGGCATGTCAGGTGGTGAAATGCCGGGATTTTTTCCGGGTGGAGGTGCCGATAGCAGAATCAACCAGGAGGCGGTCAGTCTGACGCAGGAGGATATGGAGGATTTGGAAGTCTTTGTTCCCGGACTTTCGGATGTGACCATCTCCTTTTCCACGAAATCCGATGTGGAGGGCGGAGAGCTGGAGAGTAGCACCAGCTATACGATTGCCGGGGTAAAGAGCAATTATGCGCAGATCAGCAATCTGGATATGGTGTTGGGAGAGTTTTTGACAGAGGCCAATGAGGAAGGAAAGGAAAAGGTCTGTGTACTGGGCTATAGTGTGGCAAAGGAGATTTTCGGAAGTGTGTATGATGCCTATGACGGAACGATCTATATTGACGGCAGGCCCTACCTTGTAAATGGCGTATTGGAGGAAATGGGAAGTATCGCTTCCGGTATCAGTCCGGATGATGCGGTTTTCATCCCATATGAGACCGGTATCAAATATCTGACCGGAACCAATGTCAGCCCGACGATTACGGTGATTGCGGAGGATGTAGGGCAGGTAGAAATGATTAAGACCAATATCGAAACGGTGTTGGCAGATTCCTATCCCAATACGGAGTTTACGATTTCCGATGCGGGCAGTAAAATGGAGGCGGCCGAAAAATCCAATGAAACCCTGACCATGCTGTTGTTTGCCATGGCGGCGATCGTCTTTGTGGTAGGAGGAATCGGGATTATGAATGTATTGTTCGTATCGGTTAAGGAAAGGACGAATGAAATCGGTATTTTGAAGGCAATCGGCTGCAGCAGAAAGGATATCCTGTTGGAATTTGTGCTGGAGGCAAGCTGTATCAGTCTGGTGGGAGCTGTGCTGGGAGTGCTGGTAGCCCTTGGCATTACCCCGTTGATTGAGCAATTTTCCGTTCGGGTGGAGCTGTCGGTGTTAGGAGCAGTCTTATCACTGACCTTTGGCGTGATTACAGGAACAGTTTTCGGATTTTATCCGGCCTATAAGGCATCTACGCTGATTCCGGTCGTTGCACTCAATCAGGAATAGAAGGGAGCATATGGGATGGCTGAGAAGCAGAGAAAAAAGAAAAGAAAGAAAACGGGACTGTGGATTTTTCTGATGATGCTTTGTGCGGCGGCAGGTGCAACCGGTTATTTTTACCGGGAAAAGCAGACGGCGCAGGCGGAGGAAGAGCAGGTGATGACGGCCGGTGAGAATCAGGAAATTTTATACGGTGAGATTACGGATATCGTTGGAAATGAAATGAAGCTTGCCATGGCAGAGTATGAAACGGCACAGGACAGAGCTTCCTATACTATGACCGGAGAAGAAAGAGAATATCAGATACCGGTCGGGACAGAGGTGGAAACCAAGCTGGGGGCGGTGACGACCTTTTCCCGGCTGGCCTCTGGAGATATGGTTGAGATGCTTGTGGAAAAGGATGGGGCAGATGGATGTATTCTGAAAATCCAGATTGTAGAGTAGGCAGGAAGGGACAGCAGTATGATTAAAATGACAGATATAAACAAAGGCTATCTGGTAGGAGAGGAACGGGTTCCGGTATTAAAGCATATCGACTTTCAGGTAGCGAAGGGAGAATATGTAGCGATTCTTGGACCCTCAGGTTCAGGAAAGACCACTCTGATGAATGTGATCGGCTGCATGGATCTGGCAGACAGCGGAGCATATTATCTGGATGGGCTGGCTATCCATGATATGCCGGAAGAGGATCTGACACAGGTGCGTAATGAAAAAATCGGATTCATTTTTCAGAATTATCAGTTGATTCCTACCTATAATGTGCTTCAGAATATTATTATGCCGTTGTTGATACGCGGGATGATACGAAGGGAAGCGGAGGAAGCATGTATGGAGACGATACGGCTTCTGGGAATCGACCACAGACTGGCACATAAGCCATCGGAGCTGTCGGGTGGACAGAAGCAGAGAGTGTCCATTGCACGGGCGCTCGCCTGTAAGCCGGCGATTCTCCTGGCAGATGAACCGACAGGAGCCCTGGATACCGTCAGTGGAAAGGAGGTTTTAAAGCTGTTTGCAGAGCTGAATGAGATGGGAAATACGATTGTTATGATTACGCATGACTTAAATGTGGCCAAGGCAGCCAAAAGGGTCGTACATATCATAGACGGGCAACTGTCAGAATAGCACACAATAACTTTGTAATAGAAGAGAATAGACAGGACGAAAAAAGCCTGCAACAGTAAAAAGGAGCATCCGGATTCGGTATTTTAACCGTTTCAGGATGCTCCTCTTTTGTGTCCTAGTTTTGCACTGTTTCCCCGGTAGTGGGTGTTTGGGCTTGCGTCTGGGTGACGGGCTGGCCGTCAGCGCCAAGCAGTCCGGCGCTCTGAAGGATCTCCAATCGCTGTTGTTCCACGATAGCGGAAGCATTCGGCTGTTGGAAAAACTCGGCGTTGTGCGGACACATGGTCACGTTGGAGGTAGTCGTTTCTCCGGTCATCAGCGGGTCTGTTGCGGAGTTGATAACAGATTGCTGTGAATCGGCACCGCTTTGTACGACGGATGGCTCCGGCGGTATCATTTCAATGGTTCCCGGTACCTTGAACGGGCATTCCTCACATGCCGGCAGCATGCTGTACTGACAGATGACACCGGAATAGTGTACATCACAGGTTTCTGTCGGCACTGTGCCTTCTGCGAAATATTCCGTTCTCAGGCAGCCCTGTGTATCACACAGTCCCGCAATCGGAAGCTTGCCGGATTTGGAACAGATCGTTGCGGTCACAATACCTGCCGGACGGGTAAAGGATTCATTTGGAAGATCCGCATGGATCTGTGACATGACAGCACGCCATAAATTCTTGGCCAGATTTTTTTCATCGCCGCTTAAGCTGACGTTGTTGTCATAGCCTGCCCACGTGGTTGCCGTGTAGTAGGGTGTAAAGCCTGCAAACCAGGCATCCTTGTCTTTGGTTGTGGTACCGGTTTTTCCTGCAATGGCCATGTTGCCGAAATTTACCCTTGCGCCGGTTCCCTTGGTGACAACGTCCACCATGGCATCGGTCAGCAGGAAAGCGGTAGTTTCCTTGATAACCTGATGGGATTCCGGCTGTGTATTATCGAGAATGACATTGCCGTCGTGGTCAACTACCTTGGTATAAAGGGTCGGTTTGATATAGGTGCCGTGGTTGGCAATCGCTGCATAGGCTGCATTCAGTTCCAGATTGGTGACACCGTCGGTAATACCGCCAAGCGCTAATGGCTGGCCGATATCTGAAACAATTTGTCCATTTCGTTCTTCCCGTTCGACCAGAGTAGTAAAACCAAAGTGCTGCAGATAATCAAAGCCAAGCTGTGGTGTGATCTGAGTCAGAGTTTTGACGGTTACGATGTTTAAGGACTGTTCAATACCGTAACGAAGGGAACAGAGTCCCTTATAACCGCTGCTGTACCAGTTCTGTACCGGACGGCCGTTTGCGTAATTATAAGGTGCATCGTTCTGTACGGTAGCAAGAGTCATTCCGGCGCTGTCCAAAGCGGGAGCGTAGGTGGATACGATCTTGAAGGTGGAACCCGGCTGACGCACCGTATTGGTAGCACGGTTTAGGGTACGGCTGGCTTCCTTGGCTCCACGTCCGCCGACTAAAGCGACTACATAGCCGGTACTCTGATCCATGACTGTGATGGAAACCTGAGGCTGTGGACTCATATTGATGCTTTCGGCATAAACCTCGTCTCCCTCGCCTAATACAGAAGCTTTATATTCTTCTATGGCAGCAGTCGCATCCTCCTGACTGGAAAAGATGGAATTAAAGCTGCTTTTCTGCTGCAGAAAATAGGATTTGAACATTTCGTTGCTGAAATTTTCCAGATCACCGTTTGCCTTTTCAATGGTAAGCTCGTATTGGAGATACCATTTGGTATCTGCCGGAAAGTTATCTGGGTTGGAGAAAGCATCGTCACAGATTTTCTGGATATCCGGGTCTTGTGTGGTGAAAATGCTTACACCACCGGTATAAAGCAGGTTATAGGCCTGTGTTTCATTGTAACCGCCCTTTTCTACGAGATCGTTCAATACCTGTTCGGTTAACTCATCCACAAAGTATGTATAAACGGAGGAGTCTTTCGTCTCTTCATTGACAGTCTGGATGCGTGCATAAATATCGTCTGCGATGGCCTCGTCGTATTCGGCTTGGGAAATGTAGCCCTGCTCCAGCATGTTTCCCAGTACGATGTCGCGGCGTTCCTTGTTGCGGTCCGGATGAGAAATCGGATTCCATTTGGAAGGATTCTGGGTAATGGCAGCGATGCAGGCACATTCCGACAGATTGAGCTGATAGACCGGCTTATTAAAATAACGCAGGGAAGCGGCCTGAACTCCCAGGGTATTCTGTCCCAGGTTGATGGTATTCATATAATTTTCCAGAATCTTATCCTTAGCGGCATCCCGTCCCAGCGTTTCGGTAAACTGCTTTTCCAGCGCGATGGCCAGATACTGCTCCTGAATTTTACGTTTAATTTTTTCCATGGTGCTCTCATTGGTCCAATTGTCGAAGACATTGTTTTTTAAGAGCTGCTGGGTAATGGTAGAGGCACCCTGTCCCAGACCGCGGTTTTTGATGGCCTGTACTCCGGCACGCATGATACCTTTGATGTCGATGCCGTTGTGTTCATAAAAGCGTTCGTCCTCGATTGCAACGAAGGCATGTGCAAGATCCTCAGGAATCTGCTCCATGCTGACCGGGATACGGTTGGAATCTGCGGCTACCAGTTTCTCAATCTGGTGTCCTTCACTGTCATAGACAAAGGAGGAAAAACCGGAAGGAGAAACGTCGATATTGGAAATATCCGGGGCGGTGCTGATGATGCCCTTAAAGACACCGATTCCGGCGCTGATGCCGATAATGCCGACACCCAGAAGCAGGAGAAGACAAAGCTTCATGATGGATAAGGCGGCTTTTCGTCCCCACTTTTTGGATTTGGAACCCAGTGCAGTCTGTTTCGCACGGACTCCCTTTTTGCTATAATTCATCTAATGGAATGCTCCTTTCAAAAGTCTGAAGCCTCTTTGGCGGTTACATAACTCTTTACAGTATAACAAAAAAAAAGGATGAAATAAAGAAATTTATTCTATCTTAAGATATTGTTCACAATTCAATACACTTTTATTCTGGGTTATGCTACAATGTATTGGGCATATTTCATGCCAGTCTCAGCCCCTCCCGGTACAGCAGATCTTAGAAAATTTCGGAGCGACAGCCGGACTGGAGTTTTCTAAATGGAGCGGGGAAGTCTGTGCTGGATGTCCGGGGCGTCTTCCATGTGCATCCTTGCACAGGGAAGACTAAAATCGGCATCCCTGCCGATTTTTCCCTGGGGCTTTGGTGGCTCCATTAAGAAAACGCACAGTCCGACTGTAAGCTCTGAAATTTTCTAAGACCTGCTGCACCGGGAGGGGCTGAGACTGGCTTCGGCTGAATTATAGCGATATTGGCTAGTAAATAGTGTAAGTAATAATAGGTAATATATTGGGAGAAATGAGGATGGAACAGGAGAATAAGGCTCCCTACCGTGTGTTGAAGACGGGAGGGCAGGGGGAGATTGAGGAGAAGAAATCACGTTTTATTGCGACGCTTCGCAGGGTGGATTTGGAAGAGGAAGCGGTTGCGTTTATTGATGAGATGAAGAAGAAATATTGGGATGCGAGGCATAACTGTTCGGCTTTTGTAATCGGGCAGAAGGCAGAGCTGACCAGATGCAGTGATGATGGAGAACCTTCCGGGACGGCGGGGCGTCCGATGCTGGAGGTGTTGCTTGGAGAAGGGGTATGTAATGCAGCGGTCGTGGTGACCCGTTATTTTGGAGGTACTCTGCTTGGAACCGGAGGGCTGGTAAGGGCCTATACGCAAGCCGTGAAAGCCGGATTGGAGGCCAGTGAGGTCGTCACGATGCGGTTTGGTGTCCGGCTTAAGATTGGAACGGACTATAACGGGCTTGGAAAGATACAGTATATTCTGGGAAACCGGGGTATCGCTGTGGAAGAGAGTCTGTACACAGAGAATGTGGAGCTTACAGTATTTATCGAACAGGAAGTATATGAAGCAGTGGTAAAGGAGCTGACGGAGGCTACGGCAGGCAAGGCCGTTTTTCAGGAAGTGGAAAAACTTTACAAAGAATCATAAAAATTTTATTTTTCTTTTTGGGCGAATGGTGTTATCCTAATGATAGTGTTTTAAGCATTTTTTCTATGATAGAAGTTTTCGGAAGGTGGTGGTTTTTATGAAGAACAATTTAGACGTTCCCTGGCCCGATGGGTGCATAAAAACTGAATCAGGAGGAAATGACAATGGAAGAAATTGCAAACATGGTGGAAATCAGGGAGCTGTTAGCAAATAAGCTCTACACCCGCCTGCGTCAGAAGATGGCAGAGATGAACGAGGCCGATGTAGCGGCTGTTCTGGAAGAACTGGAAGAGGAGGAGATGCTCAAGGTATTCCGTATTCTTCCGAAATCGATAGCAGCGGATGTATTTTCTTATCTGGATGTGGACAATCAGCAGTTGATTATCACATCCCTGTCGGAAAAAGAAGCGGCAGGCATCGTAGACAATCTGATGGCCGATGATGCCACAGACCTTTTGGAGGAGATGCCCGCTAATGTGGTAAAGAAGATTCTGGCAAATGCCAAGGCGGATACGAGAAAGGATATCAATCATCTGCTGCGATATCCCGAGGACTCTGCCGGAAGCATTATGACAGTGGAATATGTCGACCTGAAGGAAAACCTGACGGTAGAGGAAGCAATCAGCCGTATCCGTCGGATTGGTGTGGACAGTGAAACCATTAATATCTGTTATGTTCTGGACAGTAAACGGACTCTGCTTGGAACGGTGGCGCTCCGTTATCTGCTGCTTAGCCAGCCGGATGAAATCATCGGAGACATCATGCATGAGAATGTCATTGCAATCAATACCCTGATGGACCAGGAAGAGGTTGCAGCCATGTTCCAGAAATACGATTTTACAGCCATGCCGGTCGTAGATAATGAAAACCGTCTGGTAGGTATCATTACGGTCGACGATATTATGGATATCCTGCAGGAAGAGACGACGGAGGATATCGAGAAGATGGCAGCTATCGTGCCGTCGGATAAGCCCTATATGAAAACCGGTATTTTTGAAACCTACAAGAAAAGGATTCCGTGGCTCCTATTTTTGATGATATCAGCTACCTTTACAGGGAAAATCATTACCTCTTTTGAGGATGCGCTGAGTACCTGTGTGGTTTTGACTGCCTTTATTCCGATGCTGATGGATACCGGAGGTAATGCAGGAGGGCAGGCAAGCGTAACGATCATTCGTGGATTGTCCCTGAATGAGATTGAGTTTCGGGATATGTTCCGGATTATCTGGAAGGAAGTACGGGTAGCTGTCCTGTGTGGTCTGACACTGGCGGCTGCCAATTTTGCGAAGCTGATGCTGTATGACCGGGTGGGGCTGTATGTGGCAGGTGTCGTTTGTCTGACGCTGGTAGCGGCTGTTATGATTGCCAAGATGGTTGGCTGTGTACTGCCGTTATGCGCCAAAAAGGTGGGATTCGATCCGGCGGTCATGGCAAGTCCGTTCATTACGACGATTGTAGATGCGCTTTCTTTGATGATTTATTTTCAGATTGCACGTGCAATCCTGAAGCTGTAGCGAAAGGAGCTGCTTAACAAATGGAACAAAATGAAAAGGAAAAGGCACTGGGGAGCGAGAACGTAGGCTCCCTTTTATTCCGGCTAGCTGTGCCGGCGATTGCAGCCCAGATTATCAATCTGATGTACAATATTGTGGATCGGATGTATATCGGACATATACCGGGGGAGGGAGCCATGGCACTGACCGGAGTCGGTGTGACGCTTCCGGCTATCATGCTGATTTCTGCTTTTGCAGCTTTGATTGGTTTTGGAGGTTCTCCGAGGGCATCCATCTGTATGGGAAGGCAGGAGCATGAAAAGGCGGAGGAGATTCTGGGCAACTGTGCTGCTGCGATTGTGGTACTGGCTGTTTTGCTTACGGCAATATTTCAGATATTTGGCAGCCAGATTTTAACGCTGTTTGGAGCAAGTGAGGATACGCTTCCGTATGCCGTTTCCTATATGAAGATTTATACGCTCGGAACGATCTTTGTACAGTTTTCCCTGGGGTTAAATTCCTTCATTTCGGCACAGGGCTTTACGACGGTGAGCATGAAGACGACGCTGATTGGCGCCGTATTGAACATTATTCTGGATCCGGTTTTCATTTTTGGTTTGGATATGGGCGTGCGGGGAGCGGCACTTGCAACGATTCTTTCACAGGGAGTGTCCTGTATCTGGGTTTTATGTTTCCTGTGTGGGAAAAAGACACTGCTTCGTATCCGGAGAAAAAATATAAGATTGAAGCCGGGGGTCATCATGCCAGTGCTGGCACTCGGCGTAGCGCCATTTATCATGCAGTCTACCGAAAGTATATTGCAGATCTGTTTTAATACCTCGCTTTTGAAATACGGTGGAGATACAGCTGTCGGAGCCATGACGATTCTGACCAGTGTGATGCAGTTTTCCATGCTGCCGTTGCAGGGTCTGACCCAGGGAATGCAGCCCATTGTCAGCTATAATTTTGGTGCCCAAAATGCCCAAAGAGTCAAGCAGGCATTTAAGCTCACACTGATCTGCTGTCTGATTTATTCTACGGTAATCTGGGCTGTATCCATGTTCAGTCCGAGGCTGTTGGTCAGAATGTTTACGGATGAAGCGGAACTGATTGCATATGCAGTCTGGGCGCTTCGCATTTATATGGCCGGTTCCTGTATTTTCGGTGCGCAAATTGCCTGTCAGCAGACCTTTTTGGCGCTGGGAAATGCGAAAGAATCTCTGTTTCTGGCTGTGCTGCGAAAGATTATCCTGTTAATTCCATTGATTTATATTCTGCCGGTGTTTTTTGCAGACAAAGCCTTTGCCGTCTTTCTGGCAGAGCCGATGGCAGATGTATTAGCTGTGACTACGACCGTTCTTATGTTTGCTTTTACATTCAAAAGGACAATGCGCTCCATGCAGGGAGGGGCAGAAGGATAGGCAATCAGTGCAGCATACAAAAAATACGTAATATAAAAATGTGTAATATGAAAAAACTGCTGTAGTCGTTTTGTAAAGGAGACGGCTACAGCAGTTTTTTATTTTATACCATTTTCATAGAAATTCAGTACCCTCACAGCTACTGAATTTCTATTTTTTCATACCGGCACGTTTTCTGAGTGTCGGATCCAGAATCTTTTTACGGATACGCAGGCTCTTTGGCGTAACCTCTAACAGCTCGTCCGTATCAATAAATTCCAGCGCCTGTTCCAGACTCAGAATCTTGGGTGGAGTCAGGCGGAGCGCTTCGTCTGCACTGGAGGAACGGGTATTGGTCAGCTGCTTTTTCTTGCAGACGTTGATTTCGATATCCTCTGCCTTGCCATTCTGGCCGACTACCATACCGGAATATACCTTATCGCCAGGGCCGATGAAGAGGGTTCCGCGCTCCTGCGCATTATACAGGCCGTAGGTGATGGCATCGCCGGCTTCAAAAGCAATCAGAGAGCCCTGCTTACGGTACTGGATATCTCCCTTGTAAGGGCCGTAGCCATCAAAGATAGAGTTCATGATGCCGTTTCCCTTCGTATCGGTCATAAACTCACCACGATAACCGATCAGGCCCCGGGAAGGGATAGAGAACTCCAGTCGGGTGTATCCGCCGGAAGCGGCTCCCATATTGCGGAGCTCGCCTTTTCTCTGGCTCAGCTTTTCAATGACCGTACCGGAAAATTCTTCCGGTACATCCACATAAACCAGTTCCATCGGTTCTAATTTATGTCCCTTTTCATCCGTGTGATAGAGTACCTCTGCCTTGCTCACGGCAAACTCATAACCCTCACGGCGCATGTTTTCAATCAATACGGATAAATGCAGCTCGCCGCGGCCGGATACCTTGAAGGCCTCTGTCGTATCAGTATCTTCCACGCGAAGGGATACGTCGGTATTCAGTTCGCGGTAGAGACGGTCACGCAGATGGCGGCTGGTGATATATTTTCCTTCCTGTCCGGCAAGAGGAGAGTCGTTGACGATAAAATGCATGGCAATCGTCGGCTCGGAAATCTTCTGGAACGGAATCGGCTGTGGATTATTGACATCGCAGAGAGTATCGCCAATGTGGATATCCGCGATACCGGAGATGGCTACGATGGAGCCGATATCGGCACTCTGTACCTCTACCTTGTTCAGACCATCAAATTCATATAATTTGGAAACCTTGACCTTTTTCTGCTTATCCGGATCATGATGGTTCATCAGCATGACTTCCTGATTGACACGGATGGAACCGTTGTCCACCTTGCCGACACCGATGCGTCCTACGTATTCATTGTAGTCGATTGTACTGATTAGTACCTGAGTACCGGCATCCGGATCACCCTGTGGTGCCGGAATATAGCTCAGAATCGTTTCAAACAGCGGAACCATATTGGTGCCCGGTGTATCCAGATCCAGAGTGGCAGTACCTGCCTTGGCGGAAGCAAAAACGAACGGACAGTCTAATTGCTCATCACTGGCTTCCAGATCTAAGAACAGCTCCAGAACCTCATCAATGACTTCGGTCGGACGCGCCTCCGGGCGGTCGATCTTATTGATGCAGACGATGACCGGAAGCTTCAGCTCCAATGCCTTCCGCAGTACGAATTTGGTCTGCGGCATCGCACCTTCAAAGGCATCTACCACGAGAATAACACCATTTACCATTTTCAGGACACGTTCCACCTCGCCGCCGAAATCGGCATGGCCGGGGGTATCGATGATGTTGATTTTCGTATTTTTATACATAACGGCGGTGTTTTTGGAAAGAATGGTGATACCACGTTCTCTTTCGATGTCATTGGAGTCCATGACACGCTCTGCCACTTCCTGATTTTCACGGAAGACACCGCTTTGCTTTAACAGCTCATCGACCAGAGTCGTCTTACCATGATCGACATGAGCGATAATTGCAACGTTTCTTATATCTTCTCTTGTTTGTTTCATAGCTGTATTTCTGCTCCTTTTTCTACTTATAACAAGTATCTGGTTACAATGCTTCTTTACTGAAACTAAGATAGTATAGCACTGTAAAAGCGGGGATGCAAGAATTTTGTTTGTTTTTTGATGGTTTTTCGATGGTTCGAGTTGTTTTTTATAAATAGATGTCAGATCCCTGCGGCTGACGTCTTTTTTTGCGTCAGCTTACAGTTCTAAGGGAAAAAAGGGGGAATATAAATAATATTACGACACAGACAGGAGTGCCTTTGGGGCGTGACTGCGAAAAGATTCTTAAAGGTAAGAAGGGAGAAACCAAAAATGACAGATAAGGTAATTGAAAACAACCAGGTGACAATCATGGGGGAAATCGTCAGCGATTTCGTATTCAGTCATGAGATTTACGGGGAGGGATTCTACATGGTGGATGTAGAGGTGAGCAGACTGAGTGAATCCTCCGATATTGTTCCGCTTATGGTATCGGAACGCCTGTTGAATGTGAAAGAGGACTACAAGGGAGCATACATCAGTGTAACCGGACAGTTCCGTTCCTATAACAGACATGAGGAGCGTAAGAACCGTCTTGTATTGTCCGTTTTTGCCCGGGAAATCGAATTTATCTCTGAAATCGGAGAAGGGGAAAAGACAAATCAGATTTATCTGGACGGATTTATCTGCAAGGAGCCGATTTACCGGAAAACACCGCTGGGTAGGGAAATTGCCGATCTTTTGCTGGCCGTGAATCGTCCTTACGGAAAATCCGATTACATACCGTGCATCTGCTGGGGAAGAAATGCACGCTATGCCAGCAGCTTTGAGGTGGGAAGCCGATGTGCCATCTGGGGGCGTATTCAGAGCCGTGAATATATGAAGAAGCTTTCGGAGGATCAGATTGAAAAAAGAGTGGCCTATGAGGTATCGGTCAGCAAGCTGGAACTGCTGGAGGATTAGGCAGGCTTGCGGCAAAACTTACAGCATAACTTGCAGCATAACTTGCTTTCTGCCACAGAATATGTTATTTTGTAGAAAATAAATGCTGTTTTACATAAAACGCAGGAAAAGTGGAGAAAGCGATGGAAGAGCAGGGTATGATACACATTTACAGTGGTGACGGTCATGGCAAATCTCCGGCGGCATTAGGCAGGGCCGTACAGGCAGCCGCAGAGGGAAAGAGTGTTGTCATCATTCAGTTTCTGAAAGGAAAGGGTGTGGAGGATTCTTCTTTTTTAAGACGTCTGGAACCGGAGATTAAATTTTTCCGTTTTGAAAAGAGCGAAGAGGATTTTGCAGAACTGCCTCAGGAGAGACAGGCAGAAGAAATCCAGAACATCCGAAATGGCATGAATTTTGCAAAAAAGGTACTTTGCACAGGAGAATGCGATCTTCTGATTTTAGACGAGGTACTGGGACTGATTGATAATCATATTATTACAGTAGAGGATCTGAAAAATCTGATCAGCAACAAAGCGGAAGAAACGACGCTTATCCTGACGGGGATTCAACTGATGGATGAGATTTGTATGCTGGCAGATGAGGTATCCAGGATTGAAACGCTGAAATTTAAAGTCTGGTAGTATTGACAGGTTTTTTTGTGAGTGGTATGCTAGACACATAATGAATCAGAAAGATAGAGGTTGCGGGATTTATCAGTAGCTTTCCGGATGTGGCAGGCACAGTCGAAGGAAAGGGAAAGGAGAGACCGCCGAAAGAGGAGATTACCTGTAAATTGATTCTTGGGCATACATTTAAGAGATGTATGACTGTCATCTGCAAAGATGGGGCGCTATCATAGGTTTGGATAAACGAACTTTTAAGCTAGCCCATCGGGCTAGCTTTTTTGCCCATCTGACTAGCCTTTTTGCCCATCGGGCTAGCCTTTTTGGCTCATTGAATCAGCTTTTTGTACTGGTGCCTGAAAAAGAAGGAGGAAAAGAAAATGTCTATTTTCACAGGAGCAGGAGTTGCCATTGTAACACCCTTTAAACCAAATGGAGAGGTAAATTACGAAAAATTTGCGGAGCAGATCGAGTTTCAGATTCAGAATGGAACCGATGCGATTATCGTATGCGGAACGACAGGTGAGGCATCTACTCTGACGCATGAGGAGCATCTGGAGGTTATCCGTTTCTGCGTTGAGAAGGTTGCAAAAAGGATTCCGGTTATTGCGGGTACGGGCTCCAATTGTACGGAGACTGCAATCTATCTGTCTCAGGAAGCGGAAAAAGCAGGTGCAGATGGTCTGCTTGTGGTAACACCTTATTATAATAAAGCGACACAGAAGGGACTTTTAGAGCACTTTACCATGGTGGCAGAAGCGGTCAGCATACCGATTCTTCTTTACAATATACCGGGACGTACCGGAGGAGTGAACATTCTGCCGGAGACAGTGGTTTCTCTTTGCAAAAATGTACCGAACATTGTCGGAGTAAAGGATGCAACGGATAATTTTTCACAGATGGCAAGACTTATGGCTATGGCAGACGGCTGTGTAGATTTGTATTCCGGTAATGATAATCAGGTAGTGCCGATTATGGCGCTGGGTGGAAAGGGTGTTATTTCCGTACTTTCCAATATCGCACCGAAGGAAACACATGATATGTGTGCGAAGTTCCTGGCAGGAGATATCGAGGGAAGCCGCGAAATCCAGTTAAAGGCAGTCAGCCTGATTGACGCCCTGTTCTGCGAGGTCAATCCGATTCCGGTTAAGAAGGCCATGAACCTGATGGGTATGGAAGCAGGAATCCTGCGCCGTCCGTTAACGGAGATGGAGGATGCCAATGCAGCCAGACTGGAAAAAGCGATGAAAGAATTTGGCCTGTTATAAAAAGGAAACATAGGAGATGACCGGTTATGATGGAAAAGTCACAACCGGTCATATTTTTCATACGATAGGAGAATTCAGGATGATTTATACGGTTACTTTGAATCCTTCCCTGGACTATATCGTGTCGGTGCCGCACTTTCAGGCAGGAACCATCAATCGAACCTGTGAGGAAAAAATCCTGCCGGGAGGCAAGGGAATCAATGTGTCGATCGTGTTGAAAAATCTGGGAGTGGAGAGCATAGCGCTTGGTTTCACGGCGGGATTTACAGGGGAAGAGATTCGGAAAAGATTGAAGGATATGGAGCTGCACACTGATTTTATTACCGTACAGCAGGGAATGAGCCGGATCAATGTCAAGCTTCGGTCGGATGAAGAGACGGAGATTAACGGGATGGGGCCGAAGGTTTCAGAGGAAGAAGCGGAGAAGCTGTATCGGAAGCTGGAGAGGCTGAAGGATGGAGATTTTCTGGTGCTTGCAGGAAATATTCCGACGGGGCTGCCGCAATCCATGTACACAACGATTTTGGAGAGGGTTCAGGAGAAAAAGCTGAAGGTTGTGGTGGATGCGTCAAAGGAACTGCTGGTCAGTGCGCTGGCATATCATCCCTTCCTGATCAAACCCAACCATCATGAGCTTGGAGAAATCTTTGATGCAAAGCTAAAGACCCGGGAGGACATTTGCTCTTACGCAGGAAAACTGCAGGAAATGGGGGCAAGAAATGTCATGGTCTCCATGGCAGGAGACGGAGCAATCCTGCTGAAAGAGGATGGACATGTGTTAAGGAGTGATGCACCAAAGGGGCGGCTGGTCAATTCCGTAGGTGCCGGAGATTCTATGGTAGCAGGCTTTTTGACGGGATATTTGAAAACGGGGAATTATCAGGAAGCATTCAAAATGGGACTCAGCGCCGGAAGTGCCAGTGTCTTTTCGGAGGAGCTGGCTGCGGCAGAGGATGTGGAAGCCATCCGAAGAACCCATTTATTTGGGTTTTAGTGTGTAGCGCTGTTATAGGAAGTATGGTATAATGTCGACAGACAGACAACAAAGGAGAAAACGGAAAATGACAAAAGTAATCATGCATGGATGTAACGGAAAAATGGGACAGGTTATTACCGGAATCATTGCAGCGGATGAAGAGATAGAAATTGTAGCAGGAATTGACGTCTCCAATCATATCCAGAACAGCTATCCGGTATTTGACCGTATTGACAAATGTGATGTGGAGGCCGATGTAGTGATTGACTTTGCATCCGCAAAGGCAGTGGATGCGTTGCTGGATTATTGTGTGGAGAAGCAGATTCCGTGTGTACTGTGCACGACGGGACTGTCCGAAGAGCAGCTTGCCCGTGTGGGAGAAGCATCCAAAAAGGTTGCTATTTTGAAATCGGCGAATATGTCTCTTGGAATCAATATGCTGTTTAAGCTTTTAAAGGAGGCGGCAGCCATTCTGGCTCCGGCTGGCTTTGATATGGAAATCGTGGAAAAACATCATAATCTGAAGGTGGATGCGCCAAGCGGCACGGCTTTGGCATTGGCGGATTCCATCAACGAAGAACTGAATGGAGAATATGAATACACCTTTGACAGAAGCAGCAGAAGAGAGAAGCGTCCGAAAAAGGAAATCGGTATTTCAGCTGTCCGGGGAGGCACCATCGTAGGTGATCATGATGTCATCTTTGCAGGAACGGACGAGGTCATCACATTTTCCCATACCGCATATTCCAAGGCTGTATTTGGAAAAGGCGCTGTACAGGCGGCTAAGTTTTTAAAGGGTAAACCGGCGGGACATTATGAAATGAGCGATGTGATTGGCGCGGTATAGGTAAGGATTCAGACAGGACGGAAGAGGAACGGTCTGATGGCAGGGAAGAATAAGAAAAGCAGGGGAAATAGTATGGATGAAATGGAATTAAAATATTTAAAGAGTCTGGCAAAACAGTATCCGACGATAGCGTCAGCTTCCACGGAAATCATCAATCTGCAGGCAATCCTGAATCTGCCGAAGGGAACGGAGCATTTCCTGACAGATATTCACGGGGAATATGAGCAGTTCAATCATGTGCTGAAAAACGGTTCAGGCTCTGTCCGCGGGAAAATCGATGAGGAATTTGGCAATACCTTAAGCAGCCGGGATAAAAGAAGCCTTGCAACGCTTATTTATTATCCCAAGGAAAAGCTGGAGATTGTCATGCGGGAGGAAGATAATATTGAGGATTGGTATAAGATTACGCTGTACCGTCTGGTTCAGGTCACGAAGAGAGTTTCCTCCAAGTATACGCGTTCCAAGGTCAGAAAGGCACTTCCGAAGGATTTTGCCTATATTATCGAGGAGTTGATTACCGAGAAGGGAGATCTGGAGGATAAGGAAGCCTATTATAATGAAATCATCCATACGATTATCCGAATCGGACGTGCACCGGAATTTATCGTTGCTCTCAGCAACCTGATTCAGAGGCTTGTAGTGGATCATCTGCATATCGTAGGAGATGTGTATGACAGGGGGCCGGGACCGCATATCATTCTGGATACGCTACGCAATTATCATTCGGTGGATGTGCAGTGGGGAAATCATGATATTGTGTGGATGGGAGCGGCCAGCGGCCATCTGGCATGTATTGCCAATGTGGTGCGGATGTCGGCCAGATATGGCAATCTGGATACTCTGGAGGAGGGATACGGCATCAACCTGATTCCGCTTGCGACCTTCGCTCTGGAAAAGTATTCCAATGTGAATTGTGACAGCTTTGCCATAAAGTATAATACCGATTATGATACCAAGGATCTGAGTCTGGACATGAAGATGCACAAGGCGATGGCCATCATCCAGTTTAAACTGGAGGGACAGCTTATCATGCGCCGCCCGGAGTTCCAGATGGAAAACAGGCTGTTATTGGATAAAATTGATTATGAAAAGAAAACGGTCATGGTGGACGGAAAGGAATATCCCATGAAGGATGTGGATTTTCCGACTGTGGACCCGAAAAATCCGTATAAGCTGTCCGAAGAGGAAGAGGTTGTTATGGAAAGGCTGCGTCAGGCCTTTGTAAACTGTGAAAAGCTGCAGACCCACGTTCGGTTCCTGTTTGCCAAGGGTGGTCTTTACCGGGTGTATAATTCCAATCTTCTTTATCATGGCTGTGTCCCGTTAGAGGAGGACGGAACCTTTAGCAAGGTCAATGTGTACGGGAAAAAATACAGCGGAAAAAGCCTGTATGATGTGCTGGATCAGTATGCCAGAAAGGGATACTATCTGCACAGTGATATGAAGGAAAAGCTGAGAGGGCAGGATATTATCTGGTATATCTGGGCAGGCCCGAATTCTCCGGTGTTCGGAAAAGACAAGATGGCAACCTTTGAACGCTATTTTATTCAGGATAAGGAAACCCATGTGGAGACCAAGAATGCGTATTACAGGCTGTTGGATAATGAAGAAGTGATCAATAACATTTTGAAGGAGTTTGGTCTGGATACGGAGCATTCCCATATTGTAAACGGACATGTTCCGGTGGAATTGAAAAAGGGACAGACCCCGATCAAATGTGGTGGAAAGCTTCTGATTATTGACGGAGGTTTTTCCAAGGCTTATCAGAGCAAAACCGGAATTGCAGGCTATACGTTGATTGCCAATTCTCATGGTATGCGTCTGGTGGCGCATGAGCCGTTTGAATCCATGCAGGCGGCCATCGAAAAGGAGTCGGATATTTTCTCGGATTCGATTACGATCGAGACTGCTCCGGTCAGAATGCGGGTGTCCAATACGGATATCGGACGGGAATTGCAGGAAAGCATCTACTATCTGGAAAAGCTGCTCACCGCCTATCAGGAGGGTACGATTATCGAGAAGGCATAACCGATTTGGCTGTTGCATAAAAGAAGCCCCTGAAAAGGGGCTTCTTGATTCTATGGAAATTATCTGCCTGTGGCATTGTCGGTAATATCCTTGACACCGTTACCGATATCCTCTGCAACATTGCCAACCGCATTGCCGGCATCGTCGATGACATTGCCAACTGCATTGCCTGCATCATCCACGACATTGGAAACTGTACCGTTTGTTTCATTTCCGGCGGTTTCATTGCCGCCTGTTCCGGCATCGGTTCCGTTTACGTGGTTTACAGTACCGTCTGTACCGTTTGTAGCGCCGTTGTTTACCGTGTTTCCGTTATTGTCGGTCATGCCGTTATTTGTGTTGGTATTTGTGTCGGTTGTACCATTGGTCGTGCCTGTTGTGCCGTTATTGTTGGCAGTTCCGGCTCCCTGGGTAGTATTGTTGTTCCCGGCCATATCATCTGTATTGCCGGTTTTATTATTGGTGCCGCAGGCAACAAGGACAGTCATGGTAAGGATGACCAAAACAAGGGTAAAGAATTGTTTCCATCTTTTCATAATATAGCTCCTTTTTTCTAGTTTTATTACAATGGTAGTATGAGACATTTTCCGATGGATTATACAAAAATAAAAATCATTACAGAAATGAAAATAATTTGAAGCCGAAACGGCAGAATGAGAGGCAGTATGGAATTCAGACCATGTATTGATATTCACAATGGCAAGATTAAGCAGATTGTAGGAGGAAGTCTGAGGGATGAGGGAAATCGGGCAGACGAAAATTTTGTTTCCGAAAAGGATGGAAGCTTTTTTGCGGATTTTTACCGTTCCTATGGGATAAAGGGCGGTCATATCATTCTGTTGAATAAAGAAGGCAGCGAATACTTTGAAGCGACCAAAAAGCAGGCACTTCTGGCGCTGTCAGCTTACCCGGGCGGTATGCAGATCGGAGGAGGCATTACGGCCGACAATGCGGAGGAATATCTGGAAGCAGGTGCCTCGCATGTTATCGTGACCTCCTATGTGTTTCAGGATGGAAGGGTGGAGCTTTCCAGATTGAAAAGACTGGTGGAGAACGTAGGTAAGGATCGCCTTGTATTGGATTTAAGCTGCCGAAAAAAAGAAGGCTCTTATTATATTGTAACGGATAGATGGCAGAAATATACGGAGGTAAGGCTGAGCGAAGAAACGCTGGATGAGTTTGCGGAATATTGTAATGAATTTCTGATTCATGCCGTGGATGTGGAGGGCAAGGCGGAAGGCATCGAGAGAGAGCTTGTAGGACTGCTCGGCGATTGGGGAAAAATTCCTGTTACCTATGCAGGCGGAGTTCATTCCTTTGAGGATCTGAGAGCATTGAAGCAGCTTGGCCGTGACAGGGTCAATGTGACAATCGGCAGTGCGCTGGATCTGTTTGGCGGAAGCATGGGGTTCGAGGAAGTGCTTCGCTATGTGCAAAAAGTGGAATAGGCTTTGGAAGCAAAAGAAAGGGAAAGCAAAAAGAAACCAGTCCCGAAAGACTGGTTTCCTTCTTAATCCGTTAAAACAATTGCGAATCCTACATAAAATATATGTTGTCTGATATTACTTATATTTATATTAGAAAAGGCACATCGAAAAACTGATTAAAATGTTGTTATAAGCGTTTCTTATAACTTGGTTACGTTTACTGCCTGCGGTCCTTTTTCTCCGTTGATTACTTCGTACTCAACAGCAGCGCCTTCCTCTAAAGACTTGAAACCTTCCATGTTCAGTCCAGAGTAGTGAACGAAAACATCGTTTCCAGCCTCATCGGAGATGAAACCATAACCCTTTTGGTTGTTGAACCACTTTACTGTACCTTTGTTCATCTTAAGATACCTCCAAAAAATTATAAATCGTTGTGTTACTACAACAAAAACAGAATAGCATAAGATGTTGTAAAAGTAAAGCAAATTATGCTAAAATAGCAGAAAAAACAAAGGTGGAAGACCTGAAAGGAGCATAGGAATCGGGATGGAGACGCAGGAGAGAAGAACGCGGATACTTCAGATACTGCAGAAGGAACAGAGGCCGCTTTCGGGAACGGAGCTGGCAAGAGAACTTGGGGTCAGCAGACAGATTATTGTGCAGGATATTGCATTATTGCGTGCAACCAATAAGAATATTTTATCAACGAATAAAGGGTATCTTCTTTTTCAGGAAGATGAGGAGAAGCACCGTTTTCAAAAAACAGTCAAGGTCAGACATTCCAAAGAAGAGACAAGAGATGAATTATATACGATTGTGGATTGCGGAGGACGGCTTCTGGATGTGGTCGTAGAACATGAAATTTACGGAATGATTACAGTGGATCTGATCATCAATTCCAGAGTGGATGTGGATACCTTTCTAAACCAGGTGGCAGAGCACGAGACAACGCTTCTCAATGATTTGACGAAAGGGGTTCATTTTCATACCATCGAGGCGGATTCCATGGACAGGCTGGATATGGTGGAAGCGAAGCTGAAGGAAAAGGGCTATCTGATTCGATAGGACGTTCTATGGAATTTCAGTCCCGGCAAAAGTTGCCACATATATGGTCTTATGGTATAATAGTGGGGTTCAAATCAACCTATCTGGAGGTGATTCAGATTTATGGAACCAAATAAGGAGAAAAAGAAACGGAATTTCACCGTTATGGTAGTTACGGAAACGGAAGAAGGCCATATCCGACAGTTCCACCTGGGAGCAGGTGTCATTAAAGGAATTGCGGCAGTACTGGCGGCTGTGATTCTGTTTTGCGCCGGCTATGGCGT
Organism: Lachnospiraceae bacterium; assembly: GCA_017624235.1. Taxonomy (GTDB): domain Bacteria; phylum Bacillota; class Clostridia; order Lachnospirales; family Lachnospiraceae; genus JAAYNV01. Next base: position 18,195 of record JAGANL010000046.1, on the reverse strand, counting down.
GTCAAAGAGTATGTCATTGTCCAATGTATCCGAGACCAATGCAGCACTGACAGCCAAGGTGGAGAATCTGATTCAGGAAACGAAGGATCTGGAATTGGAAAACGAGGAGCTGTCCAACAAGGTGACCTTGTTAAGCGAAACAGTCAATGATAAAGTACAGAAGGAATCGGAGGACGCAGAGAAGTACATTCCAACCGGATTCCCGTTATCCGGAACGGCTGCTATTCTGGAAGAAGACCAGACAGCGCAGGGTGCAGAGCAGGCTGAGGAAGCCGGAGAGCCTAAGGAGCCGATTGTCAATTTTGCAGCGGCGGGAGGATCTGCTGTAGTGGCTACCGGAAATGGTACGGTGGTGTCCATTCAGGAAGATACTGTTTACGGAAGAATGCTGACTCTGGATCATGGAAATGGTTATATATCCATTTATCGCGTGGCAGCAGAGCCAAAGGTGAAAGAGGGAGATGAACTGACCAAGGGCACGATGCTGTTTGAAATTTCACAGGAAGGCGCTGTGCTGGGTTATCAGATACAGAAGGATAACAGCTTGATTGATCCGTTGGAATTGATTGAGATCAGTGGCTAAAAAAGGAGCATGTACTTCGCGGTAAAAGAAAAGTACATGCTCTTTTTGTGTGTTTAAGAATTCATTCTGGAAAAAACCAGTTCATATCCATCGTTGCCGTAATTTAAGGAACGGTTTACACGGCTGATGGTGGCGGTGGATGCACCGGTCTTTTCTGCAATTTCCAGATAGGTTTTGTGGTCACGCAGCATAGCGGCCACTTCAAATCTCTGGGAAAGAGAGAGTAATTCGTTGACGGTGCAGAGATCTTCAAAGAAGTTGTAGCATTCTTCTTTATTCTCCAATTTCAGAATCGCATCAAACAGATGGTCTACGGCCTCTGTTTTCAATTTTTTGTTCATGTCATGTGCCTCCAGGAACTTTTCGATATAATTCATTAGACTTATTTCATTTTAACATACTAAAGTTGTAAAGTAAAGAAACAAAGTTATACTTGCCATGTAGTATTGAAAACTATATAATATGTAGTAGAGGTGTGGATAATGAAGATTGAGACAGAAGATTTATTAAACAGTATCATGCAGAGCCTGGATCGGATTGACTATATCAAGACAGCGGATATTCCTAATATTGATTTATATATGGATCAGGTTACGACCTTTATGGATCGGCATTTGAAAAGCACGGTGCGGGATGAGAAGGAGGATAAGATTCTGACGAAGACAATGATCAATAATTATGCCAAGAATGATCTTCTTCCGCCGCCAATCAAGAAGAAATATTCCAAGGAGCATGTAGTGCTTCTGATTTTTATTTACTATTTTAAAGGGATCTTATCCATTGGGGATATACAGAATCTGCTCAAGCCGATTACGGAGGAGTTTTTTGGGAAGGATGATGGAATCCGGCTGGAGGATATTTATGAGGAAGTCTTTCGTCTGGAACGGCCTCAGGTGGAGATTTTGAAAGAGGATGTGATGGATAAGTTCCGCAAATCAAAGGATACCTTCGGGAATGTACCGGAAAGGGAGCAGGAATTCCTGCAGATGTTTTCGTTTATCTGTATGCTCAGCTTTGATGTGTATGTGAAGAAGCTTTTGATTGAGAAAATTTTGGACAGCTATGTCAAGGAAAGCTTTCAAAGAGAAAAAAGATCAGAGGCAAAGCAGGAAAAGAAAAGCGAATAAAAATTCATATTGCAATTTTGTGCGTCATACACTATACTATGTATTTGTATGACGCACATTTGTATGCAGTAAGAGAAGCGGACAGCATGTCGGATGTGCGAATGTACAAAAAGGATAGTAACTCTGGAGAGTCTCAGTAAAATGAGCGCCGAAGGTGTACAGCTTCCCAAACGGGGAGCCTATCTCTCAGGCAAAAGGACAGAGCACATAGCGTTGTCTACTCTTTGGAGGGCTGATGAAATATCAGCTCTATTTTTATGTCGAAAAAGAGGAGGATGTAACCAATGTTACAGCAAATTGACAAAGTTTTAGTGAGCGTGGATGACTTTTTGTGGGGAATCCCACTGATTGTATTGATCCTTGCAACAGGTATCTTTTTAACCATCCGGCTGAAGGGACTTCAGGTCTGCCATCTCGGAAAAGCGCTAAAGTATATGGTGAAGAACGAGGAGGACGGTGAAGGCGAGGTTTCCAGCTTCGGAGCTTTATGTACGGCACTTTCTGCTACCATCGGTACCGGAAATATTGTCGGTGTTGCAACCGCACTTGTGGTCGGCGGCCCGGGAGCTCTGTTTTGGATGTGGATAGCAGCTTTTTTTGGAATGGCAACCAAGTATGCGGAAGGTTTGCTGGCGGTCAAATACCGTGTGCTGGATGAAACCGGACACGCGCTGGGCGGGCCGTTCTACTACATAGAAAACGGTATGGGAAAGAATTGGAAGTGGCTGGCAAAGCTGTTTTGTGTATTCGGAACGATGGTAGGTCTGTTTGGTATCGGTACCTTTACACAGGTAAACGGGATTGCTTCTGCGGTAAATAATTTCTTTGATCCGAACAATTCATGGAGCGTGGTATTATTTGGAAGGGAATATTCCTGGACGGTAGTCATCGCAGGGCTGGTGCTGACACTCTGTGTCGGACTGGTAGTCATCGGCGGTATTCAGCGTATTGCCAAGGTTTCGCAGATTGTCGTTCCATTTATGGCAGTCATCTATATCGTGACCTGTCTGGTTATCATTGTATTGAATATTTCTGCGGTTCCGGCTGCTTTTGCGGAAATCATTTCCTCTGCGTTTGGTATGCGGGCGGCAGCAGGCGGTGCTATGGGCGCTATTTTGGTTGCAATGCAGAAGGGTATCGCCAGAGGTATCTTCTCGAATGAAGCAGGTCTGGGAAGTGCTCCGATTGCAGCGGCAGCAGCACAGACAAAGGAGCCGGTAAGACAGGGTCTGGTATCTATGACCGGTACTTTTATTGATACCATTATCGTATGTACCATGACAGGGCTTTCTATTGTTATTACGGGTACCTGGAACATCGGATTAGAAGGTGTGGCAGTGACGACGGAGGCATTTACAAGAGGACTTCCGTTCTCTTCCGAGATTTCAGGGTTCCTTTTGATGATGTGTCTGATCTTCTTTGCGTTTACAACGATTCTGGGATGGGACTATTATAGTGAAAGATGTCTGGAATATTTATCCGGCGGAAAGCAGGGCGTAGTCAAGACCTTCCGCTGGCTGTACATTCTGGCAGTCTTTATCGGCCCGTTTATGACGGTATCGGCTGTCTGGACCATTGCAGATATCTGCAACGCGCTGATGGCATTTCCAAACCTGATTGCGCTGCTGGCATTAAACGGTGTGGTAGTAGCAGAAACCAGGGCATATATGCAGAAGCTGAAGAAAAACGCATAAATAATGAGCAACGGGCAGGAGACCGGTATTTGTGGATATCGGTTTTCTGCCCGTTTCGTATGTCTGATGGCCGTGGACATGTGCCCGTGCGGAATTTGCGGCAGGAGGAAAGTACAGAGACTATTTCCCGGCTGCTTTCTCAGCAAAGGAGGTATCGACCAGAGTATGGTAATCGACTCTCTCGGTCAATTCTCCGGCTTCTTCCAGAATATTCTGTAAGAGGACAAAGCTCTTTTCCTCAAAGATCAGATCGCCCTTCCAGGTATCCTGATCGTAGTAGCGGGTCACGATGGTAGTCAAAGTATCCAGATCGGTTTCCGGAAACTGCGGACTGATACATTTTGCGATTTCTTCCGGTGAATGGAGATTTACATAATCCATACCCTTCTGCAGGGCATTGGTAAAGGACTGGATGGTTTCCGGATTGGCATCTATGAAGCTTTTGCGGGCGCTGAAGGCAGTATAGGGAACATAGCCGGAGGATTCGCCCAGCGATGCTACAACGTAGCCGTCTCCCTTTTGCTCCAGAGCGGTAGCATGCGGTTCAAATTCCACGGTAAAGTCAGCATCTCCTCCAGAAAAAGCGGCAGCGGTGGAACCAAAGTCGATGCTTTGGTCAATCGTCAGATCGGTGGCAGGATCAATGCTGTTCTTTTTCAGAATGTATTCAAAGACCATCTGTGGCATACCGCCCTTTCGACCGCCGAGAACGGTAGAGCCCTTTAACATATCCCAGGAGAACTGGTCGATCGGTTCTCTGGAAACCAGAAAGTTGCCTGCACGCTGGGTCAACTGGGCAAAGTTTACTACATAGTCCTCTGCTCCTTCCAGATAGGTATAGATGGTGGATTCGCTTCCCATAAAACCGATGTCGGCTTCGCCGGACAAAAGGGCAGTCATCGTTTTATCAGCGCCAAATCCGGTCACAAGTGTGACGTCCAGGCCTTCCTCTTCAAAATATCCTTCCTCAATGGCTACATACATCGGTGCGTAGAAAATGGAGTGGGCCACCTCATTGAGCACAATCTGGCTGCCACTGCTTTTTTTGTCGGCTGCAGATTCTTTGTCTGTCTGTCCGCAGCCGGATAAGAGAGCGGAGAGGAGAGACAGGGTCATCAGTAAAGCAATTCCTTTCTTTTTCATAACAGACCTCCTGAAAGATACTGCTTTAGTATATGTGGGAAAAGAGGGGGAGTGCCTGTACCGGAGAAGATAGCAGCTCAGTCCGTATTTGACAAGGCAGATAAATTCCGTATAATAAATTAGGTACAAAAAGAGAACGGGAAGAAAAAACGATGTGGATGTTTCTGGTGTTGATTTACGGAGTCCTGAAGGGTGTCCGGGAAATCGTTAAGAAAAAGTCATTGGAGAAAAGCTCCGTCATGGAGGTTCTTTTTTTCTATACGTTGATTGGTTTTCTGATGGTTACGCCTCAGTATAAACAGGCAATGGGGGTAAGCAGCAGGCAGATGGTATACATAGCGCTGAAATCCTTTGTCATTTTTCTGGCTTGGATCTGCAGCTTTAAGGCTATTCACAGGATGCCGATTAGTCTGTATGGAGTGCTGGATCTTTCCAGAGTATTGTTTGCGACGCTGTTGGGAACGGTGGTGCTGCATGAGGTGCTCTCAACGACACAGATTATTGGTCTGATTTTTGTGGCATCGGGATTGCTGTTGTTGAAATACAAGCCGAGGTTTTTGGCTAGAAGACAGCTTCGAAGAGTGATTGCTGAGGGACAGGAGGCAGTGGCAGGTAGGGCATCCGGGGTGGAGGCCAATCTCAAAATACAGACAGGAGAAGGCGTGGAAATCATCTATATTGTGTTTGCTTTTATATCCTGTCTGCTAAATGCTTTTTCGGGACTGATGGACAAGCTGCTGATGCGGGAACTGAACAGTTCACAGCTGCAGTTCTGGTATATGCTGTTTCTGGCGCTGCTGTATTTTGCGTATCTGGCATTCAGCAGGACGAGGGTGGACTGGAAGGGTGCGGTAAAAAATTACTGGATCTGGATTTTAAGCCTGTTGTTCATCCTTGCGGATAAGGCACTGTTTCTGGCAAATGGCATGGCAGAAAGCCGGATTACTGTCATGACGCTCATCAAGCAGTCGGGCTGTGTGGTGACTATCCTGGCAGGAAAGTTTATTTTCCGGGAAAAGAACGTGGGATATAAGCTGTTCTGCGCCTGTGTGATTGTCATCGGTATCGTGGTAGGTGTGATGTGAGGTTCGTGCGCAGGGCTAAGGCTTTATATGGTTTAGCTTATATGGTTTCAATAGATGGATGGAAAATTTGGAACGGGAGGAAGCGATTTATGAGTATATATGATACCTTGAATGAACAACAAAAAAGAGCAGTATTTCAGACGGAGGGGCCGGTGCTGATTCTGGCGGGAGCAGGAAGCGGGAAAACCCGTGTGCTGACGCACCGGGTGGCCTATCTGATTGACCAGTGCAATGTCAATCCCTGGAATATTATGGCGATTACCTTTACCAATAAGGCGGCCGGTGAGATGCGTGAGCGTGTGGATGATATTGTTGGCTTTGGGTCGGACAGTATCTGGGTGTCTACCTTCCATTCCACCTGTGTGCGTATTCTGCGCCGCTATATTGACAGACTGGGATTTGATCATAATTTTACGATTTATGATACGGATGACCAGAAAACGGTTATGAAGGATATTTGCAAAAAGCTTCAAATTGATACGAAGATGCTGAAGGAGCGGACGATTCTCGGGGCGATTTCCTCTGCCAAGGATGAACTGATTTCCCCGCTTACCTATGAGATGCAGGCGGCGGGAGATTTTACCAAACAGAGGATTGCAGGTGCCTATAAGGAATATCAGGCAGCCTTAAAAAAGAGCAATGCTCTGGATTTTGATGATCTGATCGTAAAGACGGTAGAGCTGTTTCAGGCATGCCCGGATGTGCTGGAGTACTATCAGGACCGTTTCCGTTATATTATGGTGGATGAGTATCAGGATACGAATACGGCGCAGTTTGAGCTGATTCGTCTTTTAGCCTCTAAGAGCCGGAATCTGTGCGTCGTGGGTGATGATGACCAGTCCATCTACAAATTCCGCGGAGCGAATATCCGCAATATTCTGGATTTTGAAAAGGTGTATCCGGAAGCTGTTGTCATCAAGTTGGAGCAGAATTACCGTTCGACCCAGAATGTGCTGGATGCGGCCAATGCCGTGATTCGGAATAACGTAGGGAGAAAGGACAAAGCGCTCTGGACAGACCATGGAGCGGGAGCGCTTCTGCATTTTAAACAGTTTGACAGTGCATACGATGAAGCCCAGTATGTCGTAGAGGACATAGCAAAAAAGAAGCGGGAGCGAATTGCAGATTACAGTGATTGTGCGATTTTATTCCGTACCAATGCACAGGCCCGTGTCATGGAGGAGCGCTTTGTGGTGGCCGGAATCCCATATGATGTGGTGGGTGGCACAAACTTTTATGCCAGACGGGAAATCAAGGACCTGCTGGCCTATTTAAAGACGATTGATAACGGACGGGACGATGTGGCTGTAAAGCGTATAATCAATGTCCCCAAACGGGGCATCGGAGCAACGACACTGACCAGAGTGCAGGAATATGCCGATGAGAGGAACATCAGCTTTTACGATGCTCTGCGGGAAGCAGATCAGATTATGACCATCGGAAAGAGTGCCGCCAAACTGACACCTTTTGTAACGATGATACAGACCTTCCGCAGTAAGCTGGAGTACTACAGTCTGGAGGAACTCATCAAGGATGTGCTGGAAACAACCGGCTACGTGGCACAGCTGGAGGCATCTGATGAAGAGGACGCAGAAAGCCGCATGGAAAATATCGATGAGTTGATCAGTAAGATTGTATCCTATGAGGAAACGCATGATGAACCGAGCCTGAGTGAATTTCTGGAGGAAGTTGCACTGGTAGCGGATATTGACGGAGTAAATGAGGATGATAATAAGGTGCTTTTGATGACGTTGCACAGCGCCAAAGGTCTGGAGTTTCCGCATGTCTATCTGGCAGGTATGGAGGATGGGGTATTTCCCAGCTATATGACCATCACGTCCGATGATCCGGCTGAAATCGAAGAGGAACGCCGTCTGGCATACGTGGGAATTACCCGGGCCAAGGAGGATTTGACGATTACCTGTGCCAGAAGCAGAATGATCCGCGGTGAGACGCAGTATAATCCGGTCAGCCGTTTCGTCAAAGAAATCCCCCCGGCTCTCTTGGATCAGAAGGTGCCGGGCATAAAACATAAGGATTTTGAGGATTACGCAGAGGACTCCTATGAAAGAAGTCATTTTAAGGCAAAGCCCTTCGGCATGGGCACTACGCAGGAGAAGCCCGGTATTTTTGATAAGGAAAAGCTGAGCCGTCTGCAGGAGGAAGGCACCGGTATGTCAGGCGAGGAATTTTTCCGAAAGGCAAAGCCCGGTATGGTGACGGTATCTTCCCTTGGCAATGGACTGGGAGCAACCAGAGTTCCGGGTGAGGCAATGCCGAAGCCCAAGGCGGTCGTGACACCGAAGCGTACCTCGCTTCAGAATAAGCCGTTTTTGTCCAAAGCACAGGACGGAGCCAGTGCACTTGCCGGTCTGGCAGGAGTAAGCAAGGGAGCACCGGCAGCGGGAGGCAGCCTGGATTATAGCGAGGGCGACCGCGTACGGCACATCAAATATGGAGAAGGTACGGTACTGAAAATTGAGGAAGGGCCAAGGGATTTTCAGGTGACGGTAGAGTTTGACGGAGCCGGTCAGAAGGTCATGTATGCCGCCTTTGCAAAACTGAAAAAAGTGTAAGAAATTTTATAGTAAAATTTATGACTTAGTGGTATAATACTCGGAAAGGGCAGAGCCGTATCATGTAAAGGAAGGGTGACTCATATGAACAGACTGGAAGACATTATCAACATGGCAAAATTGAATGAGCTTCTCAAAAAGAAGGAAGAAGAAAAGAAAAAAGACAATACTGTGCTTTGGGTATTTGCAGTAATCGGAGCGGTTGCAGCAGTGGCAGGAATTGCATATGCAGTATATCGTTATCTGACACCGGCTTATCTGGAGGATTTTGAGGATGATTTTGAAGATGAGTTCGATGAAGATGAGGATGAGTTTTTTGAGGACGAAGAGGAAACGGCTGCTGTAAAGAAGGATGAAAAGGCATCGGAAGAAACAGCTGCAAAAGAGTAAAAAGCGTGAAAGAGCGGGATGCGCGGTGAGCGGCATCCCGTTTTTGGTTTCAAAGAACATGATACGGGACCTGTGAAGAGTCAGTTTGCCGTAAAGGGAACTGTACGTGTGCAACGAATCAGCAGGCGGGCTCGTTTGAAAGAGAAAATTTCCAGAATGGAGAAGAGAATGAAAAAAGGACAGATATTAGAAGGAATTGTAGAACGTGTGGATTTCCCCAATAAAGGTATTGTGGTATGTGAGGAAGGAAGCTGCGTCGTGAAAAATGCACTGCCGGGACAGAAGGTGTCCTTTGGAGTGAATAAGGTCAGAAAAGGCAGGGCAGAGGGCAGATTGTTGGAGGTGATAGAAAAATCGCCGCTGGAGATGGAAAGTCCCTGCCCTCATTTTGGAGCCTGTGGTGGCTGCAGCTATCAGACTCTGCCGTATGAGGAGCAGCTGAAATTAAAGGAAGCACAGGTAAAACGGTTGTTAACACCTGTTCTTTCCAAACAGGAAAAGGGAATCGAGGAAATTTTTGAGCCAATCATAGGGAGTCCGGTCCAGTTCGGATATCGGAATAAGATGGAGTTTTCCTTTGGAGATGAGATCAAGGATGGGCCGCTGGCTCTTGGTATGCATAAGCGCGGCAGCTTTTATGATATTGTAACTGTGAAGGAGTGCCAGATTGTAGACGAGGATTACAGACTGATTCTGAACTGTGTCCTAAATTATTTTGACGAGAAGAAAACTTCTTTTTACCACAGACTGCGTCATACCGGATATCTGCGTCATCTGTTGGTCAGAAAGGCCAGAAGGACGGGAGAAATTCTGATTGCGCTGGTGACAACGACGCAGGAGGAGACAGAGCTTTTCGGCTTGGTGGAAAGGCTGCTGGCATTGCAGGAAAGCAGGACGGAGGATATAGAGTATACAGCTTGTGACGAAAAGAAGGAAGAGAATGGAGGAGCTGCTGGAGACAGAAGGCTGAGCGGCAGAATCGTTGGGATTTTGCACACCAAAAATGACTCCGTGGCAGATGTGGTAAAGAGTGATGAAACTATAGTGCTGTATGGGCAGGATTATTTTTATGAGGAGCTGCTGGGACTGAAATTCAAGATTTCTGAATTTTCCTTCTTCCAGACGAACAGTCTGGGTGCAGAGGTTTTATACGAAAAGGCGAGAGAGTACATCGGCGATCTCGGCATGGGAGCAGACGGTAAGCCGGACAAGGTACTGTTTGACCTCTACAGCGGCACCGGTACCATTGCACAGATGATGGCTCCGGTTGCCAAGAAGGTGGTCGGTGTGGAAATCGTGGAAGAGGCCGTGGAAGCAGCGAAAAAGAATGCAGAGCTGAATGGTCTGACAAACTGTGAATTTATTGCCGGGGATGTGCTGAAGGTTCTGTCTACCATTGAAGAAAAACCGGATCTGATTATTCTGGATCCGCCAAGAGACGGCATTCATCCAAAGGCATTGGACAAAATTCTGTCGTATGACTTAGGACGTATGATTTATATTTCATGTAAGCCTACTTCGTTAGTTCGGGATTTGGAAGTATTTTTGGAAAATGGTTATGAAGTTGAGAAGGTTTGTTGTGTAGATATGTTCCCGGGAACACCACACGTAGAAACAATTTGTCTTTTGACAAGAAGAGATAAATGATGCGAGTTTTTGTGGCTAGGAGTTTTATGGAAGTAGAAAATGTGTAGTAGAAGTGCATGGAAAGCTGAGCGAGGATTATCGATCAGCTTTTGTGCTTTTTCAAATTTATTATTTTTATCTAGCTATTGTATTTTTACAAATGTAACGATATAATAGATATATCTCGGAGATAACATTTGGATAATATATAAAGGAATGTCGATAATATGAGAAAACAAACAGATAAAAAACTAATTAGCTTTTCAAAGCTTTCATTGATAGATAGATTTGTAAAAGATGAGGCTGAAATAGAAAATCGATCTGAATCTGCAATAATTGAAGCTCACTTACTAGAATCATTTTTACCAAAAGAAAAGAATGCACGTTTTTGGGCGGAGAATTATTTGTATTCAGAAGATGGTGGTATAGGAAAAACATTAGAAGCTATTTTTTTAACCAATGCGACGGGAGTTGATTGGGGAGCAAAGTATGATAATCTCCTTCCAATAGTTGAATTTGCAAAAACGCAGGAGTGCTTCTGTGACACTATTCCTACGGGAGAAGAAAGAGAACTTTACCATTGCTGTTCTCAATTAGATTCAGTAGCGACTAAGTTAGAGAATTTAGCTGATGAAGCAACAGATCGTACAAAGAGATACACATATCAAAAAGAAGCAAAGTGGGCAAGAGATCTTTTGACTGAATTAAAAGAAGAACCACAGTATAGTAGGTATGCTAATTTTTATCAGTTGTTACTCAATAATTGGGAAGATTTAAAGGGATGGTCTATTACGTATCGTTTATTGGCTGATCTGGTAGTATTAGAAAAAGATTGGCGAGATACAGCTGAAACAAGAACCGAACTACTTCAACTCATGAAAAACGTATCAGCACAGTGGGATGATTAGAGGAGATAAATTGTGGCAACAAAATATAAGGGAATATTAGGTGAGCCAATTTATAAGCATAGGGATTGTGTGAGATTTTTATTTAATGGAAAAATCTTGGAAGGAATAATCGGTATAGTTGATTCTTATGGGACAATGGAGCAGAAAGAAGAACCTTCTTATGATATTGAAGTAGGTGAAGAAGTTGTTCTGTATAAACATATTCTGGAATCAGAAATTATTTGTAAAATATCGGAAGAGGAAGCAAGAAAAGAAGGATAGAGTTAAAGGATGTTATCTGTATGTGGAGGGATGACATGCAGGATATTTCAAGATACGGCTACGGAAAGTGGCGCAATAATAAAAGACAATATGAAATTGACATGGACATTTTTTTGATGGAGTTGTGTTCTGAACAAAAAATGGCACAAAATTTGAAATTGGAAAAATGTATAATACCGCAACTTATTATAGATGAATTGCACTTATATAGAAGAAAATTATCAGAGTTTCAAGACTATTTTATTGCCCAACCTGGTATACAGTATTTTGAGTATGAATGTTTTGTGGGAACGGGAAGATTTGTTATTGTATGGGATATATCTAAAGTTGAGAAAATAGTAAATAATGAAAGAGTTATCCGAAGAAAGATAAAGGTTTCAGAACTTTATGAAATAGTAGACAAGAGTGGCTTTGAATATGAAACAAAAAGCTATAATGCAGAAAAACCACCTGTAATTGCGTATTACAAGCCGTTTAATACATATGTTATAATCGATGGAAATCATCGCATATATGATGCCTATCATAGTGGTAAAAAGGAAATAGAAGTTATTGTATTGAATGAAGAACAGATGATATCTTCTTTGGTAAATAAAGATTATGTAGTATTATATAAAATCCATTGGAATCTTCAGTATATTTTCAATTATTTGGTTTGTAATATTGATAAGATTCGTTATCGAAATCAAGATAAAGAAAATGGATTATTTATTTTAGAAGATGATAAAAAAGAATTGTTTCGTAAAAGAATTTTGCAGTGGCTATTAAATCATTTGTCTTTTTAATTAAAGTTGCAGAATAGTAATAAATAGTAGTTGCAATAACAAACAAGTACTTATGAAGATATTTGTATTGAAAAAAAGAAATACTAGGAGGGGATTTATATGAGTATAGAGAAAAATAGTGCTAATATCGGTTATCCGTTTAAAAGATATTTTTATTATGATATGGAAAAAGCAATAGAAAAATCTAATGTAGTATTTTTATTGGGCCCTCGAAAATGTGGTAAAACAGTAGCATTATTACAGTTAGAAAAAAATAGAGATAATGTGAAGTATTATAACTTTAAAACATTATCCCAGGATGAGAGCATGGATCTTTTTGATGCCATCAAGTCTGCTATGGAAGAAGATAATGATGCAATATTTTTATTAGATGAAATCACTTATGCTTATCAGCCAGAAAAGGAAATAAATGAGATATCTATTCAGCTTTCGGAAAAGCCTTGTAAGAATACTAAAATTGTGTTTACTGGAAGCCAATCAGTAGCATTAGAAGCATGGGCAAATAGAGCATTTTGTGGAAATGCTTCTGTAATAAGAACAGATTTTTTAAATTACAGTGAATGGCTTTCGTATAAAGGTATAAAGGAATCTTCAGAAGCGGCTTATAGTCAATTTTTATATGAAATTGATGAATTTTATGGTTTTGTTTCATTAGAGGATTATTTGAGAGGTTGTTTGGAAGAAACGATAATATCAAATCAAAAAACAGATAATGTTATTATGGGGAATGATGTTTATTTGGTTGACATAGATTCTCTTTTGGATATTTGTTATGCAACACTATTCACATTGCATAATCATGTTAATAGCCATAAGTTTGCTAAGAATGATAAACTAAATGAAACGATACGGTTTTATTTTAGAGATATATGTAAACAGATTGGTGCGGATGAGATAGGAGAACGCATTGCAACATCTTTTATAGGAAAATATAATGATTTTAAATCAAAAGATTTGGATACCCTGAAGCAGGCATTTCAGTTTTTGCATAGGATAGGATTGATTACGATTACTCCGGTATCAGATTCGATTGAGAGTATTCCAAATATCCGCAGGGATTTATCTATTTCTGATTCAAGAATTAATTACAAAGACGAATTATTTAAAAGTTACAACGTTTGTATCAAATATCCAATGTTTTATATGGCTATATTAAAGGATATTTTAAAAGAAAATCTTCCGGAAAAACTTCCCACGGCATTATTGGGAAGTATCGTAGAATGCCACGTTCGTGGTTTTTTGCCGGAAAAAGGAACGTTTGAATTTCAGGACATCGAAGGGCACGAGGTTGACTATGTCAATGTGCGAGATTGTATAGCATTAGAAATAACAATTTCTAATAAGCGTTCAAATGAAATGAATTTCAAATATTTGCCAGAAGATTACCAGCAAATCATCTTGACAAAAGATATTGGTGAAACCAGCGAAAATAGGATGCAGATACCATATCACGAATTTATACGAATATCAGCCGATGCATATTTAAATGTGTTTTTAGGTGAAGAATGTGTAAGGCAAAATAATATGCAGCAAAGTAATAAAAAGGGTGGAAGATAACTTCACCGATAATTTAAAAGAAAAAACTAGGAGGTTTGCAAATAAAAAAGTATTTAGAAGAAAATGGTTCGAATTTATTGTTTTGGATGAGAGATGCAATGGATGAAACTGCTATAAGGAGTTTGCCAGTATCGAATAATTGTGCAAGTATTTTATCTGTAGCTGTTGCAAATCAATCATTTGAAGGCATTACAGAAGTAGAGGCAGAAGTGGTATTAAAAAAATTCATTGAACCAGTAACATATAAGGATATTGATTTAGTGAGTATAGATTCTTTTTATGCTGATGTACACAACTGTTTTGGCAAACTGTGGATGGAATTACCTCCTGCTATTAAAAACAAGATTTACGGTAACAAATAATATTAAGTAGAACTGTTAGGTGTGTTTGGTTCATCCAAAAGTTCCTCAATGCTACAGTCTAAAGCACGTGCAAGGCGATAAACAATATCAACTCGTGCATGATTGATGTCTCGGCGAAGTTGTTCGTAGTTTCCGATACATTTTAAAGGTACGCCGGAACGTTCTGCAAGTTCGAATTGTTTATATGCTTTTGGATGCGAATAAGTTTTAATTTACTGGTTTTAATTGTATGCGGAATTTTATAACCTTTCATATTATGATGTCCTTTCGTATCATTATAACAAATATTTTATAGCATACACCTAATAGTCGCAACGATAAAGATTATCCGTTATGGTGTGGAAAGGATTGTTTATATATCCTGCAAGCCGACAAGCCTGGCACGGGATCTGGAGGTATTTCTGGAGAGAGGCTATGTGGTGGATCGGGGGACGACTGTGGATATGTTTCCTGGGGCCTCGCATGTGGAGACGGTGTGCCTTCTAACCCGCATAAAATAAGCATTTTCAATGTTTTCTGATATGAAAAAAGGTGGTTTTTCCACCCATTTTCCACCATTGAACTATATTTTGCTTATGAAAACAATAAAAGGGCTGAACACTATGAACAAAAGTGTTTCAGCCCTTGATTTTATGCTTGTTTTCTCTTTTCTGCTATGGTCTTTTCAAAAAGGTCAACTGTCTGATTCTGTAACTGTTCAGTATTATGAACATAAGTGTTCAGGGTGGTTTCAATGTTGGTATGTCCCAATCGTTCCTGAACATCCTTGACATAAGATGAAGCTGGAGGCGATGAAGAGGCAGGGAACAAGAACCGATTTAACTTCTTCCCAAGTTGGGAAAAAGTTATCTTCGTCACAAGTTGTGACAGCAACCTCGGATCAAGATGGACCGAAGTTGGAGAAAGGCTATCAACACCACAGAATATCGGGTGGAGTTTAATGGTGAACTTTACAACATTGAGGGCGTTGACCATATGAACTACAAGAAGAAATCCATCAAGCTGAAGTGCTGGAAAGTGAGGAGGTAGGCATGGCATCAAACAGAGTGAAGATTGACTCTATGGCTGCTGCAATTATGGAGGGGCTTCAAGAGTATGCAGACCTTGCCACAGATGATGTGAAAAAAGCGGTAAAGAAGGCTGGCACAGAAGTCAAAAAGCAGATATCTGGGACTGCACCGCAGAAGTCCGGCAAGTACGCCAAGTCATGGACGGCAAAGACCACGAAGGAAACATCCAATGCCCTGGAGGTTACCGTTCATTCCAGAAATCGCTATCAGGTGCTGCCGAAAATCATTGAACTTTGGGGGCTTAATGTTCAGACGGATGTTCAGTCTAAAAAAAACTTCGCGCAACTGAACGCCAGATGACAACACCTCTTTTCTTGCTTCGATGCGTACAGCTTGGGATATCGATTCGAGATCTTGACCTGCTTACCATCGGTATGGTGAATGATATGTTCGCGGAAAGCAGAAACGATGAATATCCGTATCGTGAAATTGCAGGCCAGGATGAATTCGATAACTTTTAACAAATATTTCATATAAAATATAATGGCAGTGTGTTGACAATAGCCGAAGATTTGTATATACTATACTTGAATGGAGGTGTTCAGAATGGCAACCACAAATTTGAATATTAGAACTGATAAGGATATCAAAGACCAGGCAGAGGAGATTTTCAACGAACTCGGTCTGAATATGACCACTGCTATAAATATGTTCCTGAGAACCGCTATCCGCGAACATGGTATTCCTTTTGAACTGAAATTGGATGTACCGAATGAAACAACAGCAGCTGCCATTGCTGAAGGCAGAAAGCTGATGGATGATCCTTCGGCTCCGAGATATTCCAGTATGGATGCACTGAAGGCGGCTCTTGAAGTATGAAGTATGATGTGCAGTTTACCACTCAGTTTAAGAAGGATCTAAAGCTTGCAAAAAAGCAAAACAAAAACCTTGATAAGCTGTTTGAGGTAATCGATATTCTGGCGAATGGCGGTACGCTGGATGCAAAATACAGAGATCACGATTTGACAGGCAACTACAAAGGAACTCGTGAATGTCATGTAGAGCCGGACTGGCTGCTTATTTATGAAATTCGCGGTGATGTACTGGTTTTGATGTTATATCGGCTTGGGACACATTCCGAGTTGTTCAAGAAGTGAGTGCAACTTCCAGTTTATGTATTTTAATAGAATAAGAATCGTTTAGCATCGCTCGTAGCAATCCGGACGGTGCTTTTCTTATGCTCGGCAGAAATGCCGGGCAATTTTTATGCCCATTTTCAAGAGAGGAGGAATGTGCTATGGCCGCAAACAGAATAAAAGGCATCACCGTTGAAATCGGCGGTGATACCACAAAACTTCAGACTGCGCTCCAGGGTGTGAACAAGGAAATCAAAAGCACCCAGTCGCAGCTTAAAGATGTAGAAAAACTATTGAAGCTGGACCCCGGCAACACAGAACTCCTGGCTCAAAAAGAGAAGCTGCTGTCAGATGCAGTGAAGGAAACGAAGGAGAAGTTAGAAGCCTTAAAGACGGCGGCAGAACAGGCAAACACTGCCCTGGCGAATGGTGATATCTCAAAGGAGCAGTATGATGCCCTTCAAAGGGAAATCATCGAAACGGAGGCAGAACTGAAGAAGCTGGAAACTCAGGCAAATCAGTCGGCAACAGCCGTTCAGAAAATTGCGTCAGCTGGGGAAAAGATGAAAACGGCAGGAGATAACATTTCTTCTGCGGGTCAAAAGATGCTGCCTGTAACAGCAGCAGTGACCGGACTTGGAACGGCAGCAGTTACAACAGCCGCTAATTTTGAAAGTTCCATGAGCCAGGTTCAGGCAACCATGGGAATTACCAAAGATGCCATGAGTACCGAAGATGGTCAGACAGTAAACACGATGGATACCTTAAATGAACTGGCCAAGAAGATGGGTTCTGAAACGGCCTTCTCTGCCAGTGAGTGTGCGCAGGCTCTGAATTACTTAGCCCTTGCCGGATACGATACCCAGCAAATGTGCGACACACTTCCTACGGTACTTAACCTTGCTGCGGCGGGTGATATTGATTTGGCATGCCGAGGCACCCGTACCGCCAAGATATGAAGGCTTTATTTTTATCGGTTGGAGTACCTCCTTTAAAAATGTGCAGGAGGATATGACAGTCTATCCAAGGTACAGAGAAATCCCGCCGCATCCAAGACTTAACTTTTATTCGTCCACAGAAGATGGCGGCAGCGGAGAACTGATCAAATCCTACCAGGGAGTCAATGCCTGCAGCATCGTTCAAAAACTCGACGGGGAATGTACGATAGAGTTTACCCTGATGACCAGACAGACCGAAGGTGTGGTTTCTCTCAAAGACCGTGTTGAGGTTGATGGTCTGGTCTTTTATGTTACAGAGATAAAAAAGAGTATTTCAAGTGGCATCTGCTATACGAAGATGTCCGGTGACCATATTTCCTTTTTGCTTAATGAAGAGAAATATACGGTGCAGTCATTTGAAATGTCAGATACTCCAAGAAATATCATGAAGGTATTGCTTGCGGATACCCCATTTACCGTAGGTGAGGTTGATTTCGACAAGAAGATAACGCTCCTTATCAACAAAGAAGTAACCAGACGAGCCTGCGTGATGCAGTTAATCGCAATGGTCGGCGGGGAGATTGAATATGACGGATATTCTATCGGAATAAGAAAGCATATCGGCTCTGAAAAACAAAACTTCCTTCATATTCTCCAAAGTATGTAGAAAGGTCTACATAGGAAATATTTTCTGAGGAGGCGTTCCACTGATAGTGACTTCCATCTGCTGCATATGTAGAGGTAAAAGGTGCAAGCCCTAAAAGGAGAACAGCAGTCAGCATAAATGCAGCCATGCCCTTTAGTCTTTTCATAAATGTTGGCTTCTTGTAAGATGCAATATTGATGATTCTCCGCTTCATCTGCTCCATGTTTCCACCAAGGCCGGCAGCAAACGGAAAAGGAGTAAGTGAAACCTTCTCTGCAAAGTTAATCAGTGTATTGCCATAATCTTCGTAAGCATCCTCTTCAAGCATTTTCAAAACGGAAGTGTCACAGGCAACCTCTCTGTCATTA